>CAYJAE010000050.1:0-6489 GCA_964368105.1 uncultured Staphylococcaceae bacterium
AGTTCGTTATCAACCATAAAGCGGAAGAACTCACCAGTTTCCGGACTTAATTCGTCATACATCTTGACTGCTTTCGCTGTTAATTCTGCGGTATTACCAACTGGAAGTGGGTTACCATCAAGGAAACTTTGGCCTAAGTCATAATAACGAGCGTCTTTAATGCCTGTCCGTTTTAAACTTGTTTTATATAATTTGTGAACGAGAGGTACGACTTCACGATAAATTTGGTCACGGTAACCCGCGACTTCTTTAGCGGTGTAATCAAGTCGACCTAATTTTAAATAACCGAGTTCTAAGTAATTCTTAAAGCCAAGCTTAACCGCCATTTGATGGCGAGTTTGGACGAGGTCGTTATAAATACGTCCAAAGGCTTCGTCATTTTCTTCAAAAAACTTAATATTTGCGGCGTTTGAACGTCGTCTTATATCACGGTCTTTATGTTGAGTGAATTTACCGAGTTGTGAGAGGTTATAAATTTCTCCGTCAAAGAGAATTTTCGCTCCCGCAGTGATTTTTGAATACTCGTTTTCAAGCATTGCTTCTTTTTGGAGTAATTCAATAATACTTGGATCAAATGTTTTAGCGGACACTTCAAGCATTTTGAAAAGATAACTACCAAATTTTTCTTCTAACGCTTTGCGGTATGGGGAAGCGAGCACAAGTTTATTGTATTCGTTAAGAAGAGCGCTGACGTAAGGCATGTTGTGGTCAACATATTCTTGGGCCTTAACGTATTCTTCGTTATTGGCGTCTTGGGAAAACTTCACACTAATAATGGTGAGGTCAGTTGATAAGTCATCAGCGTAAGTACTGATTTTTTTCATTAAGCGCGCGGCTTCATCGGCATTTTTTGCTTCTTTAAAAGCGGTAAGGAGTTTGGTTAACTCTTTTTTGACTTTTTCCACGTTTGGGACGTGAAATGGATATTGACTAAATTTCATAGTTGTTTATTTACCTTTCTTGTTAATAATTAGACTTGGCTCAGTCATTTCGACTGGAGGAGTGTCTCCTAATAAATCAATAATCGTTGGGGCGATGTTCCCAAGTTTACCGCCCACTTTCATAAGTGTAACATTTTTATGATTAATTCCAAATTGAACGAGGTTTGTGGTGTGGGCGGTATAGGGGAGACCCTCTTCGTCCACGAGTTTTTCAGCATTACCGTGATCAGCGGTTAAAATTAGGGTTGCGTCATGTTTATCAACCCAAGAAATAATGCGGCCGACACATTCGTCAACAACTTCAATTGCTTTAACGACCGCACTCATAATTGCGGTATGGCCAACCATATCCGGACTTGCAAAGTTTAAGATAACAACATCAAGATCACCTTTATCAAGTTCTTTAATTAAAGCATCAGTAATGCCGCGACTCGACATTTCCGGCATTAAATCGTAAGTAGCGACTTTTGGTGAAGGAACAAGGACTCGGCGTGAGCCTTTAAGTTCCGGTTTTTCAACGCCGTCATAATTAACGGTTCCGTCGAAGAAGAAGGTGACGTGGGCATACTTTTCAGTTTCTGCGATTCGGAGTTGTTTATAGCCATGATCAGCGAGGAAGACGCCTAGTCCGTTATCAAGTTTTGGTAATGATAAGGCAATGTGGCCATGAACTGAATCAGCGTATTTCATCGTACAAACGTAATAAATGTTATGAAGAATTACTTCAGGTGTATAACTCTTAAAAGCAGGGACGCCGTCTTTTAGTGGTGGGTTTTGATAGAAGGATGGGTTAGTAATAATTGTGCCCATTTCAATTGCCCGGTCCGGACGATAATTAAAGAAAATAACAGCGTCATTATCACTAATTTGGCCACTGACGTTACTATTAATTCCCGGAACCAAAAATTCGTCACTTGGTTCAAAGCCGTTTTTCGGTAAAGTTTCGTATTGTTCTTTAAAGTAATCATGGAAGTCGGTGAAGAAGAGGCCTTTACGTTCAACAATTGCTTTATAAGCTACATCAACCCGGTTCAGGTTTTTATCGCGGTCCATCCCGTAATAGCGGCCACCAATGGTAGCGAGTTTTCCGAGGCCAATTTTCTCCATATGGTCAACGAGGGTTTGAATGTAGTGCGGTCCGTTTTGCGGGGAGACGTCACGTCCGTCCATAAAAGCGTGGAGATAAACTTCTTTTGCGCCATGTTTTTTGGCAAGATCAAGCAGGGCAATGATGTGATTAATGTGCGAGTGAACACCCCCGTCACTAACTAAGCCCATAATGTGTAATTTTGAATTGTTCTTTAAGGAATGTTTAATAGCGTTCACGTATTCTTCGTTATCAAAGAAGCGGCCATCCTTAATGAGTTGATTAATATAAGTGAGAGATTGATAAACAATCCGTCCGGCTCCAATATTCATATGCCCGACTTCACTATTACCCATTTGACCGGCTGGTAAGCCAACAGCTTCCCCGCTTGCTTCAATTAAAGTCGTAGGATATTTGTCAAAGAAACCGGTAATATGTGGTGTTTTTGCGGCAAGAACTGCGTTGCCTTCTTTTTTAGTGCTATATCCGTAGCCATCAAGGATGGTGAATATAATTGGTCTTTTGCTCATAATAAAACCTTCTTTCCGTAGTAATTATATTACTAAAGGTAAATTTCGGGGCGGTAAATGATACAAAGTTTAAATTTTATCGATTTTTTTAAGGCGCATAAATTCAACGAAAAGCGCAAATAAGAGTGATTCCTTATTAATATTTAAGTTGTCAACGAGTTTGTTATAACGATATACTTCATTGCGAATTAAAGTGGTGTTTTCGTTAATCCCATTAATAATTTGTTGAAATTTGCTTGAACTACATTTATTGTCTTTTAAAAATAATGTAAGGGTTCGCTCGTAATTTGTAATAATTTTATTGACATTTTTATAGTTTTTTTGGTTGATTTCATTTTCAAGAGTAGCAACATCCACGATTGAAGTGCCGCATTCTTCACCTAACATTGTGAGAAGATTTGCTTGATTTTGAAAGAGGCTAAAGAGGATTTCTCCGCTTTTTTTGTATTGCCGTTTGTATGAGAGGGTAATATGCAAAAAAATCAGTGATAAAAAGAAGTAGATTATAAACGAAATAAGAATAATAATTCGGACCGCTTGCATAAAATGATTATAACATACATTTAAGCGTGTTTTGTCAAGTAAACGGTTCCATTTATAATTTTTAAATATTAATATGAGGCATTCGTGGTCTAAAATTAGTGCCTTTTTGCAACCTTATCGACCAATAACCCGCCTTTTGACAAAGAAGTGCACTCGTGATAAAATATATAAACGGAGGTTTATATAATGAATGTACCAAAACCGATAATTGCAATAATATATGATTTTGATAAAACATTAACTGACCAAGATATGCAAAACTATAGTTTTATCCCTGCTCTAGGCATGACCCCACCGGAGTTTTGGGAAGAAACTGGCAAGTTTAGTCAAGATACTGGCGTTGAACGGATTCTTTCCTACATGTTTATGATGATTGTCAAAGCTAAAGAAAAAGGCATTGTCCTCACTCGGGATTATCTTTTTTCGCTCGGCAAAGAAGTTGAATACTTTAAAGGTGTCAAAACTTGGTTTGAACGCATTAATAAGTATGGCGAAGAAAAAGGCATCGAAATTGAACATTACATCATCAGCAGTGGAACGAAAGAAATTATTGACGGCTCAGAAATAGCCAAGCATTTTAAAGCTATTTTTGGTTGTGAATTTTATTTTGATCCCGAGACAAATATCCCGGTTTGGCCGAAGCTTGCGATTAATTACACGGCAAAAACGCAGTTTTATTTCCGTATTACAAAGGGCGTCCTTAATGTTAGTGAAGATAATGCCTTAAATCGGAAGTCCGTCCACCGCATTCCTCATCGTAATGTAATCTATGTTGGGGACGGGATGACCGACGTTCCAGTTATGCTTTTAGTGAAACAAAATGGCGGTCACTCAATTGCGGTTTATCCAAAAGGAGAACGGGAAAAAGTAGAGTATTTATATCACGAAGGACGGGTTAATTTTGTCGCTCGCGCAGATTACTCCGAAAATAGTGAAATCTCCAAGATTATTAAACTAATTGTTGACCAAGTTAACATTGCGGAACAAATTGAAAAAAAGAAGTTGCTGTAACTAATGAATATTTATGAATTAGACTCGTTAGTCGAAGGAACTATTACTGAAATTAAGTCGTATGGCGCATTTCTTTCTTTTGAAGATGGCCACCGCGGACTTTTGCATATTAAACAAATTAGTGATTCGTATATTAGTAACATTAATACTTACTTACAAGACGGTGCACTTATTAAAGTGCGGATTATTGAAATTGATGAGAAGAACGGATTTTTAAAACTTTCACTAAAGTCAGTCCCGCTTAATGAACGAACAGTCTTTGCTAAAAACAATAAAACAAGCGTAATCAATCCAGCGCAAGTTAACTTTACGAGTCTTAAAGAAAAACTGCCAGTGTGGATAGAAGAAACATTAAAGGAAATTAAAAATGATTAAATTAAACTTAGAGCATCTTAAAGTTGTCCCCTCCCTTCAAGCAGAGAGGGAAAAGCTATTAAAAATTAATGAAATGATTAATGAGAAAACAGGTCTTGGCAGTGATTATCTTGGCTGGGCGGATTGGCCGCGGGATTACGACAAAGAAGAGTTTAGTCGGATTAAAAAAGCCGCGAAGTACATTCAAAAAAACTTTGATACATTAGTCGTTACCGGTATCGGCGGTAGCTATCTTGGAGCCCGGGCCGCCCTTGAAGCACTACAAGGTTTAAGAAAAGTGGGGGGCGTTGAAATTATCTTTTTAGGCCACACTTTTTCACCAACTCTAACCGCGCAAACCCTTGAATACTTAAAGACTCGTAATTTTGCGATTAACGTTATTTCTAAAAGCGGCACGACAACAGAAACAAGTATTGCTTTCCGTCTTTTAAAGAATTTACTCGTGGAAAAAGTTGGTTCAGTGAAAGCTAATCAAGCGATTTTTGCTACGACTGACGCTAAAAGTGGAGCGCTCCGGAAAGCCGCAAGTGAAAACGGTTATGAAACCTTTGTTCTGCCTTCAAACATTGGAGGACGATATAGTGTCTTAACCGCAGTTGGCCTCCTTCCTATGGCGGTTGCAGGTATTAACGTTGATGAAATGATGGCGGGAGCTTTAAAAGCCTACGAAGAGAGTTACGATAATATTGATCACGATTTAGTTAAATACGCTCTTACAAGAGACTATATGTACCGTCATAATTATTATGTGGAACTTTTTGTAGTCTATGAACCACAATTTGCGATGCTTAGTGAATGGCTTAAACAGTTGTATGGCGAAAGCGAAGGAAAAGACAAAAAAGGACTTTTCCCAGCCTCAGTCTCTTTCTCAACGGATTTACATAGTTTAGGACAATTCATTCAAGAAGGATCAGCAATGCTTTTTGAAACAATTCTTTATGTGGAAAAGCCGCTTTATGATGTTATTGTCCCGTTTGCGGAAGATGACGCCGACGAACTTAACTATTTAGCGGGTAAGCCCCTTAGTTACGTTAATAAACAAGCTTTCCAAGGAACACTTAAGGCCCACACTAGTGAGGGTGGGGTGCCAAATATTATTTTAGAGATTCCGGAGATGAACGCTAAAACACTTGGTTACCTCTTTTACTTCTTTATGCGTTCCTGTGCTTTTAGTGCTTATCTTTTAGAAGTTAATCCGTTTAATCAACCAGGAGTGGAAGTTTATAAGAAGAACATGTTTGCGCTCCTTGGGAAGAAAGGCTACTAAATTTAGTTTTCTAAGAAAAAAGAAAGAAGGTTATTGTGGCTTCCAATAAATTTTTTCGTCCTAAACTAAACAAAGAAGGAAAAAGACAAGATGATACGCTTGTAAAGAATCCTTTAAGACTTGTTAATCTTCTTGCGATTGTTTTATTAGTAATTATTGCGTTTGGACTCTTTATTGGCTTTGGTAGTATTACTAATGTTCAATCAACAATTGCAGACATAGCACTAAAGTTTGGTAGTGCTTCTGCGGAAGTTAAAGTTTTACACAACATACTCATTTCAATCTTTGTTCAACTTACGCTTAATGTCGTTTTACTAATCTTAATTATTATCATTCTTGTTTTTCTTAAAAAAGCCTTACGCGAGCTAACAAGTACAAGCGTTGGTAAGCTGAAAACAATGACGCTTATTACCTTAATAAGTAGCGCAGTTATTATCATCTATGAAATTGTTGTTTTAGTCTTAATTGATAAGCAATACGCCGCTTTAGAGATTGTTGAGCAAGATAACGTTGTATTCTACATCTTAAATATCGTCTGTCTCGCGCTTTTCTTCCTTCTCTTTATAAGAGCAAATCGGGCTTTTACGGCACTTAAGAAAATTGAAGAACCATTTGAGGGAGATATTTCTAACGATTAATTCAAAAACTTGCACATTATTTGTTGACTAACAGAGGAGTCAGTGATATTCTAATTAGGCATAAAAATTAGCGACTCGCCGGATGCTTAGCTCAGCT
>CAYJAE010000051.1:0-6487 GCA_964368105.1 uncultured Staphylococcaceae bacterium
GTAACGATAAGGAAAGTAATTAAATGCTTTCCTTGGAAAGTATTTTTTTTCAAAAGAAAGGAACAATATTATGAATAAATATACACTCTTCACTAGTGAATCAGTCAGTGAAGGCCATCCCGATAAAATTTGTGATCGTATTAGCGACGCAATTCTTGACGCTTGTTTAGCGCTTGACGAAAACGCTCGGGTCGCCTGCGAAGTTTTCGCAACCGGCAACTTCCTCTTAATCAGCGGGGAAATCACTCTTAACGGCAAGACTCCAAATTACGAAGGAATCGCACGACGAGTCATTAAAGAAATTGGCTACACTAATCCAAAACTTGGTTTTAGCGCTGAAGAATGTGAAATTCTCGTTAAAGTCAACACCCAAAGTAGTGATATTGCGCTTGGGTTAGGGCAAAAAAGACCTGAAGAATTAGGAGCAGGCGACCAAGGAATTATGTTTGGTTACGCCACTAGTGAAAGTGAAGGCTACATGCCTTTAGCCATTGTTATCGCCCATAAATTAATGCGGGTCGCGACAAAGATGCGGAAAGAAGGGACTTTTGAACACGCTCGTCCTGATATGAAGTCGCAAGTAACAATTAGATATTACGAAGATGGACAAATTGCTATCGACACCATTCTCATGAGTGTCCAACATGACGAAGATGTTAATCTTGACGCTTTTAAATCTTATATTTACGAAAATATTATGATTCCGGTCGCCCAAAGCTTTAATTTAAATACTGACTTCAAATACTTAGTAAATCCAACCGGTCGCTTTGTTATTGGCGGACCAGCCGGTGACACCGGACTGACCGGACGGAAAATCATTGTTGATACGTATGGGGGCTACGCTAAACACGGTGGCGGCGCCTTTAGTGGTAAAGACCCAAGTAAAGTTGATCGCAGTGCGACATATTTTGCCCGCTATATTGCTAAAAACCTCGTCGCAAGCGGTGTTTGTCAAAAGGCAGAAATTCAATTAAGTTACGCAATTGGGGTCGCGACTCCCGTCAGTCTCTTTATTGATACTTTTAACACAAACACTGTCGAACTTCTTTTAATTTACGACGCTGTTAAGGCTGTTTTTGACGCGCGTCCCGGGATGATTATTAAATCCTTTGCCCTTAAAACTCCGTCATTCCGTTATGAAGATTTAAGTGCGCTTGGCCATTTTGGCCGACCCGATGTTGAGGTTCCATGGGAGAAACTTGACAAAGTAAGCGCTTTAAAGTCCTTCTTTAATAAACATCAAAATAAATAATAGTAATTTTTACCTAACTTCTTTCGCAAGATGGCCCGCTCGTGGTAAAATAAAAGTAACAAGAAACCATCACTTGATAGAAAGGAATCACTACATGAAATATCAAATTGTTGGTAAAAACATCGTCGTAACCGACGCAATTAGAAGTGCCCTTGAGAAAAAGCTTTCTCGTATGGACAAATATTTCATCATTAATGATGACGTAGATTGTCGCGCAGTTGTCTCCAAGCATCGCGCTGTTGCCAAAGTTGAAGTAACTATTTTTACAAAGTTCCTCGACTTCCGTTCCGAAGAAAAAGATCCCGACCTCTACTCTGCTTTTGATAAAGCCGTCGACTCGCTTGAAGCGCAAATGCGCCGTCTCAAAAACCGCCTAAGTCGTAAAAATAAGCTTAGTATTTCCGAAGCAATTGCTTTTGAAAACTTTGAAGCAATTGAAGTTGATGCTGAAGATGAAAAAGTTGTCCGCATGAAGTCAATTTATCTTGAACCAATGGACTTAGAAGACGCCATCACTCGGATGGAAGCCCTTGGCCATAAATTCTTCCTCTATTTAGATCAAGAAGACGGATTAATTTCCCTCCTCTACATTCGTAATGATGGCGGATACGGTATTATCCAAGCGGAAAACAAAATTAAATAAAGTAAATTTATTAGAATTAAGGTCTCACTTTAGAGGCCTTTTTCTTTTGGGTTTTAAGGGACGAAATTAAAGGATTGAGCCGTTGATAAAATAGATTATTACCTATTCAGAGAAGCGCTTTAACTACTTATCATTAATGATAATGATAATTAATAGTGTATAATAATTGTCATATGGAAAAAGAAATCAAACTACTTGCCAGTGACTTGGATGGAACCCTATTTTATCCTAAACGACCACGGAGACTTATTACATATCGAAACCTAAAATTCATTCGCCGTTTTATTGATGAAGGTAATAAAGTTGTGCTTGTGACCGGCCGTAGTCCAGATTTTGCCAAGAAGGTTGTCACGCTAGTCGACCGCAAAGTTGACGTTATTGGCATGAACGGTGCCTACACTTTAGTGGACGGTGAAGTTAAAGAATCACACTTTTTGGATTTTCAAATTGATAAAGTATTGTCTGAACTTGAATTTCTCTATCCGTGTGTTGGAAGAGTCATTATGTCTAAAAAATATCCACTCTTATTATCAACTACACAACTCGGCCGTGGTTTAGCTATTTTCTACCGCTTTTACTATTTGTTCCAAGGTAATTATGCGGAAAAATTCCGTTATTCCAATGAAGAGTTTTTTAATGAAATAAAAAGTAAGGAAGTTTATAAAGTAATGATTTTTTATGGTCTTTCTCCAAGCGCTGTTCAACAAGCCAGGAAAGCGAACTCCTACTTACGGGAAAAGTATGCTGGTGTCTTTGAATCAAGTTGGACCGGGGGATTTATTGAAATAACCCCGCCAAATTCATCAAAAGCGCAAGGAATTGAGCGTTATATTGAAGGAAAAGGCATTAAACATGAGAATGTTTATGTTGTGGGTGATTCCGGAAATGACATTTCAATGTTTAATGCGTTTCACGAAAACTCGTTTTGTTTAAGTCACGGCCATCGAAAAGTTAAAAAATTTGCCAATACTATTATTAGACGTTTCCATCATTTAGAAAAACATATTTTATAGAACAGGAGCTTAAATTATGAATTCAACAACTCAATACATTGTTGGGATTTACCAAATTAATATGGTTATCCGCGACACTATCGGCTATGCCGCCCCGGCGAAAGAAAACATTTATCCTAAGGATATTTTTGAACATCGCCGCAATAGTTTTAATCTTTTAGTAGGTGAAGGTTCTCCATTTGCTCACTTTGTTTCGATCAATAGTGAAAAGTCGGAAAAGCTTATTCAAAATATTAAGGATTACCAAGATGAAATTTTTGGTAAAGAGTCACGCATCTTTCATCTTACGACCGACACTGTTGAAGTTGACCGCAGCCAACATAAAGCAATTTATAATATGTCCATTGGCATTTATCAAACGCTACTCGATATTTTAAATGGTTACATGAATTTTGCAAAAGAGAGTGGGGCCTTTGAACAATCAATCGCCGACGTTGTCGCAGCGGATGAATATTTCTTCAAGAGCTTAGCCCACTACTGCATTATGAATGACGTCTTTAAACTATTTAAAGAATTTAGTGAAGCAATGCGTGAAAACAAAGGTGAACCAAGCCCAGTTTCAAAGTTTATTAACGAAGACATCGTTCAACTCGTGGGCTTTATTAATTTCATGGGTCAACATAGTAACGTTAAAAACGTCACTTATAATACTATGGTTGATCACGTCCGTGCTTTCATCGACGCAATGGGCGGTAAACGGGATCTTGCTGAAGGGCAAACCTTCCCTATGCTTTTTGAAGAAGTTAACGCTCTCTGTTTAAAAACCTTACAAGATGCGGAAGCGAAATGGCGCACTTTCTTTTTACCACTCGCTAAAGAATATCAACAATTCACCGCCGAACAAACCAAGAAAAAACCGGAGGATTTAGCCTAATGTCAAAACGAAAAACTGGATTAATATTTGATTCAACCGCAATTATTAGTGATGAAAACATTAAAAAATACGACGTGCGCTTTGTCTCACTTAATTTAGCAATTAATGGTGAGAACTATCCAGCGATGTCCTTAAACGAAGAAGAATTCCGGACTAACTTTTCAACTTATAAAAGTATGAAAAGTGGTTCTCCTTCTCCGTATGACTTTGAAGAAGCAATTAATCAACTTTTTGATGAAGGATACGAAGAAGTCGTTATTGTTACTCTTTCTAGTAAACTAAGTGCGACATATGACGTCGCCTTATTAGGACGTAATAATTTATCGCCAGAAAGACAAAACCGAACCTTTGTCCATGACTCTTTATATGCTTCAATTGGTCAAGACGTTCTTTTTACTTCTCTTCTTCCACTTCTCGAAACTGATCCGTCTGCCAGCGAATTAATTAGTGCATTAGAAGCAAGACGTGATTCTAGCGTGATGTACTTTGAACTTAATGATTTATTACACCTCGTCAAAGGTGGACGGCTTAACCCACTTAAATATATTCTGAGTTTAGCTTTTAAGATTAAACCGCTTGTGGAATTTTCAAGTGGAGAATTAAAGGTTATTTCCCAAAATCGTAACCGTGAAAAAACCCTTAATATCATCTTAGATAAAATTGAAGCAGTTGCTACAGCTTTTACGAATATTTTTATTAATTTATTTAGTTATCGTCCCGAAGATAGTATTTTTGTGACGCTTTATGATACAATAACTAAACGTTGGCCAAACATTATTCTTGGTTTAACGAAGCGCATTGATCCGGTCTTTATGACTCATGTTGGCATCAATGGTTACGCAGTATCAATTGTCAGTTACAATTAAGGAGAATTTATGAAAAACAAAAACATTAAAGTTGGAGAATTAATTGCTTATATTATTTTTGGCTTAATTGCTGTAAGTGGTTTAGTCCTCGTTATCTTACACGTTATCTCAATGAACATCGCAAACATCACCAATGACTTACGCGAAGCAAATGAAGCCTTTGCTGCAACCATGAAAATGAATTGGCTCGTCTTCGGTAGTTTATTAATCGTTTTAGCAGGTATCTTAACCGCTATTGTCCTTGCAGTTCACGGCCAAAAAGCCGAAGTAATTGCTGAGAAAAAAGCTCGTCGTCAACAACGGTTATCACTTGAAAACGGCGAAAGCAATTTAGAATAAATATTCACTAATTCACTAAAAATAAAAGTCCGCTTTAGTTAAGCGGCTTTTTATTTTGTAGGTAGTTTTTCCATGTTTTCTTTAAATTCAGCGGCAAAACGCAAGTAATTTGCTGAGTAACGTTCAAAATCAATGTGTAATTTTTCACTAAGTCCAATTTCATGTTTATGCTTAGCAACGACGTGCCACTGCAAAACTTGGTAAAGTCGATTGAACATTAAACGACGAACTTCCGCCGGTTTAGCTTGACGTTTTAAATAGTAATTTAAAAGTAATAGCGGATCATTAAACGTAATGTTACCAAAACTAGCAACATCAGAATATGGGTCGTTAAGTCCGGAAAATTCAAAGTCAAGCAAGTAAATTCTCTCATTAGTTTTTAAGATATTGGAGCGTTGGGCGTCACCATGACAAAAGACGTGTTCAACATCTTTATAAGTCGTATTTAATTCATTTAACCAGAAAGCTTTAATGCGGTAATATTCTTCGCTTAAGGAGGAAAGTAGGGTCTTTTCATAGCGCACTAAACGGGGAGCAGGATCAAAATCCACTCCTTCGATTTTTAAAGCATGGAGTTCCCGTAAAATATTACTAACACTATCTAAATCCGCTTCCACTAAAGGGGCGACCGTTAAGTCACTACCACTTATGTACTCACTAATTTTAATGCCTTTTTCCGTGTCGTAATATAGTGTTTTTGTTGTTAGATTAAACGGCTCTACTAAAAATAAATGGAGATTTTCAATTGGGTAAGATACGAATTTTTTTCCGTCTCCATCCGCAATCCGAATAACGTAATGTGTATCATTTACAACAACATGATATGTGTAATTGCTCATTCCACCCAAAAATCTATCGCATTTTGAAAGATGGACTTCTTCAGTTTGTAAGTAGTTTTTAAATGTTTTAATAATTAGTGCTTGATGCATGAATATATTTTATAACTATTCAAGAAAATTTGTTATTATAAAGACATGCGCTGGTAGCTCAGTGGATAGAGCAATCGCCTCCTAAGCGATAGGTCGGAGGTTTGAATCCTCTCTAGCGCGCCATTATATTATGAACAAACATTACTATAACCTTCATCCTGGACCGTTCTCCTTTATTAAAAGTGGACAAAAAACGGTTGAAATGCGCTTAAACGATGAAAAGCGCAAACTTTTACGGGTTGGCGACCTCATTGTTTTTACAAACACAGAAACAAAGGAAGAATTAACGGTAATTGTCACAAAGCTTGATGTTTTTAACGATTTCAGTGAGTTATACAACCACTTCAATAAAGTTGTTCTTGGCTATTTGGCGGATGACCCCGCTCATCCTAACGACATGGAAAAGTATTACACTAAATCCGCTATTGAAGAGTGTGGTGTCTTAGCAATAAATATCATGGTCCATCGCACTTAAAACATTTGACAACTTCCAAAAATAAATGTATTCTTATTAATATTGTTGGGGCCGTAGCTCACCTGGGAGAGCGCTTCCATGGCATGGAAGAGGTAG
>CAYJAE010000052.1:0-6361 GCA_964368105.1 uncultured Staphylococcaceae bacterium
TTATGTGCCGACGTGGCTCAATTGGCAGAGCAATTGATTTGTAATCAATAGGTTGTAGGTTCGAGTCCTATCGTCGGCACCATTTATTTGTGAGTTACCCCGTAATTTTGTAAAAGATTAAAGGGGATTTTTTTTAGGTTTTTATTTCTTTATATAAGATAATTTCGATTTCCTTTAGCAAAAGTATAAATATTTCTCGGCAAAAACAAGAGTGGAGTCGGTGTTTCGCCGAAAAATCTTAAATTTCTTGATTTTACTAACTAAAAAGAACATAGAGTTAAAAAACAATAATCAAGGTCGTTAAAGTTAGTTACATGGAAAATAAATGTGATAAATACCGGCAATTACCTTCCTTTTAAGGAAGAAATATATAATATGGAGTATTACTTTATTGACAAGTACATATATATATGTATAATTAATCTTGTAAAAAGCAAAATTAGAGCAATCTAATGACGCAAAACTAAAGGGTCTATAAAAAAATAGATAGCCAGCTGCCACAATAAGAATATTTAGAGAGGCTGGCATTTTTATTATAAGATGAAGAAGAAACTACAAAAAGTAAGCTTGGTTGTATCCGGGTTAGCGCTTGCAGCGACCTTAACCGCTTTTTTTAGTGTTTCTTTTGCTTGGTTTACCCATAAGCGTGACGCTGCTATTCTTAAGCCAGAAACTACCGCAGTCGCTCAATATCAAGTAAGTTACTTAACATTTATCGATAATGTCCAACTTAGTGGATCAAACATTGAGTATCACGACCTCTTTCCTGGTCAAAAAGAAATAACCATTAGATTTGAAATAACTAATACTGGGGAATTAGCGACAAATCTTAATTTGGCCTTCCTGAGCCCCACCCCCGTCCAAGAAGTACCGTTTATTGATGAAGATGGTCTCTATGGAGTAGAAGGTTTTTACTATTACTTTGGCTCCCAAATCAAAATTGAAAACATTTCCGCAAAGGTTAATGACGCCGATGTTTCTTTAATTAATCCTGTTAGTGATTTTTTAGTGGAGACCACGCCTTTAGGTAGTGGGCAAGTAAACGGCGTTGCAGCGGAAGTTGCAATTTCTGAACTTGAAATACTTGAAGACACCCATCTTGAAGTAGGAGATGTCTTAAAAGTTGAATACACTCTCCTTTTTGTTGACAACGGCACAAATCAAAATGTTTATATGGATGCGTGGCCCACTGATGGTGTTTCTAGTCGCGACTTTAAAATTCATCTAAAGGAAGGTAATCCATAATGAAGCGGAAAGTAACGCTTTCTTTAGCGTTAACGCTATTAGCGTTTACTTCACTTGTCACCGCAAGTGTTAGTTTTGCGTGGATTTTAACTTCTTATCCTTTTAATAATATTGATAATAAGCCTGGTCAACTCGAAGGAGTTGCTTCTAGTAAAATTTGGAATATTAAAAGTGGCCAAACAAATAAGTGGGAAGACTTTGACCTTCCTAATGTACCTGAACAAAAAATGGGAACAATGGAGAGAATTGACGTTTTACCTAACGACCATATTTCCTATTACATGTTTAACTTTACGGAAACGAGTGACGCCCTAACAAACTATTTTTTAATGATGGAAGAAATTGAAATAGTTGTTAAATCAAACTATGATGCTGGTTTAGGGATTTATCTTCCAGACGCGGTTGTTCTTGATCTTGAGGGTCTTTCTTATTACGATAGTGAACCCGACCAAGCTGCCTATTACTTTAAGGTAATGCGTTCCACGAATAATGCGCTTAATCCAATAGCACTTTTTGACAGTATTGAAGGAACACAAGTTAATAGCAACAATCAAATTATCTCGCCAACCGACTTAGCGAAGAATGAATATCTTTATGTGATGTTTTATCTTAATTTAGAACAAGTACAAAATATTATTGATATTATCCCACTTATATATTCGCCTTATAATCTTGGATTTGAATTTAACTTTAATATTGAGAAGAGGACGATTAATGAATAAGCAAAAAACCCGGTTAGCGGTAATATTAACAATTGCTTTAACATTTGTTATTAACATTTCAATGGTTACTTTTGCTTATTTTGTTCAAAATAGTTTCCGTGAATCATGGAATGAAATGGAAGTCGACTTAATTTTCGGCCGTCTTCATTCTACAATGAATCCAACTGGAACGTGGGGAAGCGAAAATAACCCATATTTAATTTCAGACCCAGTTCACCTTGTTAACTTATACACATTACAAAACCGGGCAGATAAACGACTGATTGACGAAAATTCTGTTTTCCAAGTTTCAACTGAATATGGAAAACCTGTTTTCATTGGCGGCGGAACTTATAATTCACTCATGAATATTCAATCAATTGGAACCGAAGAATTTCCGTTTGTTTCGAAATTACGTGGTGTTAAAGCCACCTCAACCGGGGATTATATAACTCTACCAAATTCAGAAAATGGCGGACTGGTTTATAGTGATACCTCAATTTTAGGTAATATTCGTGTTAATGCCACCGAAAATCAATTCGATATAGGCATTTTTGGTAATGTTGGTCCGAAAACGAAACCTGCCGGTAATACAACAATTGGTGATATTAGTAATTTAGTTCTTTATAATGTTGAAATTAACGCCACGAGTGTTGGTACACAGGCTTCAGGCAGTGATCATAAACGATTTGTTACCTCCGGAACGTATGAAACAAACCATATTGGTCTATTAATTGGTCACGCACAATACGCAAAGGTTAGTGACATAAGTGTTTATTATTCAAGCACTGGAAACAGAGATCAACATGTTAAAGCTTTTAGAGTTAGCGGAGGAACCAGCGCAAAATATACAACCGCTCAAGGTGTAATTGGTTATTACACTGATTTAATTATTAATGAAGAACAATCAATGCCACTTAGTTCTACTGGATTTATTGATCAACTAGGCCAATCAAGCATGGGTCTTGGTCTTGGGGTTCTTTATTCGGAAGACGTTTGGTCTTTTATGGAAAAAAACGTTCCTCCAATTGGGCCAAGAAACGGTGATGAATACGGAATTAAAGAGACATTTGGCGCAGAACTTTATGGCGCTAACTACCCAGCACAAAAAGCCTTTAATGTTGGTGTCTTTACGTTTGCCCACTCAAAAGAAACTAAAGGTGATGATCGTATTGAAAAAATATGGCCTGAAGAAGACGGTGAAAAATGGGAAGTTTCAACTACCAGCAATTATAACCAAGCACCTTATAAAATAAGTGATGCGATGAAATACACGACAAAACGGATTACCAGTGCCGACATGCAACGTGGTGCTAATGGGTCTCAAAACGCAGATTATCACATGATAAAAGATCCGACGAGCGGGATTAATTATAATTCAGCTAATAATTATCGATATATGATTACAATGATGATTCCTGACGGAACCGCATCAAATCCAAACCAAGTTAAAGAGGTAGCTATAGTGCGTTATGGAGCTTCAGTTATTCTTAAAGACGTTGACCCGAGCAATTTTGTTATTCTTGAAGACGATTTACCTTATTATACTTTTACTAATTTAAGAGATCGCTCTGGGGATTTAAATTTTCCGCCTTTTGAAAGTGCATCAGCGTATCGTTATCATACGCAAGGATCAATGCAATTTCATAGTACGGCCAAAACCTTCAAACAATTTGCGGCTTATGGTCAAGATATTCTTGATGGATCTGGTCCTAGATATAAAGAAGGTATTCGGCCATTACGAATTTTATATACGTCTGCTAGTACACCTTCGGTTACCTTTAATGCTTCCTCAACAACGTCAGTCGAAGGTATTCATTATCGCCCTTATAATCCTAACGGAAACGGTCTTATTAACACCGCTTCTGCACCCCAAGCAAATAGTAATAATGCTAATTATTATGATACATTTCTTTTACGACGAACAAACAACCCTACAGCTACCGCAACACATATTTATATGACATATACTCAAACTGACGGCCTAGCCGCTATGGAGACAGCCGCTCAACCTTCAAACACTAGAAATGATCGTCTTCCGGCTAACGTTGCTCCTGTTCGCATTTATGCTGTTCGAATTGCAGGAGGAAACGATGCTACCCCAGCACCAGTAAAAACAGATTATAACAAAATCATAAGTGAGCCAATTAGCGGAACACGTGAAATTGATATGAGTGAAAATGTACTGAAATATACAGGAGCCAAAAATGCTACGGACCCGGCAACTAGATATACTTATGACTTACAATCATTAGAGTCGCTTAATTGGTCTGATAATAATAACAAACCAATTAGTAAAGTTGAAAAGGCGTTAACAATGGGAGATGCAACTTCTTATTACTATATTTCTGGAGCTGCTAATGAATTTTGGGGTGTTGCGCAAGAGTTACCTTCACCGATTAAACCGAATGAGACTATTAACGTTCCTGAAGGGAGTATTGGTTTTACAGTAAGTGGCACAGGGAAAACGGGGACAAGTTCAAAGGTTTTCGTTATTGTCGCTAGCGACCCTTCACTTGATGTTAATCAAGAAATCACTATAAGTCGTTTTGGGGCTGACGGAACATCTGATCAAAAGAAAGACCGAAAAGAAATTGATCGATTTGTTTTACCTCCGGTTCCGGAAAAGATTTCTCAAAAAACAAACCCTATTTATGTTAAAGAAAATGGAACAGGACCGGTGATGGAGTTTTATCCAAATTTAAATCGGTTACTAGTGGCCTATGAATTCACAGTTAATTCTCGATACTCAATAACGTACTTCCTAGAAGCTAGCCAAGGTATTGCAAGTTTCGTCTATCTTTCTGCTGAAAGAAGTGCGGCTACTGATAACAACCCAACCCACGAAAATAAAGTTAACTTTCCTCACTTAACAGAAATTGATTATGTTATTAAAGGCCGTGTTGCCGCTCGCAATCGCGATGAACTGTTTACGGTAACTCACGCAAGTTATTCTGCATCTTTAACATCACTTTATTTTGGACTTAAACCGAACCCCGCTAATCCAACTGGCGAAAACCCTAATATTGATCCGGTTTTGGTCTCTATCGGCACAGGATTAAATTTCACTTATCAAATTGGTCGAACTTATGATACTAGCGATTCAAAACATCATTTATACATAACAATTCAAGTTGAAGGTTATGGCACTGGAACAATTACGAAAGCAAATTTAAAGATAATTATGAATAATTATCAATTTGAATTTGCGGAATGGTCATACATCAATACCGAGACATTTGAATATTCTTTCGCTGATGTTATTAATATGAGAATAAATGGTTATACGATTACAAACTGGGAAACCGACTTGAATTAAAAGTTAAAATAGATTTTTATTGTGTTTGTTCATATTAATATAAAAAGCGATTTCTTCCTGTAAAACACATACACTAGCAGTACCGTTTGGTCCCTTTTCGCCGTCAATATTCCAGTGTTTTACTTCTTTAATAGAAAAAGATGCCTCTTTTGTTTTAATTTCTAAATCATTCTTTTGGTTTCTTCCACCAAAAAAGTAGAAGAGGATAATTTTAAACCAGGATAAGAAGTTGTTACGGGTAAATACTTTAATTTTAAAGGATCCGTTATTTAGTTTTAAGCCTTTGCCAAAGACAGGTACTTTAAACCCGGCAATACGTGGGCCGGAAGTAGCAAGAACAAGGAGGGCATTATTTATATCATAATCCGTACCATTTGCACTTATCTTCAGCAAAAAGGGCTCCTTTTTAAATAATGAACGAAGGGCATTAAATAAATAAGCGAGTTTCCCAAAGAAGCGAAGATTGTGACGAGGGTAGGCGTAACTTACTTCAGTGAATTTACCAACTGCGGCGGCATAAAGAAAATATGATTCATTTATTTTGTATATATCAACATACTTATAGTTATCAGTGGCTAAGAGAGCAAGATTATCTTTTAAGTTCTTTTTCATCCCAAGCATCTGGGCGTAGTCATTCGCACTGCCGAAGGGGAGAATTAATATTTTCGGACGTTTGTCTTTTGCTAGAAGCATAAGACCAGCAATAACACTATGAACTGTCCCGTCGCCTCCGGCGACAATGATAGTTTTGTAGGAGGGAGCAAGCGAAGTGACTAGTTCAATAAGTGATGTATCTTTACCAACGATATATTCGTCATAATCGTAATTATTTTCTTTTAAATAAAGGCTGGTTTTTTTAAGTTTGCGCTTGAAGTTAGCCCGTCCGGCTTTCGGATTATAAATAAAGAGAATTTCTTTCATGGTTTATTTTAACATTAAGCGCTTAAATAATAAATATCTTGGTTTAATAAAGACTGTTTGAAGTAAAAATACAATTCTTTAAAGCAACATATTTCGTGACTTTCTATTGCAGTTTCACTTTTCTTTTGTTATTATATTACTTGCTTATGGACACTTAGCTCAGTTGGGAGAGCGT
>CAYJAE010000053.1:0-6351 GCA_964368105.1 uncultured Staphylococcaceae bacterium
TCCAACCTTTGTAATAAGGCCAACTCGTACTATATTCGATTTTGTCTTCGGCGTTAAGTAGTTCAACATACTTAAGTAAGACGTAGAATTTGTCTTTTGGTCCAATTTCAAAGTTTTCGATATATGGATCATTGACACTACGACGGACGACAGAAGGAATTCCCGAGGCGTCCACGACTAAACGAGCTTGAATTTCTTGTCCGTCTTTAGTGACAATACCGCTAATTCGTTTATCGTCATATAAAAGTGAAGCAAAGGCGGTCTCAAAACTAAAAGTCACTCCATTTGCTAAAGCTTTCTCACGAAGACGCTTAATAAACAAAGGAAGATGCATGACAGTAACTTCTAAAAAGCTTTTCTTTAAATGGTTATCTAATGCCGACTTGGAATAAACAAGATTAAAATTGCGGACGAATTCAGGATCGCCTTCTTTTGATTGTTCAAGGCCATAGTCTTTAAATGAAGCTGTGGTGAAATGAAAAATATCCAGTCGTCGCGAAAGATTTTCTTCTTTGTCTTTTTCAATGACAAGAACCTTTAAACCTTTTTTGGCGAGAAGATAAGAAAAATATGTGCCCGCGGTGCAGGCTCCAACGATTACAACATCGTAGTCGGCCATATTGTCGCCCCCTAATTAAAAATAGATTCTATATCTATATTAATCTTAAAGAGGGATTTATCAAAGACCGAAATATTTCTTAATATGTGAGACGTTTTTAATGAGTATCACGTATTTTGTTCCACACTAAAAATAAATTAAACTAATGAAAGCAAGTATTTATAGTTGCTCTTCTAAACGTTTTTGTTCTCTTCTTTGAATAAAAGAAAAAATAAATAGGAAGGCAACTGCCGCTAATTCCATAACAAGAGAATAAATAACAATGATTAATAGTGAGTAGCCGTATACTATTCCAATCAAAGTTGAGCCTAGAAACCAGGCCAAACCAAAGACCGAATAAAAGATTCCATATGTGGTAGCTCTTTTCTCTTTTGAAACAACCGAAGAGATAACGGCTTTAAGAATGGATTCTTGAGCCCCCATGCCGATGCCCCATAAAATAACACCGACAATTACCGCTCATAGCCCATTAAAAAGAAAGAAGACGGGTACAGAAAAAGCAGCAATAAAAGTGCTGATTTGTAGAGCTTTAACGCCAAATTTATCGAATAAATGGCCAAAGAGTAAAGCCGCTAATGCATCAACACCCATGGCCAAGGAATAAAGTAAAGGAATATAAGAAACAGCAATCACACCTGTTGACTCCATATGAAAAGCCATTAAAGGATAATCAATAAAGCCTAAGGCTAAAAAGCTAATAGCGACCATGTACCAAACAAACGACTTATTGCCTTTAAAGCCTTTAAACACGGTGCGTGTTTCAAAGCGTTCAGGGTTTGGATACTTTCGCCAGGAGATAATCAAAATTACTAATGTGGCAATTGCAAAAATACCTAGAAACCCAAAGACCATTTGATAACCTTGTAGTTCACTACCTTGATTAAGCGCTAAAACCGCAAAAGCAAAAAGAGGTCCTAAGAAGGCCCCAATTTGATCGAGTACTTCTTGAATAGCAAAGGCCTTACCGGCCCCGAGATGTGGCGTCGTAAATGATGTCAAAGCACTTTTGGCGGGAGCGCGAATGGCTTTGCCGACTCGCTCCAAAAGAATTAAAACAATTGCCACTTGCCAAATAGAAGCGTTGGTAAACATTAAAAGGGGAATGGCGAGTAAGTTAATGGCATAGCCAAGAAACATCATGAGCCAATATTTTTGACTCCTATCAGCGATAACACCCGTAACAATTCTTAAGGCCTGGCCGATAAATTCTCCTAAGCCGGAAGTAAACGAAACAATAAAGGCTGAGGCACCAATCAAGCCCAGAAAAGGCCCGTAAATACTGCGCGCCCCTTCGTGAGTAAAGTCTGATAACAAACTAATAACGCCAAGCAAGACGAGAAAGAGAATGGCCTGTTTTTTGATGTTACTTGTCATAATTATTCCTTAAATATTTGTAAATACATTTTATGACTACCCAAGACTTAAAAGATAGAAAAAAGCACTCTTTTATCAACAAATGATTATTCAGCAAGAGTGCTAAGTAAATTAGTAATGAATACCTTGTTTTAAAAAGGTGCCGTCATCTAAGTCTTGAAAGGCTTTATATAGTTCGTCGCGGGTGTTCATAACGATTGGTCCGCCCCAGGCTACTGGTTCGTTTAAGGCCACAGAACTAACAAACAAAATTTGGGCTTTTTCTAAATCGGTTTTAATACTGACGATATCACCATCGCCTAGTTTAACAGCCGTTTTTTCATCAATCGTTTGCCCATCGACAGTAATGCTACCAACAAGAGTAAAAAGCATGACTGAACGATTATTATCCGTTTGAATTATCACCTCTGATTTTGGATTAAGATGAATATCATAATAGTCTAAAGGTTGATATTTACTTTGATAGCCAACATGATTGAGATAAGAGCCCGCTAAAAGACGAAGCTTACCATGTTCCAAAGGAATTTCTTTGATTTCTGAAGCTTTGATAGCCAAATAAGCTGGAGCGACCATTTTATCTTTAGAGGCTAAATTGAGCCATAACTGCACACCTAACATGCGAGGCGAGGCTGGAAGTTTTTCTTCGTGCATAATTCCAGAACCAGCCGTCATCCACTGCACTTCTCCATCCGTAATGGCATCTTCGTTGCCAATACTATCTTTATGAATCATGTGACCATGGTAAATATACGATATCGTTTCGATTCCCCGATGAGGGTGTAAAGGAAACCCAGCGATATAATCGCGAGGATTTTTACTATCAAAGGAGTCAAGCATTAAAATTGGATCAAAATCGCTGACAGTGTTGCGCGATAAAACGCGAACAAGGTTAACGCCTGCTCCATCCGTAGTTCGATAACCGGTAACTTGTTTAATAATTTTGCGATTCATATTTATCCTCTTCGAGTTTGAACACTATTTCCATATACTTCAATGGTAACAAAAAAGGAGGAATCGCAAAAACGTTAAACATTAAATATTAAATATGTGACGAATTAGCATTCGCCGTGATGCATATGTTGATGGCAGACGGAACCAGTTGACTTTAGTTCTCCAGATAAATATGCTTTGACATTATCCTCGGCCCCACCAGCGGCTCCGACGATAACTTCAATTCCATATTCATTGAATAAGTCGATGGCTCCACCGCCCATACCACCAGCGATAATCACATTAACACCCAAATCTCTCAAAAAGAGTGGTAAAAAACCAGGGCGATGACCAGGGTTAGCAACCGATGTTTGTTTAATTATTTTTTGTTCTTCTGTTTCAAAAAGCGTGAAGTTTAAACAGTGACCGAAATGTTCGGTAACGACTTCTCCTTCACAAGCAATAGCAATTTTAAGCATTTTATTTCCTCCTTAAATGCATACTTTTCATAACGAATTTAATAGGTCGATTGTTTCTTTAAAAACAATGCGGACCGCTTTTCCCGCTCGACAATCAACGTCGACAATGGTTTGACCATTATTAACGGCCTCAATAACTTTTTCGTCAAAAGGGATTTGCGTCAAAAAAGGAATTTCTTGTTCTATGGCGAATTGTTCGATTTGCCGAGCGATCACAATGTTGGTGTCAAAGCGATTGACACATATTGCAAGGGGAGTCTGGAATTTGCGAGCAGTAGTAATAATTCGTTTCATATCGCTCAATCCCGATAAAGATGGCTCCGCAACGAGTAAAACCATATCCACTCCACTAATTGAAGCGATAACTGGGCAACCAATGCCTGGTGAGCCATCAATAATTGCTATTTGGATATCATTTTTATAAGGGGCAAGTTGCTTTTTAACTTCACTAACTAGTAATCCGGAAGTTCCACTGCCCATTTTTAATTGAGCAGTTGAAAAAACACTTTCTTCATCATCGTATAGTTCGAGACGACCATCGACTAAGCGCTGTAAAGTAATGGCTTGAACTGGGCAGACGAAAGAGCAGACAGCACACCCTTCACAAGCATTAATGTCTACTTCATAATTACCATCTTGATTGATTGAGATAGCGTCAAAGCGACAATGACGACGGCATGAATCACATTTGATACATTTTTGAGTATCAATATGAGCTTTGGCTAGACCAAAATAATCATTTACCTGTGGTTTTGTTTTTTGTTTCAAAATTAAGTGCAAGTTAGGAGCATCGACATCACAGTCAGCGTAGCCTTGTGCTTTTAAAAGTCGGACAAAAGCTCCGGCAACAATTGTTTTACCGGTTCCACCTTTGCCACTTAAAATTAGAAGTTGCTTCATGATTTTAGCCTCGCTTGGACATCAAATAAAATCGTTGAAAAAAGTTTGTGATATGTATTGTTTTCACGAACTAAGATATGACCATTCGAACTAATATCGGCAATTTGTTGATCATAGGGAATTTCAGCAATAATCGGTATATTACGTTCTAAACAATAAGTTTTTGCAGGGTTTTCACCATTTCCACACTTATTTAGAATAACGGCAAAGGGTTTGTTAAAAACATTAACCAACTCATGAACCATATTTAGATTATGAGTTCCAAAAATAGTGGGTTCCGCTACTAATAAACAAAAATCAGCATCCCTGATACTTTCCATGACAGGACAAGCGCTACCTGGGGGACAATCAATAATTGTTAATTTATCTATTTGCCTTGCCTCATCTAATAGGCCTTTAATAATTGGCATACCCGAAACTTCACCAGGATTAAGAAATCCGCTTAGGACTTCAACGTTTTCTGAAAGGCCTCTTGAAATAATACCTATGGCTTTGTCTTTTTCTTTAATTGCGTGATTTGGACACACTAAACTGCATCCCCCACAAGAATGACAAATATCTTCAAAGACCATTAGTTTATTATTTACATAGGCTAAAGCATGAAAACGACAAAAATCGACACAACGTCTTGATCCATCACAAAGATTTGTCAAAACATAAGGTATTTTAACTGTAATTGTTCGTTCGCTTTTTTGTTGTGGCTTAAAGAAAAGGTGACCATTAGGCTCTTCGACATCACAATCGACATAAACCGAGGTCAAAGCTGCGCTAGCTAAGTTAACGGCCATCAATGTTTTTCCGGTTCCGCCCTTTCCGCTTAAAACGGCAATCTTCATAACTTAGTGATGACCATGGAAGCCGGGATGAACATCATCCAATTCCGCTAATTCGTTATTTAAATAAGCTAGCAATGATTTTTCAATCGACTCGCCAATGGTTTTATAAATTTTAATTCCCGCGCTTTTAATAACTTGAGCGGCGTTTTCGCCGATACGTGGCGTTAACAAAACACTCGCACCACTATCGATTACGAGTTGTCCAGCCTTAATACCGGCGCCACCTTGACTATCAGCAGCACTATTTTTAATAAATTTCTTTTCTTGATTTGCCTCGTCATAAATCAAAAAATATGGAGCTCGAGCAAACGAAACACACACATTTCCTTCAAATATAGGATTATCAACAGGTACAAGAATTTTCATAATTATTGTTCTCCTTCGTTTTTATAGACGTTATTTTGATGACAGCGGCGATGTCTTCCACAACCACTCCGAAAACGTTCTTGTTCATCATAAAGTTTATAGTCGCCACCTTCGATTTTAAGTATGGCTCCTTGAATTAAGTATTCAGCAATTTTCTTACGAGCGTCCTGATACAATTTCTGGACAGTCGCGCGAGCAACACCCATTTTTTCGGCACTTTCTTCTTGTGTTAATTGTTCTAAATCAATTAAACGTATCGTTTCATACTCTTCAACTTTCATAACAACGATCGAACTTGTTGCTAAATTATGATTGGCTTGACCGAAAACATTATTTTCTGGCAAGCAACAAACGCGCTTCCACTTTCTTGGTCTTGGCATATGTTATTTATTTGAGAGTTTCGATTTGTTTATCGATTAGCTCAATTTCCTTTTCGAGGTTTCTTTTTTGAAGAAGGAGGCTTTCTTTAGAGTCAATATTGTATTTTAAATTAGGATAGTAGCGACAGCGGCCTAAACCTAAACCACAAAATCTTCTTCCGCGTCCACCACCATTTAAGCCTAATCTTTGACCAGCTCCTAGACCATAGTTTAGCGAACTGCTAGTTCCACAAAGACCAGCGCCTCTTCCTGTCATTGAACCTAAACCATTAGGTCCTGTTCCATCTCTTCTTGGCATATGTCTCCTTTCCTGCGTTTTTGGCATATGTTATTTACAACCTTATTAGAACATTGTTTTTGGCATATGTCAATAATATATCCACGCAAAGAAAAAAGGGCATAGCCCTTCTTTATACAATTGGAAATTTTTCCTTATGTTATTTTACTGCGCTCATGCCTGGATTTGG
>CAYJAE010000054.1:0-6246 GCA_964368105.1 uncultured Staphylococcaceae bacterium
AGTATATAATGGTGGTAGTTAACAACTCTTAGACAAAGATAAGGGGTAAGGATTAGCAAAATAAATTAGCTTCTTGTCTTAAGGAAAGGTCACTTGAATTAAGGTAGAAGCTATTTTTATTTAAGTTTGAAATTATTATGTGGCAGTGAATTAAATACATTCTGTTGGTGGTAACGCCCAAAGCACAGTGGAATGATAATGAATTGCGATAGAATGTCCTTTTTTTACTTGATGAGGCAAAATGCGGCATGGCGGAGTCTGGCGGGTTTTAGTGAGATGGCGGGCGCAAAACGCACTTAAATTATTGAAATTAAAAAGAATTTATTCGTTGTTTATAATCGGATTTATTTTTAGCGCTATTGCAGAAAACAATCCTAAATTGCACGGATTTGTTTCTTAAATAGGGATTAAGTGACTAAAATGGCCACTCTTGCTTATTTTACATTGTAAAAGTTTTATTTGTTATGTAAAATATAGGCATCAACACGAGAAGGAAAAGATATTATGAATATTATTACAGCGCTCTTAAGCCCCGCAACAATCAATCTTATCCAGTATATTCTCGTTCCGCTTATTATCATCTTAATCGACGTTTTTTTACTACTTACTTTAAAACGTTTATTCCCGAAATTAATTATTGTTATCCTTAGTGTTTTTTTAATTCTGAGTAGTGCATTTGCCCTTAATAATTTATTCGTTTTATTAGTGGTTTTCTACTTCATGGCGGTAATGCTCTTTGTCTTTGGAAACATTGTCGAGTATCGGTGGTTAATTTCAAATGCCGTTTCTCCTAAAGAACGTGGCTCAAAAAGAAACTTCCGGAAGATTTTTGATCAAGAAGAAGTTATTAACCAATTGAATTCTGCCGTCTTAAACTTGTCAAAAACAAAAATGGGCGCTTTAATTACGATTGAAAGAACTAATCAATTAACAGAACTTTTAAAGAACGGTTCGCCAATTAACGCTCCTGTAACTGCTCCGCTTCTTACAACAATTTTTTATAAAGGAACAACGCTTCATGACGGAGCGGTTGTTATTCGTGATGAAACAATTTTAGCGGCGAGTGTATATTACACCCCTTCAACTAAACCACTTTCAGGAAAGGTTGGTTCCCGTCATCGTGCGGCTTTGGGGATTAGCGAAGTAACTGATTCCGTAACAATTGTGGTTAGTGAAGAAACCGGCCGTATTAGCATTGCGTATTTAGGTTCACTCCAACCACTTAACGCTGACGACTTTAAAAAGACCCTCACTGATTACTTATCGGTTAAAAACGAAAAAGGAAAGTAATTTATGAAATTATTTGGAACAGATGGAATAAGAGGCGAAGCCAATGTCCTCTTAACTCCTGAACTCGCCTTTAAGGTTGGCTCATTTTTAGGAAGTTACCAGAAAACAAACAAGATAATGCTCGCAATGGATACAAGGCGAAGCGGACCAGTTTTACTTTCAAGTTTAGTTGCCGGTATTTTAAGTCACGGTGGCGACGCTTATATCTTAGGAGTTGCCCCAACTCCGGCGCTTGCTTACTTATGCAAAAAAGAGGGCTATGATTACGGCATTATGATTAGTGCTTCCCATAATCCCTTCAAAGATAACGGCATTAAAATCTTTGACACTAATGGCTTTAAGATTAGTGCTGAACTTGAGGAGTTAATTGAAAATTACGTCTTGGGAAACGAGAACTTATTATTAAAACAAGCTGCGGAAATTGGCCGTTACTTTGAAAGTGACCATTTACTCGGTGAATACGTTAATTACATCCGTGACCTCTATCATGATGGTGGAAAATTGAATTTACTAATTGACGCTGCTAACGGCAGTGCAACAAGTGTCATCGCTGACGTTGTCGCTGGATTTAAACTACGTGCCGATATTATCAATAGCGAACCGGACGGAATAAACATTAACGAAAAATCAGGTTCAACCCATATTGAAAGACTCCAAACAATGATTAAAGAAAAAGCTGGATATTACGATTTGGGGGTTGCCTTTGACGGCGACGCTGATCGAGTGCTTTTTGTAAGTAAGGATGGAGAACTCTTAGATGGCGACCACGTCATTTACTTGTTAGCAAAATACTTAAAAGGCAAAAACCTTTTAGTGGACAATAAAGTTGTGGTAACAATCATGGCAAATTACGGCTTATTTACGGCGTTAAGTGAATTAGGAGTTGAAAGTGTTGTTACGAGTGTTGGCGATAAATACATTCAACAAGAAATCGTTAAAAACAATTATACAGTAGGCGGAGAACAGTCCGGCCACACAATTTTTAATGATTATATTAAAACGGGTGACGGCCTTTATACTTTCTTTAAAGTACTTGAAATTTTGTCACATGAAAAAACAAGTTTTGCAAAATACGTCAGTGAATTCAAAAAATACCCACAAAAATTAATTAATAATCATGTTATCGATAAAGTAAAAATATTAAATAATCCTGACTTAACCCGCTATTTTGCGGAGATTAATGAAAAACTCGCGGGACACGGACGGCTGTTAGTGCGCGCAAGCGGCACTGAAAATTTAATCCGGGTTATGGTTGAAGCACCAACAAGCGAAGAAGCAGAACGGATTGCCACAACTGTCAGCGAACATATTCTTAAGCATCAATAATAATTGATAAGAAACTAATATTTACATAACTTGGGCATTTATTTGCCAGTCGGCTATAATGAATAAGAATGAATAAATAAAGGAGGCATTTTATTATGATTGAAAAAATCAATGAGCGTTTAATGAATAACGACGATGTTGAAATTTTAAATGATATGCATCCTTATGACTTAATCGCACTCTACCAAAAATTAAGTAGTGATGACCAAGCTTACTTTTTAACTTTACTCAATAAAGAAACGTATGCTGGGCTTTTAAGTTACTTAGATCCAGAAGAGGCGGTTCCTTTTCTTGAACGCTTAAGTTTAGAAGACCAAATTATTATTCTTCCCCTCCTTGATCCTGATGACGCCGCTGACTTAATTGCGGAAATGCCAATAGAAGCACAGAAGGCGATTATTAAGGGCTTAGGTAAAGAGAATAAAGCTGTTGCGCTTCTAAAGTACGAAGAAGAAGTTGCTGGTAGTTTAATGAACAACTCCTTTGTGACTGTTAGTATAAGTGACGACGTTAAAACTGCCACAAAGCAAGTTATTAAAATGGCGGGTGACGTTAGTTCTATTCAAACGATTTTTGTGACTGATTCAGAAGGGCTCTATCTTGGGCAAATGCCGTTAAAAACGCTGTTAAAAGCGAAGCCACCGCTAGTTGTTCGGGATATTTTAACCCAAGGAACAACTTTTAAAGATACTGACTCCTTGGATGAAGTTACGCTCTTTATGCGGGAATATAGTGAACATGATTTAGCAATTACTAATGCGTTCGGTGTTTTAGTCGGGGTTATTACTGCTAGTGACGTTCTTGAAGAATTACACGCTGAAGCAATTGAAGACTTTACCAAATTAAGCGCCTTACCAGAAATTGACTTTAAACAAGGGATCTTTAAAAGTGCCTTTAAACGTCTACCATGGCTTTTAGGTCTTTTAGTGCTCTCGCTTGTTATTGCCCTTATTACCGCGCAATTTGAGACGGTTATCCAAGCCACTGTCGCCCTTGCCTTCTTCCAACCATTAATTCTTGATGTTGGCGGTGACGTAGCTAGTCAAACCCTTGCGGTTACGCTTATTGCCCTTAATAATGACGATGACAGTATTAAACAAACAGCCCGGAAAGAAGTTATTTCCGGACTTATCATTGGCGCTGTAATTTCAATTGTTTCCTTTATTATTACGTACCTTTATGGTTTATTAGTCCATAGCGCTGCGCCTATTCTCTTAGCGGCGGTAGTAAGCCTCTCACTTTTAGTTACTGTAATCATTGGGTTTCTTTTTGGCCTCTTTGTTCCAGTAATACTAAACAAACTAAAAGTTGACCCGGCGGTCGCGAGTGGTCCCTTTATTACGACCTCAATCGATATTTTGAGTTTACTTGTTTATTTTGGCCTTGCCGTTTTAATTTTATAGAAAGGAGCAGTGACCATGAATATTAATTTTGACACAACTGACCGTAACATTCGTCCGCTCCTTATGGCGGCAACGAACACCGAGCTTGTTACTCTTTTTGAAGAAAACGAAGCGCATCGTTATCGCATTTTCTTGCTCCTTGGACCAAAGAAATTTAGTGAAGTCTTTATTTTCTTGGAAGACGACTTACAAGTAAAGTTTTTTCACACTTTAAAACAAACGGATAAGGAAATACTTTTAAACATGTTAAGTGTTAACGACTTAAAAACATTTTTAGAATTATTTGATAGTGCGGAGCGGCTTGATATTTTTAACTATATTAAAAAGAAAACAGCCCAAAGCGTAGTTAAACTCTTTAGTTATGATAGTGATAGTGCTGGAGCGGTTAGTTCACCGCACTTTATTAGTTTTCCGACGACCACAACGGTCAAGGAAGCAACGTATAACACGATTACTAACGCTGCGGAAAACGATGAAATAGATGTTATTTTCTTTCATGATGAGGCAAATCACTTTGTTGGGGCAATTAGGATTAAGGATTTAATTTCCGCTCGTTCAACGACGCCGCTGAGTGAGGTAATTGACGAGACCTTCCCCTTTGTCTTTGAAGATGACGAAGTAGGAAAAGCTCTTACCTACATCCGTCATTACGACGTATTAATGCTTCCAGTCTTAACGCGTGAACGGGAAATGATTGGCTTTATTTCCGAAACCGACGCCCTAAGTTTAGCGGTTGAAAATCATGAAAATATGTTACGGGTCATGGTTAAGGTTAGTGAAGACGACGAAGATCTGACCGGAGCAAAAACCGCTTTTACTCGTTTGCCGTGGTTATTACTCTCGGTTATTCTCAATTTAGTTATTGCGACTGGTTTAACGTCCTTTGAAGGACTTATTAGTGCTTTTGTCGGACTTGTCCTCTTCCAACCAATGATTTTAGGAATGGCCGGGAATATTGGTACCCAAAGTATGGGGGTCACTATTTTAAGTCTTCATACGAATAAGATTAAGATGAAAGAACAATTTAAACGTGAGTTTTTCATATCGCTCATTAATAGCCTTTTAGCGGGGATCGCAGGCTTTCTTGTCGTCAGTGCTTTCTTATCAATTCTAAAGCATGACCATGTTTTAATTTACGGTTTAGTTGTTGGCTTAGCCCTTTTCGTTTCAATGATCATTAGTGCGCTTGCGGGCGTTCTTACCCCAATTGTTTTACGGAAGATGAAGCTCGACGAAAAAGCTGCTTCTGGTCCACTTATCTCGACAATTAACGACTTCTTTGCCCTTACCTCATACTTTTTAATTGCGATGCTTTTCATGAATTTACTCATTAAATAAAGATAGTTTAAACTTAATATAATATTTCGTAACAAGAAAATAATCGTCTATTTTTTGATAATAAAAAAACCGTAACTCAAGCGAATTACGGTTTGTGTTAAGTAAAAGTAGTTTGATTAGTTGGCGCTGTAGTTTGGTCCAAACATTCCAGTACCAAACCAAGCATCTGCTAAGTATTGGCCTTTATTTAATTTGGATGAACCGGCTAATAAAGTTTCGTTATAAATGAATACTTCTTTTAAACCAACAGGGGCTTCACCAGTAAAGTCAACTTGGATAATCGTTGGGACTTTGAATTTAGAGGCGTCAGCGCCAGAAGCTTCAAGGTCAGTAACTTCATCTTCAGTAATTTTTTGATTGTTGTATAAGTCGGTTGTTTGAGCAACTTCGGCAAATAAATCAATAATCAGAGCATTACGAATTAAGAAAGCTTCAAATTGGGTACTTGCGGAGTTATCATCTTCAACGGTACCTTCCTTTTTCCAATCTTCTTTACCTTTATCAATTTCTTCATCAGTGAAAATGGTCTTAATATTAAGTTTGTCATTTTTCATTAAGGCTTTACCTTCGCCTTGAAGATATTCAAAACCTTCACGGGCGCTGTTACACGCAGTGCAAGTTGAACTAATAAAGACGAGGAAGAATTTTTGACCTTTTAAGGTATTACTATTCTTTTCGTGGTTATCCTTAATTTCGGTCATTAACTTATCCGCTGCACTCTTTTCGGCACCTTTTAAGTCAACTTTATATTTCTTGTAGTAAGTTTCCGCACTATTGTTCTTTTCGTTAAGTGCTTTCACACCATCAACAATGCTCGGTATCGAGAAAATGACACCAAAAATAATTCCAACAATTAATAGGGGTTGGACCCATGCTGTTTCTTTAATCC
>CAYJAE010000055.1:0-6197 GCA_964368105.1 uncultured Staphylococcaceae bacterium
AAAGCCGCAAACCAATGTATGCGCATTAAAGGTATTCAAGCTTCGTTTGTAATTGGCTATACTGGGCCAAAGATTGTTAAAATCAGTGCCCGCAGTGACGGAGAAATAAATGTTCAGTTTCTCCTTGAAAAAATTGGCGGCGGTGGCCACCAAGCAAGCGCTGCTGCGGTTTTGAAAGATAAAACATTAAGTGAAGTTGCCGAATTATTAACTGAAACAATTGCCTTAAATTTAAACAAGGCACGGGTTGCGGGCGGCAAAAAGGGAGGATAATATGAAAGTAATATTATTAAGTGACGTAAAAAAGGTTGGAAAAAAAGACCAAATTATTGAAGTAAGTGATGGTTATGCCATGAACTTTCTTGTTCCTCAAAAACTAGCGGTCCCCTACACTGACCGCAATATTGGTCAACTTGAAGCACATAAAGCCAAAGCTAAAGCCGAAGACTTAGCGCGCAAAGAAGCGGCCATCGCTAATAAAGTTATTCTTGAAGCAGGCGAACTTTCGCTTACCCTCGCAATTGGCGCAAGTGGCAAAGCCTTTGGTGCAGTGACGGCTAAGCGGATGGAAGAAGAAATTGTTAAGAAATTTAAAGTTAAAGTTGACCGGAAAAAGTTTATTAATTACGAACCAATTAATCAACTCGGTAGTTTTATTTTAAAAGTTGAATTGTATAAAGATGTTATCGCTCAAATTAAAGTGTTTGTTGAGGCCAAATAATGAAAGCCAAGTACGATAATTCGCCATTTACCCTAAACGACAAGTCAATCGTTATTCCAACGAATGATGCGTTAGAAGCGGTCGTTCTTGGGATTATGCTCAATTCCGCTGAAGCGGTCGCGGAAGGAGCAACTCTTTTAAAAGAAGAATATTTTCCAAATGTTAATAATAGTAATCGAGCGGTATTTTACGCAATCCGTGAACTATATATGGAACAAAAAGAAGTTGATTTAATGACTGTTGCCGAAAAACTTCGTTCCATGAAAATGTTTGCTCCAGTTGGCGGAGCCCCTTACTTAGCGGCCTTAGCCGAAGAAGCAATTGCCTTTTCTGCCTTTAAGACTTATTGTGGTCAACTGCGAGAAGACGCATTACTTCGTAATACCCTCGCGGTTTTAGATAAAAATCTTAATCACTATCGCCAAGGAAGCGCACTAAATCCAAACGATTATGTCAGCGAAATAACGCACGAAATTACTAAAGTAGCCGAAGAACGCCGCATAATGGACTTCGAAACGATGGCAGACTTAGGGGAAGACTTAAAAATCCACCTTGATAAAATGCGCGACGCTGACACTGGAACAGTTACGGGACTCGCAACTGGGTTTTCAGAACTTGACCGGATTACCCACGGATTCCAAGAAGATAATTACATTATTATTGCCGCTCGTCCTTCTGTCGGTAAAACCGCTTTTGCGCTTAGTTTAGCCTATAATATTGCTGTTAAAAACAATAAAACAGTCGGTTTCTTTTCCGCAGAAATGGGCAGTGTGCAATTGATGCAACGGCTCCTTTCTAAAGTTTCACAAATTCCCCATAGCCAAATAACGGACGGTAGAATTGACGTGAAAAAACGGGCCAAGATTGATGAAACACTTCGTAATCTTGAAAGTGTTAAATTGCAAATTGATGAAACCCCAAACGTTAATATTAATGACATTATTTTAAAAACCCGAAAACTTAAACGGGAACATGATGACCTCGCTTGTATCTTTGTTGACTATATTGGCTTAATTACGCCTAGTCGGCGGGTTGAAAACCGTCAACTTGAATTAAGTGAAATTAGTTCGGCTCTTAAAGCTTTAGCGCGTGAACTTAAAATTACAGTCGTCGCCCTTTCGCAATTATCACGGGGAGTAGAAGCTCGGCCTGATAAACGGCCACAGATGAGTGATCTTCGCGAATCAGGCAGTTTAGAACAAGATGCTGACTTAGTATTTTTAATGTATCGGGAAGATTATTACGTTAATCAAGGAACAATTAAACCGACTAATGCTATTTATCAGTCTTACTACACAACGATGAGTCAAACTGATAATGAACGTAGTGTTTCCCCAGTTGACATCATTCTTTCCAAAAACCGAAGTGGAGAAACCGGGAGTATTATCCTTTTCTTCTTTAAAGCTGTTTCTAGCTTTGAAACGCCGGATAACGAAACACTCTTAATCTTAAAAAATTTACAACGGGCCAATAGTAGCAAGAAAAGTAGCGATTAATGAAGTATTACATCCTTGCGAGCGGTTCGAAAGGTAACGCGACAATTATCAAAGGAAAAGTGACGACGCTTTTACTTGATATGGGCCTTACCTTAAAAGAGTTTAGAAATAAACTTGCCCTTTTTGATTTAAACGAAAAGGATATAGACGCAACCCTTTTTACGCATGACCATAGTGATCACTTAAAAGCCCATATGGCGATTATTAATGGTGCGCAAATTTTTGCGCCTCCTTCTGAATTACTAAACGGCGCAAACTACATTGTTGTTAAGGATTATCTCCCTTTTACTGTAGGCGAATTTAAAATTACGCCACTACCAACGAGTCATGACGCACAATATTCTTACGGTTACGTCATTGAAAGCGAAAGTGAAAAGATTGTTTATATGACCGATACGGGTTACGTTAGTAATCAAAACCTCACTTTAATGAAAGATGCTGATCTCTATATTTTAGAAGCTAATCATTGTCCGCGCCTTCTTTTAGAAACTAATAGGCCATTTAGCCTTATTCAGCGGATTATGAGTGACGAAGGCCACTTATCTAATCAAAAAGCCGCGCATTATTTAGTGGAACTTATCGGTCCACGGACGAAAGAAATTGTTTTAGCGCACTTAAGCGAAGAAGCAAATACTCCAGAAGTTGCACTAGCGACGGTAAGTGAAATCTTTAAAAAGTTTGGGATTAATCAAAGTGCATTTAGTCTTAAAGTAGCAGCGCAATACACCCCAGTTTACGGAGCAGTCGGTGAAAATTAATATTATTGCCGTCGGCAAAATGAGTGCGGAATTTAAATCTAGTTACGACTATTATTTAAAAATGATTGCTAAATTTGCGCCGATTAATGTCGTGGAAATCCAAGAAGAGAGTATTCCCCTTAAAGAAAATGATGGTGATATCAAAAATGCCCTCGAATTAGAAGGCGCAGCAATCTTAAAGCGGATTAAAGAAAAAGAGTTTGTTTTTCTCTTAAGTCCTAAAGGTAAGAAACTAGATTCTGTTGCTTTTAGTAGAGAACTTGAAGCCGCCTTTAGTCTTGGCCAAAGTCAAGTAACCTTTGTAATTGGTAGTTCGAACGGAATAAGTCCGAAAGTCGCAGAACGCGCAAACTTTGTCTTAAGTTTTAGTGACTTGACCTTTCCTCATCAACTATTTCGGGTTATGCTTCTTGAACAAATCTTTCGTGCCTTTAAAATATCAAGAAACGAACGATATCATAAGTGAGGATTAAATAAATGGAAGATCAATATAATTACGATAACTTAACGCCGTCCTGGAACTATGAAGAATTCGCCGCTTTAACGCGGATTAATCCAGAACGAACCGCGTACGCTCGCGGGTATTACTACCTTGATGGTGACTTTTATATTGAACCATGGTTTTACACGCAATTAACTCGTATTTTTGAACGATTTCCTGCGCAAAAAGATAATATTATTAATGTTTTGCTTGGTTTTGTTAAAGAAGCAAAATACGTCTTATTTACCAAAGATATTAATAATCCAGTTTTTCATGACGAGCGTTACCGCCTGATTGAAATTAACGAAATAATAATTGCCGCGAAGATAACAATTGACGATATTTCTCGGGGGAGTGATTATGGCGATTAATGGCGTGTTAGTTACTAATATTAGTCAAAGTGATCCCCGCTTTCGAGCCCAAGCCGAAGACTTTTTACATAAAGCCAAAAGTATTCCCTCATTAGTACTAAAAGAAGTAGCGAATCAAGATGTTATTGAATATAGTAAAAGTAATAAAATCGACTTTGTGTTGTTTTACGATAAAGATATATATTTAGCGCGCCGCCTCGAGCAAGACGGGATTCGTGTCTTTAATAATAGTGAAGTAATTTACCTCTGTGACGATAAAGCAATGACTGCTTTAGCGCTTCACGCTGGAGGAGTTGCGCAGCCGCCTTTCTTTGTCTTTCCCCTGCATTTTGCAGGTAATATTAACGATTATTACGACAAATACCGCGCTAATTTGTGTGCTTTAGGGTTTCCGCTCGTTTTAAAAGAACGCCAAGGTTCGTTTGGCGACCAAGTCTATTTAGCGCATAATGAAGAAGAATTAAAAACACTTATTAAAGAGCACGGAACGAAGTCACTTTTCGCCCAAGCTTACTTAGCTAAACATAGTGGGAGTGACTACCGGGTTAATGTTGTAGGTGGCGAAGTTGTTTTAACTGTTTTAAGAAGTAATGATTGCGACTTTAGAAGTAACATTAATCAAGGTGGGACGGCAGTTGCGGTTCCTGAAAACAAAGCAATTAGTAAAGTTGCCTTAGCGGCCGCAAAAGCATTAAAAGCTGATTTTGCCGGAGTCGATGTTATGCTTGATAATGAAGATGGACCAGTTGTTCTTGAAGTAAATAGTAATATGCGGACAGTCAGTGTCAACAAATTAAGTGAAGTTGATGTAACACAGGCTATTCTTGAATATATAGTAAAAGAAGTAACAAAGTAAATTTAGTTAATTAAGATTTAAAAACATATAAACAATTATTAAATTAATAAGTTTTTTCTTATTGTCTTGGATTTAAGGTACGCATTGTTAACCAAACACTACGGAGCCCAATACCCATAATAAAGACCATATGGAAGAAGTTAGGCATAATGAGCCCAACAATAAGGGTTAGTAATGCCGGAGTTGGTAAGAGCCAAGCGCCAATACGGATTGCTTCTCCGAATTTTAAATCACGATTGATATTATTTTTCCCGCGAGTGGATATGTAGATAACTAAGCCCATCACTAATCCAATAAGGGTGAAAATACCAAGGTAGACTGAAGTTTGTAACCAGAAGCTTTGGGATTTAACTTCCTTATAAGCAAGGTTTTGCATGTTAGCAAAGTTAGCAATTACTTCGTCAGTGTAGTTTGTATTTGCTATGGAAATTGCGTTACCGTCAACGTTTTTAGTAGCAAAGGTTCTTAGATTCATGCCAACTGGAAGAGAATTAACCTTTCCTTCAAAAGAGATAACTGCTCCGCTTGTGTTTAAAATTTCGTTTGGATTAAAAAGTCGTAAGTAAATACTTTCACTACCAATAATTAAGTGCGAAGTAATATCTTTATTTGTTTCTTCAGTTAAAGTGGTTTTATATTCCGCTAGTTTGGTGGCTAAATAATGTTCAGGTTTATAAATTGTGTTTCCAACTTTAAAATTACGGGTGTGATTACCGGTGTAATAAACTCGTAAATAATCAAAAGGAGCAGTGGTAGTAGTGCTTACGCCTTCACTATTAGTAGTGGTGGTGCTTCGTTCATCAGTAAAGACAAAGTAGCTGAATTCTTCAGGACTTATATCATCTGTTAAAACAACTTTGTTCACAGCAACATCCGCAGCAAAGGTTTTACTAGTTGCACTATTTTCGTAAAAGACATGCTTTTTACTAACTGCGTCTTCCTTAACGAGTAAATCAACGTCATTAGCGTCCAACGCTTCCGCAAATTTAACAAGGCCAAAGTCACTATGATAAAGATTACCGTTTAAGGAATCGCTTCCCTTTGTTTTACCAACTTGAACCATTCCTGGAATGATAGCAATAATAATCGAGAGCATGAATAATAAAGCCGCGATCCACCATGGTTCACGCCGGCCACTATTATAGGCAACTTGGTTGTTAAAAAGCGAGGCAAAGAGACTACGGAAAAATTGTGAAGCCGGAGTTTTTTCTCTTTTTTCTTTCTTTGCTTTTACTGGTTCGGCTTTCGCCTTGAATTTTTTACTGCCCATATATTGTTACCTCGATTTTGTATCTATGTAAGTATATAGTACTTACACTTGTTTTTCAAGTCAATCTAACAATTGTGCTCTTATGTCGTTAAGAGTTTCTGTCTAATTATAGAGATTATTGGGTTACACACGGTAGAATTAATAAATTTTACATTTGCCAGGAAAGAAAAATAGCGCTATAATAGAAAACACTTGGGGGTGGCATGGTTTCGACAGAGACTCGCCTGGCAAGCATAGCAGCCGT
>CAYJAE010000056.1:0-6019 GCA_964368105.1 uncultured Staphylococcaceae bacterium
AAAGCTATGTGAACGAACATATTTCATACAAGTTTTGCTTCCTTTCAAACGTTTTTCTCCTAAAGTAAATCCAAAGATTCTAAGGTTAAAAGCGTTTAATTTATAAAAAAAGTATAACATTTTCGGCTGTACTTGGCGGTTTTAAATGCCGAAAATATTCTTTACCACTCCTTTTTTTATTCAAATAGTTAATAATTATACATATGAATAACGAACAATTGCGCTCCTTATTAAAAAGTAAATCTAGTAATAAATATCTCGCTTTTAACGCTAGCCTTATTCCAGGCGCGCGGCCTTCCCTTGGCGTAAGAGTCCCAACGTTACGCCAAATTGCCAAAGAAATAAGCAAGACTGAGGTTTTAGTTTTTCTCGACAATAATCCGCTTTATTACCATGAAGAGGCTTTACTCTACGCTTTTGTGCTTGGCTATATGAAAGCACCGATGAGCGTTAAAATTCCTTATATTAACTTCTTCTTGCCGCACATTAATGATTGGGCGGTTTGTGACGGACTAGTTTCTACTTTAAAGATTAAAAAGAATGAAAAACAAGAAGTATGGAACTTTTTACAGCAATATACTAAAAGCGCACATCCTTTTTCATTACGTTTCGTCAGTGTGATGTACTTATCTTATTTTCTTGAGGACGAATATATCGATCAGGTGATTAGTCATCTAGAAGGCTTAGAAGGCGAAACTTATTATTCAAAAATGGGTCTTGCCTGGCTCATCAGTGTCATTATGGTTAAGTATCCCGAAAAAGGACTAGAATTTTTAAAAGCTAACAATCTTAGTAATTGGACCGTCAATAAAGCAATCCAAAAAACAAGAGAATCATTTCGCATTAGTGACGAATTAAAAGCGACAGTTAATACTTTAAAACGAAAGTAGATTTATCTAAAAACATCGCATAATTGCCGCAAAAAGGCATTAATTTTAGTTTATAACGTCTTTACGGGGATTAGCGTGGACCATACAGTGAATGGCTCCGCTGTCGCGCTCTACCGCATCATGAACTGCTTCACTAATAAAATGAGCTTTTTTAAAAGAATAGTTTTCGTCAATACTAATCTCGACATCAACATAAACTTTATTCATGTGGGAGCGGACCTTCAAGTCATCGATTTCACTAATGCCTTCCACTCCTAAAATTACTTCACGAATTTTCATAATCACTGCTTCTTCGGGTGCAGTATCCACTAAATAGTAAATACCTTCTTTTAACATTTTAATTGCAAGCATAATTACGACAACACCAATTATGATTGCCGCGCTATATTCAAAGTAATAACCTAAAAAGCGACTAAGGACAATTCCAATTAGAGCGACAGATGTTACTAAAATATCGAGGAGATGATTAAGCGAATCTGCTTTTAAACTAGGCGAAGCATATTTCTTACTAACCCGATAATTAATAAGGAATAAAATAGATTTAATAACAAGCGCAATCGCGGCAACTACAATTGTTAAATAGTTTGGAGTGTAACTAATATCTTCTTTAATAATCTTAACAATGTCTGAAATATTACTAATAACAATAAATCCCCCGGTAAAGAGGATTAATAAGCCTAGCATTAAATAAGCCACTCCTTCAAACTTCTCATGACCATAAGGATGTTCTTTATCAGGTGCCTTGTTTCTTACTTTAAAGGTTACAAGTAAAATGATGCTAACAAAAATATCCATGAAGGAATTAAAACCATCACCTTTAAGCGCTGGAGAATTAAATAAAAATCCGCCACCTAACTTAATTATACTTAAGACGATGTTAAGGATTAAGGTAATAATAATTACGCGATTAATGGTTTTTTTCATATTTATCACTGAATTATATCAAAAAAATACTTTATTCGTAAAAAATTGTTACTAATAATGATGATAAAAATGACTAATAATAAGATTAGGCCGATAATTCTTGTTCGTTTTCCACTAATTCTTTTTTGTGATTTCTTTTTCGGTCTTTTACTAACAGAATAACTCCAAAGGCAATAAAAGCAACAATTGAAATTGCCCAACAAACAATAATAAAGATTGCCCCGTCAAAAAAGATTCCTCCAGGAAGCATTTTTAACATCAGTGAATTAGCGGAAAATTGCCAATTGCCTCGCGGGAAGAAAATTTTATGGAATAGTTCAAAAATATTTTCCCAGTCAGAGAGAATTAAGCTTGCAATTGCCGCTAAAAGAACGAGGAAAACCGCCGGTACAACAATAAACTGAATACCGAGAGGCTTTTGAAATTTCTTTTTTTCGCGAGTTTTAAGAAAATTAGATAGTGCTAAGGCAAAAATCAAAGCCGCAATGATGATTACGAGTAAAAAGACAACGAAGAAAACCCGGACATCTTCCATATGGCTTAATTCGTCTGCGGTGTAAAAATCTTGTTCCACGCCATTAACAGTGACACGTGACTGTAAAGAAGTTCTAAAGAGCATAAAGTAATAAATTAACCCGTTTCTAAGAATCTTTAAATCACTGTTATTAACTCCTAAGTCAGCTTGAACACCATATTTTTTAAAGGAAAGATCATAAAAGATTTTGTTAAAGAATACAAAATAAACGCCAAGGATTAACAATATTATAAAAAGAGCGATTACTCCACTTAAAGTAATGAGTGACTTTTTGATACCTAGTTTATTTTCGTCTTTAGTTAAATTTTTCATTGTTTTATTCTATCATAATTTTCCAAATCTGCTTTTTTTCTCTCTTAATTTAAAATTACTCTCCTCGTAGTGCACTCCTCTTAAAATTTGATATAATAAATTACTATGCCAAGAAAAAAAGAAAGTATCTTTCAAGAATACCTCGCTCATTTAAATAATGATGAGGTTACTTCGGTAAAAAGTTTTTTTACTCAGTTTAAACAACATGTTAATCTTGCTTTAGACGAAGAAGTAAAAATACGCCGCGATTTTGAAAATGCTTTAATGTATTATAACGCGGTTGGGGTTAATGTTAATGAAGCCTTAGCTCGGGTTGATTTAAATAACCTTGGCGGGTTTTACGCTCATCCACCGACCCTTTATTACCCACTTGACGATTCCGCTAAGATTTATCCGCTTTCAATGAAACACGGATTTATGAATGTTTTTCGTCTTTCAGCAATTTTAAAGGATGAAGTCGTCCCGCAACTTTTGCAAATGGCCCTAACTTTTACAATCAAACGGTTCCCGCGTTTTGCCACTACTTTAAAGAAAGGCTTCTTCTGGCATTTTTTAGACGCGACAAAACAACATTACGCCATTGAAAAGGATGAACATTTACCATGTCGACCAATGAAAATTTCCACTACTTCATCAAAATCTTTTCGCGTTCTCTATTATGACAAACGGATTAGTGTTGAATTTTTTCATGTTTTAACTGATGGACATGGCGGGCTGATCTTTCTTAACACCCTTATTGCTACTTACTTAACACTCTTAGGTAAAAATTCTGGAGAAAGCGAAACAGTGCTGAAAATAGATGACGTGCCAATTAAAGAAGAAAATACTAACGAATTTTCTCGATCAACCGCAAAAACTTCTTCGGGTTTTAAAGATAAAAAAGCACTCCAAATGAGTGGTCGTATTTCCAATATTCGCCCAACCCAAATTCTCCACTTTAAACTTAATAGTGCGGCCTTAAAAACAGTTGCTAAAAAATATGGCGTGACTGTAACTACATACTGTAGCGCTCTCTTTTTCTTAGCGAGTAAACACGCGATTGAAGCAAGCAAGGGCGAAGTTGCAATTCAAATTCCTGTTGACATGCGTAAGTACTATGAAAGTCAAACTTTAGCAAACTTTTCAATGTATGCTGGTCTCCGTTTTGAGATTAACCAAATTACAACACTAGAAGAAATGTTACCGCTTATTGCCAACCAACTAAGCCAAAAAACAACCCATGAGAAAATGAGCGAAATGATGTATTCAGCCCATAAAATGAGCAAAGACGTCCGCATTTTCCCACTCTTTTTGAAAAGTCCGATTGCTAAAATTGCTTTTGGTCTCCTCGGAGAACAAATATACACAACTACTTTTTCTAATATTGGTGTTGTTAAAGCACCTGACGAATTTAAAGAGTTTGTTGATAGTTATGACTTTGTGCTTGGGGCACCTGCAAAAAATCGAGTTGCCTTAACTCTTATAACTTTTAATGAGTTTGCAACGCTATCTATTACCAAAAGTACCACGGATCCTTCTTTTGAAGAGTCACTCTATAGTATGCTTAAAAAAGACGGTCTTGAAATAATTGTTGAAGGGAGTGAGTTATATGAAAGTAAACGTCGTTTACCCAAACAAAAACGTCAAAGAAGACTTACGACGTAGTATCATTTATTACGCAAAATTTCTCTTTATTATTGCCGCTATTACTTGTTTAGTCATTAATATTCTCTATCCGACTTCCTGGTGGAGTACTATTGTCATTTGGTCGCTATTTCTTGTTTGGAAATTATTCTTTAGTCCTACTTTAATTGAGAATAATCGTACGAGTGTCGCCGTCCAAACAAGTTTACACGTCGCCTTTTTGGTTGTTATTATTTATCTAGTCTATCCGTCTTGGCCGGGCCTTGAAGTTGCCTCGCTTGTCGTTGCCGGCGGACTTGTTATCACCGCAACCCTCTTCTTCAGTAATGTCGCCCGTCAAAAAAACAACGTTTTCCCGCTCCTTATCTTTGCTCTCGTCGCAATTATATTTGGCACAATTGTTTTTATCTACCTCTATAAGAGGCCATTAGGCTGGGCAATGATTGTTGCAATTGGTTTATCACTCGCTATTATCTTAAGCACAGTAATTATCTTGCGAATTAATATCTTCCGTGAAATTAAAAAAAGGTTCATTTTATAAAATAAATGGGCGGAAAATCCATGAAAAAGCAAATTGTCTTAGCGACCCACAATCCAAATAAACTCCTCGAATTTCAACATCTTTTTAAGGATACTTCGTTTGAAATCCTTAGTTTAAAAGATGTTAATTTTAATGAAGAAATAATTGAAGACGGAGAAACATTTCAAGAAAATGCATTAATTAAGGCACGAATTGTCGCTAAAGTGTGCGGTTTACCAGTGATTGCCGATGATAGCGGACTTAGTATTAATGCGCTTAATGGTTTTCCTGGTGTCCAAAGTGCCCGCTTTATGGAGACGTCAACTTACAAAGAAAAAAACGCTAAAATAATTGAAATGTTGACTGACTTTAGTGATAAAAGTGCGAAGTTTGTTGCCGCTCTTGCCTTGGTCGGTTTTGATCAATTTCCACAAGTTTTTGTTGGTGAAGTAAAGGGCTTAATAAGTGAGGAAAGTCGCGGGGAAAGTGGCTTTGGATATGACCCCATCTTCTTTTATCCACTACTTGGTAAAACTTTCGCGGAGTTAAGCGTCGAAGAAAAAGAAAAAATAAGTCACCGCGGAAAAGCTAGCGAACTACTTCTTGAACACTTAAATAAACATTCTCTTTAGAAATTTAATTCTTTAACGATTTTTGTAATTACTTTTTTGTCTGCACCTAAAAAGGGCAATTTTATTAGCTCTTCTTTTGTAAAGAAATTACCGGCATTATGGACAAGTAAAGAAAAATTTGGATTTAAGACTTTGCAGATGTAAACACTCATTGTAATATCAAAGTTTTCGTAAGCGTGGTCTACAACCATAAACTCTTGACCTACTTCGATTTCCATATTTAGTTCTTCACTAATTTCACGCTTCAGGGCCATTTCATTGGTTTCGCCGAATTCAACTTTTCCGCCTGGAAACTCAAACTTACCAAAACGTTCGTCCGCTTCACTGCGCGCAGCGGCAAAAAGTTTTCCTTCAAAAAAGAGTAGTCCAGCAACAACAATTTTACGAGGTCTTTGCTTCATATTTTCCATGCCATAAGTCTACCATAAGTGAAGTAACAAATGATAAATAATAGATATCGGGATTAATTTATCGATAAATTGTCTATTTCGTGTTTATCACTATAAGGAAATTGAAAAAACAATTATAATATATATGGCTTAAAAAGAGGAGGATATATAACATGCCAAGAATTATTGATGTC
>CAYJAE010000057.1:0-5849 GCA_964368105.1 uncultured Staphylococcaceae bacterium
TTAACAAGTGGTATTTCAATCCAACTTGAGATAAAGTAGCCTTTAATATTAACAAGGTACTCTTTATTACTTACTCCGTCTTCGGCTGTAACAATAATCTTCAGTACTCCTTCACCTTCAAGACTACCTTTAATGAATTCCGCTCTTGAAATGTAAGCGTACTGTGATAGTTCCGCACTGATAAGAGGACGAACGTCATCTTTATGATCCACTAAGGCGTTATATACTTCGTAATCTACTTCAGTTGTTTTGTCCGCGCCTGTTACTTCAAGCGGAATGTCACAGACTGTTAAATTAATTAACTCAGTTTTAGTGCTGACACTCCGCGGTTCATAAGTAACATTAACGTTAAACAAAGTTGAGGTGAGAAAACTAACTTCAGCGCCTTCCATACTCTTCGCACTTGCTTTTACTGTTGCAGTTCCAACATCATGGGCAAAAATAACGCCTTCATTAATTGAAATAACGTCGCTTGGCGTCGCTTCCACTAGTTCATACTCCACGACCGGAATATAATCAACCGGAGTAAACACTCCTTCAATCGTATGACTGTCGCCCAGTAATAATGAAACATCTGCAATGGTAAGCGTGTAAAGCGGAGTAATCTCGGGCATGCTCGGCGTTACTATTACCTCACAGCCTGAAAGAATGACTAGACTCAGCAAACTTAAAGCAAAAGCCGAAGATTTTTTCGCTATTTTCATTTTGTCTCCTCTAAACTTTTTAAAATAAGACTTTTTTATTTATTGTTTTAATAAACTGATTTATTCCGTAATTGTTAATGAAAAGTCATCAATATTAACCCAACCACCACTGACCATGGTAAAGGAGAGACCTAAGTTAATTTGTCCGTCAACAAGATCAGCTTCAGTTACGGTGAATTCATAAGCGTATTCTAACCAGCCTGAAGAAGCAGCAACAACACTATCCATTTCAACTGCTTGCGCGCCTGCTAATAATTGAATACTTGTAACTTTATCGTCTTTTACTCCGTTTGAATTGTAATAGGTAGAAATCCAAACTGATACTTTTACTTTATCGCCAACTTTAATACCTTCGACGTCTTGGGTGATTTTTGCTGGTGTTCCTGGTTCAGCAATATTACCGTAGCCCATAACGCCGTAACTTCCAGTACGCTTTCCGCCCCCTGCAACAAAACTAGTGTCTTTAAAGTTTTCAAAAGTCCATCCTGACTTATCGCCCGCTTCAAAATCACTATTTAAAAAGCTCTTATTGCCGAGTGCTGGTTCTGGTGGGTCAACTGGTTCTGGTTCGACTGGTTCAGTGCCTTCACTTGGTGGTAATAAGGCTTGAAGCGCAAATAAATCAATATTAACCCAGCCACCTTCAACCATCACAAACTCTAAACCAACGGAAACTTCGCCTTCAACGACGTCAGCAGCACTAAGGGTGAATTCACTCATATATTGTCTAAATGCGGATGTATCGGCGACGACACTGTCCATTTCTAATGCTTGTTCGCCGACTAATAATTTAATACTTGTACATTTATCATCTTTTGCGCCTTTTGCGTTGTAATAGGTAGCAATCCAGACCGATAGTTTTACTTTATTTCCTGCTTCTAAGCCGCTGACTTTTTGACTTATTCTTGCGGGGGTTCCCGGGACTAAAACATTGCCATAGCCCATTAAACCACGACCACCGTCATACTTACCGCCACTTCCGGAGTTTCCGGCTGCTTTTAAGTTTTCAACTGTCCAACCAGCGGCGTCATAGCCATCTTCAAAACTAGGATTTAATAATGTAATGTCTTGCCATTCTAAGTTACTTCCTTCAACGGAAACACTAATTAAGTAATTCTTAGTTGTGCCGTCTTCGGCAGTAACGGTAATTGTTAAAACGTTAGTAACGTCGTTATAAACTGCTGCACTGATTGCGGCACTTTCCGCAACTGTACCACTAACTAAAGCAAGTACGTTATCTTTACTTGCAACAAGGGCGTCATGCTTTACTTCACTTAATTCAACGGCGTTTTCAACGACATCAACTTCGGAAACTTTAACATTAGCTAAACTTGTGTCGGAACTTAAGACTGGAGGAGCAATGTAGCCTTCACTGTATAAGTTGAAACCAGTAACACCCGCCCATACTTTCGTGGTAGCGACAAATTTAATACCAATTCTCACTGTTCCTGATAAGGTAACGTCATCAATTTTAACTGTTTCCCAACTATAGGCTGGAATAACAAAATCAGTCTTCTTAATAATTTCTCCACTTGCGTCGGCAATGTAGAAATAACATTCACTTGTTTCGGCAGTATAGTCACCTGAGCCAATAACTTTAACAAGCGCATTATATTGACGACTTGGTAAATTCTTAATTTCTTGATAGAAATGGAAATCGCCACCGGCGGAACCGTAACAATTAATATAAGTTCCGTTATTTGTACCGCGATTAATTGAGTCCGCTCCAACGTTGGTCCAACCAGTAAGATTAATACCAACACTTGAGTTACTGACAAAGTTATATTCGTCAATTGGTAAAACTTCAGGACGAACTAAATCTTCAACACTTCCTAATTTAAACGAAACGTCATCAGCGTATCCCCAGTTGTTTGACCAAGAAGCAACAAAACGAATACTGGCAAGATATTTTCCAGGAGCGGCAATCGGCGCGCCAATTCCTAAATGAACGTAATCTTTTTGTTCGGGAGCGATTAAGTCAGAGTAACCCGTACCGGCAAATACGCCTTCATTAACTAAAGTATCTCCGCTCTTAAGCGCTATTTCAATTGTTTCAATATCACCTTTAAACCAAAGCGAGAATAAATAACTTCCGGCTGCGGTCACATTGATTTCTTGACTAATTGTTAAATCGAGTGGATCTGCTTCCCCTTCAGTCGCGCCAACCTTTGACCATAAATTGAGAGCATGTTCACCACTATGAGGAACATTACCACCAATCGTATTAGTAAAGGTATTTAATTCATTAGCAGGGGTTAATGTCCAATTATCAAAATCATTTTCAAATCCGCTATTTTTAATAAATTGCCCGTCAACTGAATCAGGTTCAGTTACGGTAACGTTAAATGATTCAGTAAACGAAAATGTTTTAGAAGCGTTAGGAACGTTGGTGATTGTTGCAACAACTACCGCGACTCCAGGGGCAACTGCGGTAATGAGCTTGTCCGCAATAGTAATAGCGCCAACCGGATTAGCGCTGCTAATACTATAGGTTGCAACTGAAGCAACCCCAACAGGCGATATCACATAAGAAATACTATGTGTTTCTCCTTGCTTTAATTCTACGTTACTAAATAACGCACTATATTTTGTAGTTTCTGAACCAGAAGATTTATCTGTGTTTGATCCACCTTCTGAACTAGCAGGGTCTTCCGAACTAGAGGCGGCAGGTGGTGTGCACGCTGTTATTCCTCCAGCAAGACCAAAAATAAACAAAATCGTTAAAAATTTGCTTTTGAACTTCATATTATTTCTCCTTTACATGCATTTTACCGCTATGTAGTTTCATTATATAAATTTCAAAACATGCAGTCTATATCAATTTCTCTTAAAATTAAGGATTAAAATCAACATTCTTTTTCCATACAATGCGCAAAGTAAGCGAACAAGACATCTAAAACATATAAATTTCTATGATTTTATGCTGCTAAGTTATTCTTCTCTTAGTGGCATATAAAACTCTATTTGCGCCTGATTATTAAAATTTTTGTCATATTAATTTCCGTTATTTTAGTAAATCCGCTAGTTGAACATGGGGATTATCTTTATTATTTGTCTTATACTTCTTAATTGCGGAAATTAAAACCTCAACACTTTTAAAGTAGTGTTTTACAAAACCTTCTTTCTTAATATCACTGAGTCCATATTTAGCTTTACAATACTCACTTGGTTTTTTATTTTGTTCTTGAAATTTTTTGAAATCATCTTTGTCAATAATAACAAGAATTTCAATTTCGGGCTTTGTCACTACATTATGCGTTGCTTTTATTTTTAGTTCGTAAGCTGGGGCAAGATTAAATCTTTCTTTTTTAGAATCAATAATTCTTAAGATAATAATTTGTTGATTATATGCCCGATTAAGAAAGTTTTGTTGAATTTTAGCCGCGGATCTTATCCGTGTCACTTTTTCGTCCACTAAGTCAGAAACTTTAAACTTAAGCTTATCGTGCTCTAGTAGAAAATTAATGAGATCTTCTTCAAATCTTCCTTCACAAATACAAATAATTTTACAATCTTTAAAATCAATCCGCGGCATGAAGTTTCCTGAAAAACTTTATAAACTCTAAATAAGTGTCGTAACTTACCGCAGTTCCTAATCCATAACTATCTGCGAAGTAAGCATCACTTTTCTTTAACTGATTCTTTTTATCATAATTACTATAATTTGAGATCTTTATTTCATATTTGTCATTACGGTGCACGATGAAAATTTGGTCATTACGTCCAAAGAGGTCAAGAATTTCCGTATAATGTGTAGAAAAGATTAGTGTTGCATTATGCGGATTAGTATCGGGATCATTAAATAACTTGATAATATCGCTTACGATTGATTTATTTAAATGTAGTTCAAGTTCGTCCACTAGATAAAGACCGCCTGTTTTTAAAACATCCTTTACTCTTGCTAGTATTTGAAGACCATAAAGTGTCCCCGCTGAAAGAGTAGCGATTAATTGCGCTCTTGTTAGTTCATATGTTTCGCCATTTTTAAACGCTACTTCGTATAAAGCAATTGATGGTTCTGATATTGATAAGTACTGTGAATCAACATTCTTTATTTGTTTACGCATTATCTTTTTAATTGAAGGATCAAGGAATTGAATTATTTCCGTATCAAAAGCATTCGTGTCTTCATTATAACGAAGGAGAAAGTTTACTCCTTCTTCATTTGTCCGTTCAATTTGGGTAATAAACCATTGTGGAGGACGCTTATCAAGAATAGAAATAATACTTTCGTCATCCTTGAGAAACGTTTTCTGCTCGCCCTTCAACTTAGCCCGGTCAATGAGGAGAGTAAAGCCCTCATCATATAAACTACTTTTCTTAGTACTTTGTCGTAGTGTCTTTTTATATATTTTTTCTTCACTAATAATGCACCTTGTGCTTTTGCCAGTAAAAATATCCTCATTAAGAGCATAGGCACGCACTGTTTTAATGGTTGTGTCAATTTTATAGATAATGCCGCGTAATTCAAAAAATAAGGTCAATTTAACTTCGTCATTCTTAAAAGCTTTTTTTTGAAAGTCAGTAAAGAGGGCATGGCGCAAGGGTAAGCGGTGGAGATAGAGCAAAATAAACACCTCTAATGTTTCAAGCGTGGAAGTTTTGCCCGAAGCGTTAACTCCCTTAAAGACTGCTACTTTGGGTAAGTAGACGGATGAACCAACGTTATAATAAGGATGGTCTTCATCAAAGTTAGTTATTTGCATCTGATTAGTAAAATCAATATCAAAGATTTTGTTTTCAAAGAAACCAATATTTTCTGCCTTAACTCGCAATATATTAAATTTATCCACTATTACCACCTCTTTTGCCTTTATTTTAGTTAAAATTGTGGTAATTGTCAAATAAATTGATGATTACACTAATTATTAATAAAAAAGTCCACTGATTTAGGAGGTAATTATCCGTATAATGAATAATTACACCCGACCAGCGGACCCAATGAAAACCTTCAACAACCATATGTTATATGGCGCAGAAGAAAGCGATAAGTTAATTATAATACAAGTTCTAAGATAATCGGCTTTTTACCGCTTTCTTATATTCTTTCTTTAATTACTTATTCCAAGCTGAACTTAAACGAATATAACCGCCTTCTCCTTCACTCCGGTTATTAGTGGCAATACCCGCCCAGTCAAGGATTGA
>CAYJAE010000058.1:0-5743 GCA_964368105.1 uncultured Staphylococcaceae bacterium
GTCCAACAAAAATAAAACTCGGTACCAGCTTACGGTAGAGAGGTTTGGCATCGGTGAACTGATACCAATGTAGATTTGTTTATTAAAACACCATACTCAAAACAATGAGCAGCATGCCGACAAAATAAAATAAACTATTCATTCTTAATAACCATTTACGACCAGGAAAAACAAAGTAATCAATCGTTAGAATTTGATCGGAAATCATAAACAATATCGATCCGACACTTAAAAAGATAGCCCACAAGAATTGACCACCTAAAAAGATAAGCGCCGCCACCGCCATCACGCCATGAAGAATAATGGTCGATAAGTAGAGAATCATCGGCCCTTTCATCTTGCCGAGGCGAAAGCGATTCGGATATTTATAAAAGAGGAACGCCCACGTTGCAGTGAGCAAAATGGCGACAGGAATAACCCACCACCAGGCAGCGAAGCTGACCCCGTTTAAGGCAAACAAGGCGCAGTAATAAGCGAAGAAAGCGATATTTCCGGCTAAGAAGAAGTCGCCACCGCGATTAATATTAAAAAGTAGGAAGATATCACCCATCATCGATAGCCACAAAGCGACTATTAAAACGATATGAAATGTCGTTGAAGGAGCGAGGCCATTAAGACCGGCAAAACGCGGTTTTGTAAAAAACATAACAACCGCGAAGGTAAAAAAGGAAACCGTTAACACAACTTTATTCGGGGCACGTAATTTCATATTCCCGCTCGTTTCGGTGTAAAAATATAATCCGAGTGTGAGCAGATAAAGCCCAATAAAAATATAAATACCTATCACGTCAAATCTCCTTTAATGCATCTAAGACGGGAACATCAATTTCAACATGTGAATGGGGGTAAGTTGCGCAGGGATGAACGTAGCCAAACTTACGATCGGCAGCTCGGCGATGATCGTGTTCTTCGGGTGTGTAGATGTTACCTTTTATTAAACGTGAGTGACAAAAACCACAATAGCCGCTCCGGCATCTTGATGGCGCAGCTAATCCAGCTTTTTCCATCGCTACCAAAAGCGTTTCGTTTTTCCGTGCTGGAATCGTAAATGTCTCATCCCTCATATGGACTGTTAAGGTGTATTCGATATCACTATCTTCGTTTAAATCACCGATACAATTATGTTCCATGCGGACGCGATGTTCGTCGTAACCGAGCTTTTTAAGCTCGCCTAAAACAAAGGCATACATCGGATTTGGTCCACACATAAAGACGCTTGTCTCGCTAGTCACATATTTTGCGAGGATGTCACGGGTGATAAAGCCGTGCTCATAACCCTCGCGTTGCTCGTTAGATAAAACGACAACTTGCTTAATACGAGGATCATGAATATTACATGCATCATACATCAAGTCGTTTAATGTTTTTACGCCATAAATTAAGGTCAAATTAAAATTGTCACTCTTTTCAAGCAAGGCTTTAATCATCGACACAAACGGGGTGATACCAGAGCCACCGGCAACCGCGACAATATGTGAAGAATCGCGGAGATTATCATAATAGAATTCGCCGCTTGGCTCACCAATCAGCACCACATCGCCAACGCGGGCTTCTAAACATAAGTGATTCGAAAAATAGCCAGCTTGAAGAACGCCAATTTCGATGATGCCGTCTAAGGCTTGATTAGGCGAAGAATAAATCGAATAAGGGCGCGTGACTAAGTGCTTTCCAATGCGAGCGCTGACGGTAATATACTGCCCAGCTTTAAAAAACGGAAAGCGCTTGTTCGGCGCCATTGAGCGGAAAGTAATCCTTTTTGCTAACGAAGTCAGAGGTTCGATTTTGACGATTTCAGCTTTGATTATACCAGGGTGAAGGTTGGCTGAGAGTTCGTTAACCTTATATGTCTTGGGAAGAGGTGTCGCCGGTGTGGCTTCGATTGCCTCGCGACGGCGACGAGCGATATTTAAAGTATTAGCAATGTCTTTTTCAACACCATTTTTCTTAAACATATTAGCAAGCCTCCTTTTCGATATCGCGTAGGGTGCGCTTAGCTTCGCTGAGCCCCGACTTATATGCGCTTGAAAAACCGAGTAGGCGTTCGCCAAAGCCGCCACCAATGCGCAGACCGGAAACGACCGCATCTTCATTTACCATCTGCACGCGAGCCATCAAAGAATCGTTTGGCTGCGATTCATAGCCGTAAATCGTTCCTTGAGGATGACCGGTATAACGGGCATATGTTTGTGGGGTGGCAATCGCAATTTCTTCGATGTGACCGAATAATTTCGCGCCGGTTGCTTCTTCAAACTTGCGAATAAACAAGGCGGCAATTTCGTTTTTCTTTTTGTGATAATCTTTCTCGTCGACATCGGCCCATACATCATCCATAAATAAGCTTGTTATATATAAGATGGTCGTGCCTTTTGGCGAGCAGTCGGGATGAACATGATTGAGGCACACTGTCGCTTGACCAGCCGCACTATCTAGTTTCTTCATCTTTTCATAAATAACATTGGCGTCAGCCGTGTCGTAAATAAAGTAACTATGGTCGGTAATACCTAATGCTTCTGGACTTTTGTTTAAACCGAGGAAAATGGTAAATCCACGACCTGCTAAACGGCGGAAATTAGTTAATTTAGTAGCCGCTTCCGGTACTTTGTTGAGCATCTTTCCATAGACGTTGTGCGGCGAGCAGTTAGCGATCACGTGTCTAGTATCGATACATTGACCATTCGCTAAAGAAACACCAAAAACACGTCCCTTATCATCGAGCAAAATCTTGGTGGCTTCGGTGTTAAACCAAATCTCGCCCCCGAGTTCATGAATCCGTTCAACAAAAGCTAAACTCATCTCATGGCTGCGGAGTTTAGGAGCTACCGCACCATAAAGGAAATACTTATATGTCATATTGGCATAATGAGCGAAGTTTACTTCGCTTGTCTTCGTGCCTAAATATGACCAATAAGCATTGATAACATATTGCATGACTTTTGGAAAATGTTCGGCCTCAAATACTTCATCGACCGAATATGAGGCACAAGCTAGATAATCAGCGTATTTCGTCTGCATGACCTGGGGATCAGGTTTTCCCTTACTCTGGCCGATGTAATTCATCGCCTCCGCGCAATTAATGCTTAAATCGATAAATCTTTGCATGTACTTGTCGCCATTTGGACAAAGCTTTTTGCACGCTTCAACACAGGCTTCAGGTCCAATCGGCATCGTAAAATCTAGGCCTTCTTCTTTGGTAATCAAACGAAAGGCGTGTTTGATTTGAAGCCAATCGATTTTGTCAACGACCCCAAGCTCATCAAAAAGAGCATAAGTTGATCCAGTATGGGCACCTTGACCCATGCCATTCAATTCATGTAAGGAGGCTTCAAATTCAAAGCGACCACGGACAAAACTGGTGGCAAAGCCACCTGGTAGGTTATGTTTTTCAACGACGAGGCATGATTTTCCAGCTTTGAGAACGCCGATGGCCGCGGCGAGACCGCCATTACCTGCGCCGATGATGACGACATCATATTTCTTATTCATGATTGTGACCCCAAATGAACCGAGTAAGTCGTGACATCAGGGATGACTTCGCCATCGATTTGTAAAGCGCATGGCGCATCAAACGTCACCGTAATGTTATGACCGACGTAACTCTTAATAAACTTCTTTTTATCGTGCTTGCCGCTTGAAAAGGTCGGAAAACGGAAGAGAGTGATTAATCTTCCGACACTTGAAAAAGTTGTTAGTGTACAAGTATGTTCTTCGTTAAGACGATCTTGCTTAGGGGCAGCCATCATACCACCGCCATAGTATTTTCCAAACATTGTCGAAGCTAACCATATATGTTCATGGCGAGATTCTTTGCCATCAACATTAATAACGGCGTTTTTCGTATTAAATTTGCCAAGTAATAAGCCGATGGCAATCTTTGTGTAATCAATGACAGCATTAGGGTCTTCTTTACGCATGTTGTCACCGACCAAACATGTATCGCCATCGATGCCATAGCCGATGCCATTAACAAAACGTCTAGAAATACCATTAACGGTGACTAACGGCAAATCCTTTATAAAAGGACGTAAATCGACTTTGCCATCGACGGCATGGGCTTCAACATCTTTATAGAAATCATTACCGCTTCCGCATTTCGCATAATAAAGGATATTTTTGAATTCGTATCCATACATATCATTCGCGAAGTGATTAACCGTTCCGTCTCCGCCGGTGAGGATAACTTCATCTTCGGCTTTAAGATTGTCGAAAAAGGCTTTTACGTCGAGACCGACTACACTTACGAAATTACCTTCGACCTTGTGCGCATCAGCCCAAGCTCTCGCCTCTTTCTCACCACGACCATTGTTGGCAAGCGCATTAAAAAGAACATAAATCATCAATTAAACCTCCTTATTTTGTGTTTTGATTAATTTAAGTTGTCCATAGAATGAACTATAGAGAATTTGTGATATTTTCTCGTGGCTGGGATGCATGTAACCAGAGGCGATCATAACTGCTAGTCCGTAAGTGGTAACCCACACAACTTCCATAAGTGACAAAGCTTCTTCTCGACACAAAGCAAATTCATCGACAATTGTTGAAAGAATGTAATCTAGGTTAATATCTGTAGCATCTTCGATGCCATATGGACGATTTTGCTGTTCCATAAAGAGAACTTTGAAGAAATTTGGTTCTTTTTCAGCAAACATCAAATACGAAAAACCAACATCTATAAAATGAATTACTCGATTAGATGCTTTTAAGCTGCTTATGTGGTCGTTATAGATTTGTTTGATACAAGAGCGGATCTCATCACGAAGTTCCACCATTGTCGGAAAATGATAATAGATTGGTTGAATCGAACAATGAATAATCTTTGCAAGAGCGCGTGCATTCAAAACACCCATGCCTTTTTCTCTGACAAGTTGAACGGCGACTCTTAAGATTTCTTCTCGCGTTGTTTTGGTTTTGTTAGCCATACTTAGAATAATTATTCTGATATATACCTTAAGATATGTTTCATTAACATTATACATTTTGATGCTTGTTCACGCAACGGCATCTTCAAATAATTAACTTCTTTTTAATTTCGGAAACACCATCTATATATGCAGCAACACTAAACCTAATAACTCCAACGTAATTAACTCTCAATGCGAAAAACTTTTTTCTTCTTTTGATTTAACCAAAATGACAAAGGGGTCTGTTTTTGCCAAAATAGTAGGAATTATCGTATTCATTCAAGTGAAGTTTATTGCACCAAATAAATAAATCACCACCTTATGGTGCAGAAACGAAGTGGCGGTCAATTATAAATAACTTGTCTTTTTTGTCTAGGAAAGGAGGCTAGCTAATGTCTTTTGTAATTGCCAATATTTGGTCTCCAAAATCGTCAATTTTCCTTTGGCCTAGTCCTTTTACAGTTTTAAGGTCTTCGACTGTATGAGGTTTCTTTTTTATTAAATCAATTATTGTTTCATTTGAGTACACTAACCATAATTGAAATTTCTTTTCTTTTGCTAAGTTCGCACGTAAACGACGAAGCCTGTCATAGATTTCTTTTTCTGAACTCGTTAATTCAATTTCTGACTTGGCGATTGGTGCTTTTCCTTTGCTTTGTACAGCGCTTTGTCGGAATTTGATATTGCTCATCTTTTTTAAAGAGTTTAATGTCGAAACAACAAATTGCCTATCCTTAATGATAATATCATTATTTAAAGCTGTAGTATTTGCGTCTCTAGTTACACCACTGGTAGTCACTAACCACAAATAGTCACAATTGTATTCGTCTTTGCCATCTAACATA
>CAYJAE010000059.1:0-2014 GCA_964368105.1 uncultured Staphylococcaceae bacterium
TAGCCCATCTTTTTCGCACATAAGTCAGTTTGCGTGTGATCAAAGTGGCCGTGCGTAACCAGAATTAAGTCAGCGGGTACGTCGTAGCCTTTCCCGGCAAAAGGATCAAAGTAAATTACTTCTCCGTTTTTAGTGGTAAGACGAAAGCTACCGTGACCTTGATATAAAAATTTAGCCATTATGATCCTCCTTAATACTTTCTCTATTCTTATTTTAAATGATTAAATAATAAAAGCAGCGCTATTTAATTAATTTACTTTAGCGAAACCAACAAAAGACATAGAGAATAATACAAACACAGTGAATAATACTACCGAGGACACAAAAGGCGTGAAAGACAGTATGCATCCACTTACGGTTTTTAATACCTAGTTTATAAAATAAGTTACTTTTGCCGCCGATTCCGTAGAAAAGCGTACCAAGTGCGTAAGCTGCGCCGCCTGCAATAAAGAGAATAAAGCCTTCGTTCGTTAAGCGGAGGAATAAGTGTTCAGAAGCCACGAGCATACTTCCGCCAATAACAAAGTAGCCAATCATCGTAAAGACTTTATAACGATTTAAGTCAATTATATTTAAAGTAATAATAGCTAGGCCAATAAGAAAGGCAACGCCAAGGACAATCCAGCCAATACTCGCCCCTTCGCTTCCATCGTGTTCTATGACATTTGCCGCAAAAGGAATAATCGTACCAATAATAAGAACTGGAATCGAACTGTGGTCGGCTATTTGCATTTTCTTTTTAAATTCAAATTGGGCGCCTTTATAAGATAAAGCGTGATAAGTTGAAGAAGTGGAATAGAGAAGAACGAGTGATAAAGAAAATAAAAGCCCAGAAATAAACTCAGTTTCACTTTGATGAAAAAGCGCAACAATAATAAACATTGCTATCCCTAAAACCACACCAATTCCATGCGTTATAACATGAGCTATTTCTTCATCTTTTTCGTAAAACGGAAGATTTAAAGGTTTAGTTATAGTGTCTGTATTCATAACTACATTTCCGTTTTATCAGTGTCGACAAGTAATTCGTCAATTAACAGCCGCACTCTTTCTTCTAATCCTTGGTCTTTAATACTCCGCGTAAAGGAAATAGTTAAAGCGTTACCAAGTGAGAGAACACTACAACTATAAGGTGTCGCGGGTTTTGGACTGAGGATAAAATAACAATCTTTAACAAACGGGAGGATGTTTTGGGGTAAATCAAAAACTCCTAAATTAGAGATGGTCATCGTATTACCATTTTTAAATAGACCAAAGAAAGTTCTCACCACCCATTTTTTAAAGCCAAGGGGGAGAATTGCTAATAGTTTATTTCGGGCTGTCTTGACGTAAGCTGTCACAAGCGCAGAGAGTTTAGCTTGGGTTACCGAAGTTTTTAATTGTTCGTCAAAAGAAGCAATAAGCGAAGAAAAGGATAAGTCCCCAGGTTTACCAGAATAAAGCGTAATAGGAGCGCTGAAGTTGCGCATTGTATCTAGATGAAAAAGATTACGTAAATTAACTGGAACCGAAAAACGGATTTCTAAGTTTGATTCTTCCGTTTGTAATGAATTTATTGCACTGTTTAAAACGCCCGCTAAAAGTGAAGTTAGTGTCACACCATACTTCCGGGCACAGCTAATAAGTTTTGATGTTTTATAGGTAAGAGTCGTAACACTAAGATTAGCTTCTCTTTTACCACTAAAAGTAAAAGACTCTGATAAGTTTTTCATTTTAGTTTTTGGTCCAACTATCTCTAAATAGCGGTCAGTGATTTCGAGCGCGTTTCCGCTTTTCTGCGGACTAATAATGTCAGAAGAAGCGGGAAGAGTAAGAGAGTGCGTTAAGTATAAATATTCCGCAATGAGTGCTTTTAAAAAGACACCTGCGCCATAGCCGTCAGTTACGGCATGAAAGAACTCAAAACTGATCTTATTACCGGTATAAAGCACTTTAATGGCGCTTTTCTTAATATCACTTTCGTTCATACTTAGTGGTAAATCATTTGTGTTTTCTTCAATAATTTGTGGCGCTT
>CAYJAE010000059.1:2114-5723 GCA_964368105.1 uncultured Staphylococcaceae bacterium
TTTTCCCTCCCCGCTTTACTTAATAAGAAACATTAAATAAAACAGCATTATTACCCTAAGTTAAAGTTAGATTAGGCCTTTTCAATCGCGGCAATCCCAATTCCGCCCGGTCCAGCGTGGGTCGTAATAACGGCACCGGCTTGAAACCAAAAGAGGTTTTTAACCCCAAAACCGCGGACAAGCGCGTCCATTGCTTTGCCAAGATCACTATCAATTTTATAAGTATAACCAATAAAGACGGTTTCAAGGTCTTTCGCAACATCAGTGAAAAAATCGGTAAGCATTTTTAGCACAACACTTGATAGCGAGCCCCGATAGTTTTTAGTGGCCACTAGTTTACCGTCAAGGACTTGAAGAAGTGGTTTAATTTGAAGAAGCGAAGCAAAGAGTGCTTTAATGTTTGAAACTCTACCGCCAGCTCTTAAATATTTTAAGTTTCCAGGAATAAACCAAAAGTTCACTTTTTCAGCGTGTCCTTCGAGTATTTTCACTAATTCTTCAGGATTAATATCCGGATTTTCTTCCACGATTTGGGCGGCCTTAACCACAAGGAAACCTAAACCTAGTGAAACATTCTTGGAATCAACATGATAAATGTTCTTAAAGTCTTCCGCGGCAATAACGCCGTTATGATGACTACTTGAAAGAATATCCGAGTAACCAATATGAATAATTATTGAATCAGGGTTTTCCGCTCTGATTTTTTCGTAAACTTCAACATATTGAAATGGTCCAACTGCGGAAGTCTTTGGAATTCTCCCAGTCTTGTCGTAATAGCCACAGACATCATGGACATCAATTTCTCCGTCTAAATAGTCTTTATTGCCAAGCGTGACGTGCATCGCGGGGACACGAATGTCGTACTTTTCAATTAATACCGGAGTTAAATCTCCGCCGCTTTCTGTAACAAAATAGTATTTTTTCATCTTCTTTTTTCCTCTTTCCTTTTATTATATATTTAATCAATCACTTTAAGTGATGAATTCATATCAATTCGCTTTATTTTCCAGTACATTAAGAAACCGACAATCGCAGTAAATAGGAAGGTTAGGGCCGCTGCGATGACGTAACTGTACCAATTAACACTTCGTCCCATCATAATCGTTACTCCGTCCACTAACCCCACAATATAGCGAAGGAGGAGTGCTCCTAAGGCAAGACCAAGCGCTGCACCCATCGCGGTTAGAATAAAGGTTTCGCGGTAAATATAGCCGGCCGTTTCGGTGTCGGTATAACCAAGGACCTTTAAGGTTGCGATTTCCTTTCTTCGCTCTTCTATATTGAGGTTGGTTAAGTTATAGATAACAATGATCGCAAGTGCGCCTGCCGCTAATATCACAATAATAACGAGGACATTCATCATTTCAAGTGGTTTTGAGCTTGCTTCTTTGACGTCACTCATAAATTCAAGGGAAGCAACAGAATCGAAAGCTAAGACCCGTTTAATATCTTCCTCACTCTTATCCATGTTAGGCCCGTTAACGAGGAGGTGGGTTGCACTAAAGGGGGAAGGATAAGAATCCGCTAACATGAAGATATAATTTTCAACATAGTTTTCATTAATACCAGCAACAACGTAATCTTTACTATCAAAAGTAATGGTGTCGCCTTCTTTAATATCTTCAAGGATAGCCATTCCTTCATTAATGATTACCCCGTCACTTAAATTAAGGGGAACGTGTTTTACTCTTTTACGAAGCGCAATAAAGTCATTAACGCGGTCAACATCTTCATTTTTAAAGACAACGATATTAACCGGGATATCTTGATCAGAAAAAGAAGCAGTGCCTAATTTTTGATAGCTTTCAAGATAGTCACTCGACGTATCAAGAAAAGTAGTAAACTCAAGATCATCTTGATAGTTTGGTGTTTTTAGTTTGACACTAAGGTCATAATGAAGAATTTGGTCGTACTGATCAGTTGTGAGTGTATGTAAGGAATCACGTAAACCAAAGCCAACAAACATAAGGGCAGTTGAACCCGCGACACCAATGAGGGTCATAAACAAGTTCTTTTTATAACGGAAGATATTACGGACAGTTGACTTATACTTAAACTTTAATAAGTTCCAAATAAAGGGAATACGTTCAAGTAAAATCCTCTTCCCAGGTTTGGGTGCTTTAGGTTGAAGGAGTTGCGCAGGAGTTTCGACAAGCGACGTCCCCACTGCTATTAAAGTTGTAATAAGAATTGTTGCCGTCATTAAAGCAAAAGCAAGGATACCTTTCCAGAAGTAGAAGCCCCAAATAAGCGGGGGAGCAAAACTTGCGGAACTAAAAGCACTGTAAATTACGCCTGGTAAGAGCCGGAAACCCGCAAGAAGGCCTAACCCTGAACCAATGAGCGAAGCAATGAGTGCGTAAGACAAATACTTCCACGCAATGCGCGGGTTAGAGTAGCCTAAAAACTTTAAGTTCCCGATTTCCATCCGCTCTTCCTCAACCATTCTTGTCATGGTCGTTAAAACAACAAGCGCAGCAACAAGGACAAAGAAGGCAGGGAAAACGTTTGAAATAGCGTTAATTTTATTGGAGTTTTCTTTAAAAAGAACGAGGCCAACATTCATTTGCCGGTCAAGTAAATACCAATCATTATTTTCACTCATATCAGTAATTTGTTGTTTAACCTTTTTGGTGTTTTCTTTGTATTTATCACTAAAGGTATCAAGACCAATATTAGCTTTTACTTTGATCATGGCGTCGGTATAGACGGGAAGGGTCCAATTATCAAGATCAAAATAAACAATCATTTCGAGCCAGCCAAAACCAGCTTCAGTTACTTCCTTATCTTTCGAGAAATACCACGGATTACCAACAATACCGACGACTTCGTAATCTTTATCATTATATGTAATTGACTCACCAATTGCCGGGCTTTTAATGTATGTTCCGCTGCGTTCTGTGACTATTTCATTACTTTTTTCGGGAAGTTTTCCTTCAAGAAGTTCAACTCTGCCAACGGCTAATTCGTCGGCTAAATCCATATAGTAAATGCGCGTTGCTTTTCCTTCTAGCAGGATGTCGCGCGTTACCGCTGGGGTTACTTTTTCAATGAGACTATTTTCGCTAAGTGCCTCAATGTCGTTATCACTTAAAAGCGCCATTGGGTTTGTGGCTTTAACGATAATATCAGGCGCGTCATTATCTTCAAAATATTTACTAACCGAAGCTTGCATGTTTGGCGCAGTCGCAGAAAGTCCAGTAATAAATGTGACACCCAAAATAATAATCGCGAGGATGGCTAAAAAACGGCCAACCCGACTCTTCATTTTTCGGCGAACAATTTTATTGTAACTTTTCACCATTCAATCTCCGAAACGTCTTTTGGTTTCTTATTAATGATAATACGTCCGACTTTTCCGTTTTTAACATAGATTACTCGGTCCGCCATCGCTTTGAGGGCTTGATTATGAGTAACGACAATTACTGTCTTATTTGCTTTCTTAGAAAATTCATAAAGAAGTTTTAAAATCATTTTCCCCGTTTCGTAATCTAGCGCTCCAGTTGGTTCGTCACATAGTAATATTTTGGGGTTTTTAGCGATTGCTCGGGCAATTGAAACTCTTTGTTGTTCGCCGCCTGAAAGTTGTGCCGGGAAGTTCTTTGATCG
>CAYJAE010000060.1:0-5710 GCA_964368105.1 uncultured Staphylococcaceae bacterium
TTTCACTCATCATCGCGATGGGTGCTTTCTTTTTATAGAATCAATAAAAAGGGAGCATATAATGAACAATCAAAGATTAGATAACATCGGGGACCCAATTTATGTCGTTAGTAAAGACACTGATAAGTTGCTCGATCTTATTCACTACTTACAAAGAAATTTTAACTTTAAGGAAGGCGACCCAATAAAGCCTAACGGTCAATATAATGACCACCCAGGTAACGTTGGATCTGGCTCGGTTTGGATTAATATTCCAAATAAAGCTTATTGGTTCGGACGAGCAGGTATTGCTTATACATATCCGCTTTGGGGGCTTGCGGTGGATCTTGACTCCTTTAAACAATTATTTTTAATAGTGGGCCGTAGCCGCAAACTTCATTCACATGGCGCGGGTCGAAAACGGCTAATTGTTATTGCTGAATCATTACTTTGTGGTTCATCAGCCAATTGTGTAAAGTATGGCATTATTTGTTGGTTTAAAAGACTCCGTGAAAACAACCGTGATTTCAATGATTTTCTCTTGGAAATTAGTAAAAAAGACAACTTAGAACCGAATCTTAAAAAAACTTTAGTCGAAGGATTTAACGGAATGGAAACAGTTAAAATCGTTGGTGTTTTACGCTGGTGTTATAACATGGATCGTAGTGTAAACGATACAGTTGAAAATTGGCAATACTACTATGATAATTTACCTAACAACAAAAAAGACTAAATCCGTAATATAGATTTTTTTCTTTAGAGCGGTTACCTTTTAAACGTTGTTAATTTGTATTTTTACGATAGAAGAATATTGTAAACATATAATGCATATGCTAGAATCAATTAATTAAGGAGACTCACTATAATGAAGGAATACAAAGTTTTAACGCAAAAAGACAAATGGTTTTCAGGCAAATTTGATCCACAAAGATTAGAACAAGCAATAAACGCTTATTCACAACAAGGGTGGCGGGTTACAACCGCTTTTTCTGCATCTATTGTTGGTCTTTTAGGCGGAGCGAGAGATGAGGCAATAATTATTTTAGAAAGAGATAAGTAACATGGGTTACACAAACTTTCATAAAGGATTTCTATTTAGTGAAGGAAAAATAGAAGTTTTAAAAGTGTGTGGTAATATCAAAAGTGATCTAAGTTTTAAAATCGGCGCTCAATTAAAAAATTTAAGCGATGTTAAGGATGCCCTTGTGAACAAAGCAAAATGGCTCGGAGCTAATGCAATCATAAATTTTACGTACGGTCAAAAATCGAGATGGTTGGCTATTGATGATGTTGCTTTTTTCGGATCCGGTACTGCGGTCGTTATCGCTGATAGTGTAATCGAGAAGTTTAAAAATACTGACTCAACGAAATAGATTTGCGCTCTGTTTATAGTTTTATATCCATAGTTTTTATTTATGTTTTAGTGTTCTTTTTGATGCATTTTACCGCTATTTTCCAAACTTCCCCAAATTACCCATAGAGGTATAGCAGTTTCCTATGGAGGTACTTCATTTACCCACTGACGGATTCATGCACCTAGATTATTAACGCTATTGATTAAGACGGTTTTTCGCCCTTTTATTTTTTACCGATTGACTTCTTCTTTGTGCATTTTAATACACGATTTTTGATAAGTTTTTGGGGAGACCGCCAATCGAAAACTAGGCCACTCGCCACCTGTTTTTCATCATAAAAAAAGTTACTAATTAAGTGTTTTAATACTTGTATTTACTTACCAATTAAGTTTAAATACAAACAAGCAAAGAAACTTAACAAAAAAAGAACATATCGACTTCTACCGCAGCTACGAATACATCAAAAGCTTCTTGAAATATCGATTCGAGAAAAGGGCTCATGTCGCTAGTGGAACAGTTAAGGGAAGAATGATGGAAACCATGTATCTTCTTGAGTTCTACATTAATGACGTACTTGTTGATACATTTATGGTTGACGACAAAGCACTAGCGATTGCGAACGCTAAATTGTTTGTAAGAGTAAAGAAAACCAATCGGATGTGTGCCTTCTCCTCTTGGTGATTATAAACAATAAGGCCAGTGTTAATTCGCTGGTTTTTTTTGTATTTGTTTACGAAGTCATCACTTCTTCATGTTTTTCTTGAATAGAAATATTGCTAATAACATTAAAGCAATAATATATCCGCTTATAACTAACATTGGCACTAAAATTAAATGATAATCTCCGGCTAATACATACTTTATTAAATCAACAGAATGGGCAAAAGGAAGAATATAACCGATCACTTTAAAGGCACCGCCAATTAAATCTAAACTAAACCACATTCCACTTAAAAATGCCACTACTTGGACCAATATAGAGACAATGGGGCCTACTTGTTGATCTTTTAAAATACTTCCAAATAATAGTCCTAAACTAACAAAGAGTAGAGCAACAATAATTAAAAAGGGTAAACTAATTATCACGTTAACGTTAAAGGTGAGACCGACTGCAAAACCAACTGAATATAAGATGATTGATTGAATAACTGCAATTATTAATATTGGTATGGTATAACCCAATATGTAATTATGCGCTTTAAGTGGCGATACAAACATCCTTGAAAGAAAATTACTTCCGCGATCTTTGGCAATGAGACTTGCGGAAAACATTGTTAAAAATGAGAAACTAAAAATTATTGCTGAAGGAACAAAATTTTCGGGTTTAAAAGCTTCATTAAACGGCAAATTTTTATTGAGGAGAACCATGAATACTAATAAGAAGGCTGGTAGTCCAATCATAAATATTAAACTTAATGAATCGCTAAGAAGTTCCTTTAAATTACGTTTAGCATAAATCCACGTTTTCATAAAGTAATGTCTCCTTCAGTTAGGCTCAAGAATATCTCTTCTAATTTATCTAGTTTTGTTTCTCGTTTTAATTCTTCAAGAGTTCCCTTTATTTTCAGTTTCCCTTTATCAATAATTGCAATAGTATCTGCTAAAGCTTCAACTTCATTTAAATAGTGAGTTGTTAAAATAACCGTTGTATTGCCTTTTAATTCTGTTAAGAGGTGCCATAGTTCTCTTCTAGCACGGACATCAAGTCCTAATGTCGGTTCATCTAAAAATAATATTTTCGGCTCCGATATTAGTGCCATAGCAACACTTAATCTGCGCATAAGCCCGCCAGAGAGTTTCTTTGCTTTACTTGTTCTTCTATCTTCGATATTAAACTTCTTCATTAATTCTTCTGCTTTGGTTTTAGCTTCTTCTTTCTTGTAACCATAAACTTCGGCAATAAAAACAAGGTTTTCAAAGACGGTTAAATTTGGCGCAATTGCTGTCTCTTGCGGAGAAATATTAACGAGTGATTTTATTTCACTCATGTTCTTAACGATACTCTTGTCGTAAATTTGTGCATCTCCCGAAGTTGGAGTTATTAAAGCACAAAGCATTTTAATGGTGGTTGTTTTTCCAGCACCATTAAATCCTAACAGAGCCAAAAACTCCCCTTCATATATATCAAGTGATAAATTATCGACTGCGGTTAACGTTTTATACTTTTTAGTTAGGTTTCTAATTGAGATTGAAAGCATTATTCGTCTCCAGGATTAGATTGAGCATCAAATATACTTTTAGCAAATTTCATATAATCTTCGTTAGAAGCAATAGCGATTCCCTTTTCTTTATCGGCTAAAAGCAACACCGTATCTCCTGGTTTAATATTAAACATATCTCTCATATCTTTAGGAATTACAATTTGTCCTTTTTCACCAACCTTAACTACTGCCATACTTCTGTTTTCAAGTTCATTACGTACCATTGTTTACCTCCGTTATACTTGTTATACTTTTCATACTAATTATACATTCTCTTCGCTCCTTATACAATAAAAAAGAAGCGAAATTTCGTCACTTTCCTAAACTGCCCTTATTTACCCTAAAAGGTATGTCAGTTTCCCATAGAGATTAACTTTTCCTATTTAAGACGTCATACACTTAGGTGATTATATAGATTGTTTTAGGCACAAAAATCCTAATCAAAACATTCTTTATTCGCCCCCAAAGAAATAAGTTTTGCTTTATATTTGTTATATGATGAAAACGAATTGACAATAATCTTTCCTTTATAACTAGGGAGAATAGCCTTGAACAAATCATCATTTACTAATAGGTTATGAGCACGGATGATAGGATTTTTTTTGCACTGTTTCAAATATGCTTGCACTGATTGATAATGTTTTAACCCGGGTTTTTCATTGAAAGTTAAAACCAAATCCTTGTTATTGACAAATATTTCCTTAAGATCGTTCAAATTATACGAATATTTAGAAAATATCATTTTAATTTCAATCTTTTGATCATTAATTTTAACTGTAAAAAACAATAAATGTGCCAACCCAATTAAAATTATAAAAGGAATAAAGATAAGTAGATAGAAAATATCTGGGTTAATAAGCAAACCAAGAGATACTGAAAAGATAATAAGAATGACCCCAACAACGTAAATTCCAAGCAAGTTTCGTTTAAGTAAATATATTTTTTTCATTCAGCCTCCAAGTTAAATTTGCTTATAAGCTATAACTGTCAAGATAAGTTTACCCAATTCCGGGCTAGAATTCCGAGAAAATACTTTTTTATTTTTTCGAAAAATTCTTGGTAATATCCAGCCAATTCAATTCCTAATCCTATCAACATACCTGATAAGGTACTCTTGCCAAAGGTAAATCCAGCGATTAATCCACTTAAAGTAGCAAAAGCAAATCCATCCAATGTCATTTCCGTTCCACTAAAAGAACTATGCATTATATATACAAAATTACTTATTATTACGTTGCCTCCAACTTGCATACCAGCATGAACCATAAATTTAGTCAAACTGGCTGCGGAAATAACACTAGTTGAAAAACCAGTAAGATATCCCTTAGAATTTAGTTATAATATGACACCAGTTGCGACAAGTTTTTTTCCCTCTAACAAACTAAACCGAACTCCCTTGTGTAGGTTGTTTGGTGCTCTATCAGACAAGTAATATATTTCCGCAATCGTTTCAATTTCAGAAATGACATTTGTTATATTTACAATCAAACTCCAATTTGGATCATTATTGTCAGAACCAGTTATCTTGATTATAGGGCCATACTTCTCACTTGTTGGTAATGTTTGTCTACCTCCTTCGCTTTTTGAAATCCATATGATTCTTTCTGTCCAAACATTATTTTTTTTAATCATAGAACCCCCCAAATTCTGAACTGATACCATAGAGTTGTACTTTTGTTCCGTGATTTATTTTAGCATTTGTTGGTTTCTAAATTTATATTGAACTGACGAAAAACATCCTAAAATCAACTTTATTCTTTCATTGTTGTACCAATAAATATATTCATCAATCTTTCTATCGAGGAATTCAAACGCCTTGTTCGTCTTGTGGAAATAAAGGATAAATTAAATTACATAATAAGGCTCTCTTTAGTGGATGATAATTCAATCAATGCTCTTTTATTACAATCTCAAATTAAAATAAAGATTGGTAGTTCAATTCGTGAAGCATCTTTTTTTATTTATGTTTAAGAGTTCCCTATCTTAATATGGACAGTTAGAAAAGAGAGTTCGCTATCTTAATATGGGCATCACACGTTACGGGTGATCAAAAAGAACATGACCATTTGCGAGAAACAAAATTTTCTGACTGCTGGCCGAAAGCAACAAAAAAAGCCCACTTAAGGACTAATTTATGCACTTTTTGGCAGTATTTACTTACCAAAGTAAGATTTA
>CAYJAE010000061.1:0-5559 GCA_964368105.1 uncultured Staphylococcaceae bacterium
CGCAAGAAAAATAGTGAGGTGTCTTGCCCAACAAGAAACCTTTTTATCGGAAATAGATTAAGAAATTGTTCAACATTTGGAAATGTGCTTATTTCATAACTTGATAAAGAATTAGTCGTTAAATCAAGTGAAATAATTGTATTGGCCCGGATTGCTGGAGACTGACTAACTTTTGCGGAAAGCTGCGCTCGAATGGTTGATTCGAGGCCGTTATCCCCCGCAAGATAATCAATAACGTCCCCATTGGTAATAATGCTATTGTTCGCGGACACTTGAAGGGAGAGCGAAAGATTAAAGTTATCAATAGTCTTATTAATTGAACTCGTAATTGTTCGTTTTGCGTTCGAATAATCAAGTACTGTCAGTGTCGTATAAAGAAGGGTAAAAGTGAAAATATAGAGGATTAAAAAAGGCATTATTAAAGTAATCCGCATTTGTTGTTTTTTGCCTTTTATTTTATTTTCAATTATTCTTGCCATATTAGTATTTTACATTTTTTCCTTTAGAAAAAGTTGTCGCGTAGTGAATTGCGGCAATTTTGCAGTAATTTAGACTATTTAGCATAATAACGTAATGACAGTAAAAGAGGAGTTTTATATAATAAAAGAGAGGTAATTCATATGAGAAAAAATCATCTAATAGTTGTGACGACACTTTTAGTTGGTGTTTTGACTGGTTGCACACCAAATACTGATAAAACAGTGATTAAACTTGGGATGTGGCCAGAACCACAACAAACTGAAGACGTAGCAATGTTTAATATTTGGAAAAATCGTTTTGAAGCTCAATATGATGAATATTTGATTGAACCCGCGCCTTATCAATATGACCAAAGTACGGTCGCAACAAATGCAATGGCGGGAACTCTTCCAACTATTTTTCAAACATACTTTACTGAACCAACAATGTTAATTAAAAACCGTTATATTCGTGATGTAACTGCGCTCGTTAAAGAAGTTGATTATTATGACGACATGGATGAATTTATGCGGGAAACACTTGAAGACCAAAGTGGGAAACTTTATGGCGTACCGCGTGATGGCTACGGATTTGGTGTTTTAATGAATTTAAAGACGCTTAATTTTTACGGTTTAATCGACGGTAATGCTGAAACACATGAATATGTGCTTTATGATGAAGACAACAAACCGCTTTATCCGACAACCTACGAGGAGTTACGCCTCTTTGGGGAAAATTTATATGAATCCTCGGGTGGTCTTGTTAACGGCACAATCTTTTATAGCGCAAACCGGCAAGGCGGATGGCTTCTAAGCAATTTAAGTTGGGCTTTTGGCGCCGAATTACAAAAAGAAGTAGGCGGTAAAGTCCAACCTAATTTAGCAAGTGACGAGATGGTTGATACTCTCCTCTATATTCAGTCGCTCAAAGCAAATGGGGCACTACCACTTGATAAAGACGTATTTACTTACAACGATTGGTATAACTATATCGGCAGTAAAGTTGGCTTTGTTTTTGCGGGTAACGATGTTATTCAAAACGCCGTAACCCAAGCTCGAATTGATCGCCGTGACCTCGCTTTTATTCCAATGCCCGAAGGTCCTGCTGGTCAATATTCGCTTTATGGCGGCACTCCCTTTGTTTTTGCTAATAACGCAACCGACGATCAAGTACGCGGCGCCTTAAAATTCCTTGAATTCATGGGCCGCAGTCCAAAAGTCACCGAAAACTCTCGTCAAGCAATGCTTGAAGGAAAAGAAACATCAAAACGGAAAAACGAACCAATCCTTCCTTCAATCCGGCCGTGGACTAATAGTGAATATAATTTGCTTGCTAACGAACTCGATAATCAATATGTCAATATAACGATGGAATATTTCGCGGATTTCTATAACACGATCGATGATTATAAACATCCTGAAGTGCAATATTTTGCCCAAGAAATGTATTCAGTCCTTGATCGGGCTGTCCTTGAAAGTCTCCGTAACCCGCATCGAAGCGGGGAAAGCATCATGAACCAATTAATTACCTTAAATAGTGAGTATTCCCGCCACTTTAACTAATATGAAAAAATTACTGACATTCCCGACGAAGAAGTCTTACAAAAAATCGCTAGTAAGCTGGTCGCTTATTCTTCCTGGTTTACTGCTTTTTACTTTCTTTGTTTGGGGTCCAATTATTTTTGCAATGGTAATGGCTTTTACAAAAACAATTGGCTTTGAAATTCAAGGGTTTGTATTTTTAAATAATTTTATTGAACTATTTTCCCTTCCTGAATTTAAAGATGCGCTGACTAATACCTTTGCTTATTTAGGTTGGTCGCTTCTTCTTGGGTTTTTATTGCCGGTCATTATTGGCATTTTACTTGCGGAAACAATTCATCTCAAAGGGCTATTTCGGATTGGTATTTATTTACCAAGCGCAATTGCCGGTTTAACTGTTTCGATTCTTTTTACCTTTCTCTTCGATCCTAGTTCAACCGGCTTTCTTAATCACCTTTTGACTTCCATTGGTTTATCGCCTTTACGGTGGCTTGAAGATCCTGATTTAGTTATTCCACTGATTGTTATAACAATGACGTGGCGCGGCGCCGGAAGTACTGCACTCATTTACTTAAGTGCTCTCCAACAAATCGACACAAATTACTATGAAGCGGCCCGCATTGACGGTGCTAACGCACTTCAAAGAGCGTGGCATATTACTCTTCCAAGTATTTTACCTTCAATTACGATTCTCTTTGTCTTGCAAATCATTAGTGTTATGCAAGTGTTCTTTGAACCTTTTGTTATGACCAATGGTGGTGGAGCAGACCGGAGCAGTCTTTCGCTCCTTTTACTTAGTTATCAGCTTGCCTTCCGTGACGGAAGGGCCGACTTAAGCAGCGCGGCAACGCTTGTTCTTTTTGCAATAATTGCGACCCTATCGATAATCTACTTTATTTTACTTCGTAATTTTCGCAAGAAAGGGTATGAAGTATGAAAACTAGAAAGTATCGGCCGATGCTCTTAAGTGATAAACAAGCCGGAATTTTAAATTTCTCTGACTATAAAAAGAAACGGTTTCGTGTCGTTTATGGTGTGATGATCTTTTTACTCGTCGTCTTTCTCGTTTTAGCAATTTTTCCACTCTTTTATTTATTCGTCCAAGCTTTCAAAACGCCCGAAGAAATTAATAGTAATATTTTTAAGTTTTGGCCAGAAAACTTTAATATTATGAAAATATTTGAAGCATGGCAAAAGACTGGATTATCCAAATACTTCCTCAATTCGCTCTTCGTGGTCGTCGGAGCGGTCGTTTGTTCGATTGTCTTTAATGGACTCCTTGCTTATGGGATTGGGGTTTTAAAACCTCGGGGTTCTAAATTTTTCTATAACCTCATTTTAGGAAGTTATATGATTCCTTCGGTGTTAGCGATTATTCCCCTTTTTGCGATGATTGCTCGCCTTAATCTCATTAATACTTTTGTCCCGCTTTGGTTTGCTTTTGGGGCAAATGCCTTCTATTTTATTAACTTTAAAAATTATTTTGAAAAAATACCGCGGGAATTAATTGAAGCAATGCGGATTGATGGCTGTGGCGAGTTTATGATCTTTTTTAAATTAATCCTTCCCCTTTCAAAACCAATCATTGGGACAGTCGCAATTTTTGCGACAACCGCGGCGTGGGGTGACTTTTTATTACCTAATCTTGTCTTACGTTCCGACAATATGATGACAATTATGATTAAACTATTTTCAATTAATTCTACGATGGGCACCGTTGCAGGTTATACCCCGGACTTATTACTAATGGCGCTTGTCTTATCCATTCTTCCGCAATTATTTATTTTCTTTATTTTTCAAAAACAAATTACCGGGGGTAGTCTTGAAGGAGGGATGAAAGGTTAATGGCAAAGAGTGCAAAAAAATACTTAGAAGTATTCAAAGATAAAATAGTCGAAGTTGGTTATAAACGTGATCGTCATATGGTGAGTGAATCACTTTTTTCACAAAGTAATGAATATATGGGGGCGAGAGCTTATTTTGATGAAGGCATTTCCGAAACTAAATCATTAAGAGGCGTTTACTTTAACGGAATCTACGATTATAGTCGAGAAGTACTAAATACTGGATATAAAGGGATTGCGACTAGAACACACTTTATGGTTAATTCCCACGATATCTTTCGCTTTGAACTCGTTATTAATAACGTTAAGCTTGATCTTAATAAAGTTGAATTCCGTGATTTCTACCGTGAATTATCATTTAAGAGCGGCGAATACGTCCGTGAGTTCACTTGGGTTTTAGCGGACACTACTGTTAAAGTAGTAATTAGTCGCTTGTTATCATTAACAAGTCCGCATCTTGCTTTACAAAAAGTTTCCTTGACGAGTAATAAAGAAGCGAAGGTTGAGTTAACCTTTGTTACTGATAACGACTTAAAACAATGGGGCGGACCTAGTTACTTTAATGAAATAGCCGCGGTCACTAAACATCACGTCTTAATTAGTGAAACAACGTTTACAAAACAAATTCTCTACACCAAAAATGATTACTTAACCTCGCTTGATCCTTCTGAATATAAAAGAAGAGCATTAAAAAATGTTAAAACCCGTTTTTCGTTCAATCTTAAAGCAGAGAAAGAAGCCGTCTTTACTCGTTATATTACGAACTTAACAAGTCGTGAATTCCCAAGCTTTAAAAAAGGACTTGATGCCTTATACAAAGAAGCAAGAAAATACTTCGCTAATAGTTATGAATATTATGTTAATGAAAATATTAAGTTTTACACTCGTCTTAGTGCGGTAAGTAACATTGATATTGAAGGAAACGATGAAGATCTCCAAGGTGTCCGTTTCTCAATATTTAGCCTTAACTCTACCTATCACGGCTATTCCCCAAATAATAATTTGGGCGCTAAAGGATTAACTGGGGAAGCTTATAGCGGACATGCTTTTTGGGATAGTGAAACATATTGCTTTGCTTACTATTTATTTAATAACCGCAGTGCCGCGCAAGACTTATTATTATTCCGCTACAACCAACTAAGTGCCGCAAGAGCGCGTGCCAAAGACTTAGACTGTCGTGGTGCTTGTTTTCCAATTGCGACTTTAAACGGAGAAGAAGGCTGTACTTTATGGCAGCACGCTTCCTTACAACAACAACCGACTACCGCGGTAAATTACGCCTTATTTCATTATTATCGTGTTACTGAAGACGATGATTTTATGAAGAAGTACGGTCTTGAGTTATTAAAAGAAACATGTTTGTTTTTATTGGACCGCGGCCAATATGCCGGTAATAACCGCTACTTTAGTTATTATGGCGTGATGGGACCCGACGAATTTAAAATGATGGTTAATCATAATGCTTACACGAACGTTATGGCTAGATTTAGTTTTGACTTCTTACTTTCACTCGTTGATAAATTTCAAACTCACGCTGATTACAGTTCATTAAAAGCTAAGTATGACTTAAATGATGAATTTCTCGCGGCAATTACTAAAGCAAGTAAACATATGTATATTCCCTTTGAAACTGATTCGCTTTTATTTGAACAAAATGCGGAGTTTTTTACCCTTCCCCATATTGATATCGACGCAATTCCCGAACACGAATTTCC
>CAYJAE010000062.1:0-5493 GCA_964368105.1 uncultured Staphylococcaceae bacterium
CCAACCAGTTATGAGCCGGGAGCTCTGACCATTGAGCTAAGGGTCCTTGTAGTTTTCTAAAAACTATCTTTAATATAATATAATCAAATGGTCTCAATGTCAAAAGGAAATTGGTTTTTTTCACTTTTCATTTGAATTTACATCCATTTTTGATGTTTTTTACTTTTTTGTTTTAATTTACTCAAAGTACGTGAACCTAATTACTTGGCAATTTAAATAAAAAGATTAAAAATGAAAAGGGCTGCTAAATTAACGGCCCTTCTCATAAATAAGACTTAAAATAACATTCGTATTATTTAATCGATAATTTTCCAAGGCCGAGAAGTTTGCCGCTGAGGCGGTCAAAAATCATAATGTGGTTACTTGAAAATTCAATTGGTTCACTTGAGTCAATTGCGAAAAGTTCACTGCCAAAAATAACACTAGTTAATAGGTAGTTATCATAAAGGAACCGGACAGTGGTTTCCATCCCGGCTGGCATTGCGCTATAAACACGGGACTTAATATTTTTTCCGCCCTTACTAACACTAATGTTTTCGGGACGAACGCCAACCACGAAGTCTTCACCAAAAACGAAATCTTTTTCTTTTTCTAAAAGTTCGGGATTTAAAGCGTTGATTGGCGGGTCAAATGTGACATCTTTATTTGATTTTTCTACTTTATATTCATAAACATGTTCGGCTTGTTGTTCTTCTTCTTTAGCAAAGGCAGAAAGATCAATTGGTTTATTTGGAGTAAAGAGAACTTCAACATTACCTAAGATATTTAGGGCAAATGAGCCGTCTTTATTTTGTTTACCCTTCGCATTAATAAAGTTAATTGCAGGGTTACCAACGAAGTCAGCACAGAAAAGATTAGCCGGTTCTTTGTAAACCGTCAGTGGCGGTTCATTTTGTTTAAGAAGGCCATTATTCATTAAGGAAATGGTCGAAGCAAGCGTCATCGCCTCTAGTTGATCGTGAGTAACATAGACAACTGTCGCGCCCGTATCAATGTGGAGCCGTTGAAGCTCTGAACGCATTTCTAACCTTAATTTAGCGTCAAGGTTACTAAGTGGTTCATCCATTAAAAGCACAACTGGTTTAGGAGCAAGCGTCCGCGCAATTGCAACCCGTTGTTGTTGACCGCCAGAAAGTTCACTAGGATAGCGATCCATATAGTCACCGATTTTAACAATCCGGGAAACACGACGAACTTGAAGATCAATTTCTTCTTTTGTTAATTTACGTTTAATCACGTATTCTACTTCACCTTCAGGAGACGGTTTATAAAGCTTATAATCATCGCCGATTCGGTAGCCTTTTTCTTGATACTTTGCGCGTAATTCACTTGCTTTAGCACTCAATTCTTGGCTTATTACTTCCGCATTGTCTAAATCCATCTTAAAGAGCGCTTGAGCGGTAATACGTGAGATATCAAATTGGTCAACAATACGAATATAAGCAACTTCCGGCTTAATTTTGCCGTCTTTATCATGCGATTCTTCAATTGCTTTTTTAATTAGTTCAGGATTTTTAAGTAGTTCAATTTGCTTATCTAAAAGCATTACGTCTTCGGCATAAACCACTTGCGGTTCGTTAATATTTTTAAGACCAAAGGAAATATTTTGATAAACCGTCATTGTTGGCCATAAGGCGTAGTTTTGGAATAAGAATCCAACTTTCCGTTTATTAGCAGGAATGTTAATGCCTTTTTCGCTATCAAAAACAACACGACCACCAATTGTAATTCTTCCTTCCGTTGGGGTTTCGAGCCCGGCAATCATCCGCAATGTAGTCGTTTTTCCACAGCCGGATGGACCAAGCAGTGTTAAGAAGGCATTGTTTGGAATGGTGAGATTTAAATTATCAACACCATAGTAATTGCCCCATCGTTTAACAATATTCTCTAAAATAATTTCTGGCATAATTCTATCCTCCCATGCCTTTATCAAGGCTTGCGCCTGTAAGTTTTTCAATTAGTTTATTCGTCACTAAGACGAAGACAATAATTAGTAAGTTAATCCCAGATGAGAAGGCGTATAAACCCATTTCATCAAAGTATTGTAATTGCGTAGTCGAGAGCATATCAATACTCTTAACAAGCATCATAAAGAGCGTCATTTCCCGAATTGCCGTAATAAATGGCAACAAATAACCACTTAAAATTGCACTCTTTTGAATTGGAATAACAACTTTAAACATTCGTTTAAACCAGCTTGCATTTTGAATGTACGCTGCTTCTTCAATTTCACCGCTAATTTGCAGCATTGCGGATAATGAAGCGCGCGAAGCAAAGGGGATATATTTTATCGTCCCGACGATTATAAGAATCGTATAGGTCCCCCACAAGCCAATTTGTTTACTAAAGACGAAGTAAGCCGCACCAACTGCAAGACTTGGTAATAGATAAGGTAAGAAACTTACGCTATTGACGTAACCAGCAAGTTTACCTTTTCTTTGCTTACTAACGGCGTAACCAACCAGAAGACCAATTGTTCCAGAAGCAACAGCACTAATAAGTGCAACTTTTAATGAGCCCCAGAACGCTTCCCAAATTTGTTTGTTGAAGAGAATCCCCATTTGGCCATACATCCCGTCTTCTCCGCCTGATGTACTCTTAATCCACCACTTTAAGGTGAACTGACTATAGTCACCAGGATTTTGTAAGAAAGTTTCGAGAGCAAAAGCGATAATTGGATAAATACTTGTGAAAAGAACGAGGATAATAAGCACTGCAGGAATAATAATCCGCACGCCCTTGCCCAATTTCATTTTGGTAATTTGGCCAGATTTTCCGGAAACAGTTGTGTAAGATTTCCGACCACTTGTTGCTTTTTGATTAACAAACAGGATTGCTAAACCAATCAAAATCATTAAAATTGAAAGAATACTTGAAGAACCCGGTCGGTCTATATTTAAATCAACATATTTTGTTGAGAGCGTAGTCAAATTTAAATAGTGTGGAACGGGATAGCTTCCCATACCACTACTGAAAACGAGTAAGAGTGTTGATAGAATCGCGGGCGTTACCATTGGAAGAGTAACACGGAAAAATGTTTTTATTTTTGGTGTATTTAAAATAGTTGCCGCTTCTTCTAAATTGGCATCCATATTTTTAAAGACAGAGCCAATTAAAATATAAGCAAATGGCGCATAGTGAAGGCCGAGCGTAATAACACTTGGAAACATTCCGGTAATCCACCAACGTGGCATATAAATACCGAAAACTTGCGCAAGAATTCCGTTTGATCCCGCTACCGCAATACTATTTGTGAATAAGTTCTTCCAAACAATCGCCAGTGTCCATTGCGGCATGATATATGAAAAAAGAAAGACAGCTGTAATAAACTTTTTCCCCCACATGTTTGTCCGTGTTACTAAAAAGGCAACAAACCCTCCGTAAATCAACGCAAAAAGTGAAGAAAAAAGTGAGAGAATAATCGAGTTTTTAAATGGCTCGCCTAAATTTTTAGTACTTAAAACTCCTGTAAATAAATCTTTCCAGTTACTTAATGAAAAACTTCCCGCTTTTAGCCCGGAAATAAGCGGCTCATTTGTGCCAACGTGAATTGAAAATGAGTCAATAACAATTGAGAAAAGGGGAATTAAAGTAAAAACTGTCAGTATAATACCAAGAACAATTAAGATAATATTTTCGGGTTTTGCAAAATATGTCTTCATTTGCCCGAGAAATTTACGGCGTTTTAGACTTTGTGTATTTTCCATAAATGTTTACCTTTATTTTTTGAATAAAGGGGAGGGTCTCCTCCCCTTTAATTTACCATTATTAGGTTAGTTATTAATTGTTAAATTATAGTTAATTAGATAAGAGCAATCCAGTCACCAACGCTATAACTAACTTTTGAAGCATATTCTGGGTCTTCAATAACTAAGCGGCCTTTGCCAGCTGCGTTAGTTGTCCACCATTCGTAACCCTTGTCATTTAAGACACTATAAGTGTCGACTCCACCAACTTGACCATCTTTACTATGATCTGGAGTAACGGCTGGGTCACTGCTATATCCACCAATGTCTTTACCCCAGGCAGAGAATCCGTCCATGGTTGTAGTCATAAAGTGAATAAATGCCACTGAGGTCCATGGTAATGGTGATGATTTTAAGACTTGGAGATAATGTTTGTACATATATCCACCAACACCAACGTATCCAGGTTCATAGGCGGCGACTTTAACATTAAGTTTTGAACTATCTTCTGTTTCGGTAACACTGCGTAACTTCGAGTAAACGATTAATGCGCTTTGTCCAGAAGCAGAGTTTTTGGCTAAATCGGTCATAATTGGGCCGTCATCGGTTTTGACTTCAATTTGGGAAACCCATAATTTAATCCATGCTAACGCGTAAGGTGCGCTTGCGTGTGTTAATCCTAATGATGTTGCATCAGCTTTAAGTCCATCAGCTTGGTCTTTAATGCGTGTTTTCGCAGCACCGGCTGGTAATGCATCATAAGCTTCTTTAATAACATCACTGTAATCTTGACGGGTCATCATAAGCATGGCATTTCTTCCAACTGGTTCACTAGAGAGTCCCATGAACATTGGTTTTTCACCATCAGCAACAAAGTCCCACATGTTTTTGAAAACCTTGGACGAATCTTTAGTGTTGTACATAAAGACTTTGTTAAGGGATTGTAGTGCAAATGGATGTCCATTTGTTTCTTCATTACCTTTCCATTCTTTTGGAATGTAATTTAAGAGTAATCCAGTATCAAGCATTTTGCTTTGAATTTGGGAACCGTCTTGAATAAGAGTCATCGATAATTGTGGATTTGAACTACGAACGTCATTGGAAATTTGTGCAAAGATTTGATTGTTCTTTGGTTGAGTCCAGTTAATGGTAGCAACTAAATTTTCCTTAAAATGTGGGAATTCTGCTCTAATCGCTGCGTCCGCAACATAAGTATTTGTGGCTGCATCAAGCTTTTTACCACGAAGATAATTTAAGAAGTATTCTTGCGCAGTCTTACCACGACTTGAGTTACCAACACCGTTTAGTGTCTTTCCTTCAATCTCTTCTAATGCTTTTTTATAAAGGTCAGCACGATCCATCTTTTGTGCCTCAGCAATGACCTTTTCGACTTCAGATTTTTGTTCTGGTGTACAGCCAATAATAGTAAAAGCTGTTAACGCCAAAAGACCAACAGACAAAAATCTTGTTGACTTTTTACCCATTTTTTTTCCTCCTTATTATATTTAGGTGTGGTAGGGTTACCACTCTTTCTGAATTCATTATACTCGTCTTAAAAATCATTAACAACTAATAATATTGTAATCGGTAAAAAAATTAACGAAACAAATCAAGAATTTTGTAAACCCTTACATTTATCCTTTAAACCTGAATTGTTGTTCATGTTATTTGGTTTGTTTTTTCATTACCACTCCATCATTTATATTTGTGGAACAAAATAAAAACCTCTCTTTCGAGAGGAATTTGTCTTTGTATGGTAGCTGCGGAGGGAGTTGAACCCCCGACCTGCTGGGTATGAGTCAGCCGC
>CAYJAE010000063.1:0-5388 GCA_964368105.1 uncultured Staphylococcaceae bacterium
CAACCGAAACGGAGGAAAAAGAATGATGCGAATTAGTAATGAAGTAGCAAAAGCGTTAAAAGAAGGAAAACCAGTTGTTGCTTTAGAATCAACAATCATCACCCATGGGATGCCTTATCCTGAAAACATTAAAGTAGCGCTTGCTGTCGAAGAAACAGTGAGGAAAAATGGCGCAATTCCCGCAACAATTGCTTTAATTGAAGGCGAGATTGTTGTTGGCTTAACGGCTGCAGAAATCGAAACCCTTGCTAAGAAAGAAGGAGTTCTTAAAGTATCACGCCGTGACTTAAGTTACGTTGTTGGACTTAAGAAATGGGGATCCACGACTGTAGCGGCTACAATGATTGTCGCAGCTAAGGCGGGAATTAAGATCTTTGTAACTGGCGGAATCGGCGGCGTTCATCGCGGCGCGAGTACGTCCTTTGATATTTCGAGTGACCTTGAAGAATTAGCCCGCACGAACGTTACCGTCATTTGTGCCGGACCTAAAGCAATTTTAGATTTACCACTTACTTTAGAATACTTAGAAACAAAGGGAGTGCCTGTTTTAGGCTATAAAACAAGCAAAATGCCGATGTTTTACACAATGAGCCCGATACTGAAGGTGCTTTATAACCTTGAATCAGTGAGTGACTTAGCCCAAGTTGTTAAAGCGCAGCATGACTTAAAACTAGAAAGCGGAATCCTTGTTGTTAATCCAATTCCCAAAGATCATGAAATTCCTTATCCGGAAATTGAAGCAGTCATTAATGAAGCCCTTGTCTTAATGAAGAAAGACGGCGTCAGTGGAAAAGAAGAAACACCTTATTTACTTGCGAAAATTAGTGAACTAACAAAGTCACGAAGTTTAGAAGCAAATAAAGCCCTTATTTTAAATAACGCTAAACTGGGCGCGCTTCTTGCGGCGGAACTAGCAGGTAAAGCCTTATGAAAATGAAAGCACAACTTGGCTTAGCGCTTAAGAAGATGATGGTTACGACTAAGTTAGACGAAATTAGTGTTATTAACCTCACAAAAGAATGTAATGTTAATCGTCAAACCTTTTATTATCACTACCGGAATATTTATGACCTTTTAACTTGGGTCTTTTTAAACGAAGAAATTGAAAAACCAACGAATGACGAATTAGAAGAAGGTATTTTAATTGCTATGCGTTATATTAAGACTAATCGCGACTTTTTAACTAATACCCTTCAAAGCGCCGCAAAAGATTTAGTGCGTGCTTTCTTATTTAATTATTTTTATAACGTTAATCTTCTTTATTTAGCTAAGGAAGATAGCGGAGAAAAACTATCCACTAAAGAACGGAAATTACTCGCACAAGTTTACGGAGAAGGAATTGCGAGTAGTCTTATAGCTTGGATTGAAGAACTAATTGATTATTCAGAAGCGGAATTTATTTTAATTCTCCTGCAATTCTTCAATGATTTCCCGCAAAAAGCACTTGAAAGTAAAGGAGAAGGTAATGCATAGTTTTGATTTAGATTTAACAACCAAACTTTATTTTGGACTAGAACGCCATCATGAAGCCGGTAAAATACTAAAAAGTTTTGGGGCAAAAAACGTCTTAATTCTTTACGGCCAAAAGTCCGCAGTGGAAAGTGGACTCTTAGAAAGTGTCACGGAAACATTAGACGAAGAAAAGCTTGATTATGTCCTCTATGGCGGGATCAGCGCAAACCCGGAAATAGTTCACGTCCGTAAAGCTAAACAAATTGGTAAAGAATACGAAATTGATTATATTCTAGCAATCGGCGGAGGCAGTGTTATTGACGTTGCAAAAGCAATTGCGGCTAGTTTTAATTATGAAGGTGATGAACTTGATTTTAATAAACGGCTTAAAGTGCCCGAAAGTGCTCTTCCGATTGGAGTAATCTTAACTCACAGTTCTGCGGGAAGCGAAATGTCCCCAAGCTGTGTCATCAGTGAAGCCGCAACTCGTTTTAAACAAGGCTTTCGAAGTGACGTTGTTCGGCCAAAGTTTGCGATTCTTAATCCCGAATTAACTTATTCAGTTTCCCCTTACCAAACCGCGGTGGGAATAGTTGATAGTTTTATGCATTCCTTAGAACGCTACTTTAACGAAAGTGACGATATTTCTTTAAGTGACCGATTCGCTGAAGCAATCTTTATTACCCTGAAAGAAGCCGCGGAAGTTTTAATTAGTGATCCCTATGACGAAGTAGGACGCGCTAACGTCATGCTTGCCAGCACTTTTAGTCATAACGACATTACCGGAATTGGTAAAAAAGTAACAATGCCAGCCCATGCCCTTGAACACGCCTTAAGTGCGCTTTACCCAAGTGTTGCCCACGGTCACGGCCTAGCGGTTATCTATCCTGCATGGTTACGCTTTAATTTCGAGGAACTTAAATATAAACTTGACCGCCTTGCGCGCGTTGTCTTTAATAGTTATTTAGATGAAGTAGACGCTAACGCAAAGGTAGCAATCCGCGACTTAAGCGACTTATTTATGAAATTAGGCTTAAGTATGAGTTTACGCAGTTTAGGAGTTAAAGAAGGTGACATTGAAGTACTCGCTAATATAGTGACGGAAAACGGGACAAAGAATGTTTACCATACGATTAAACCTTTAACAAAAAATGATATAATAGCAATCTATGAAGATTGTTATTAATGGAGGATTAGAATGAAAAAAGAAGATTTTTTAAGTTTATTAGTGTATTTATTAATGCTTGTTGTAGCCTTAGTCATCGGCTTACAAATTATTGGACCAGCACTTGATGATTTAGATCTCATTTCTAACTTCCAACGTTACGGATTTGCGATTGCGACCATTGCTATTGGACTCTTAGTTAACGTAATACTCTTTGAAGTTGGTCACGTCTTAGGCGCGCTTCTTGGTGGTTACAGTGTTGTCAGCGTTAATATTTTAGGACTCGCTTATTACAAAACAAAAAGCGGCTGGAAATTTAGAGTGCGGCGCTTTGAAGGCTTAACCGGACAAACAACAATTATTGCGAAGAAAGAAAAGACGAAACCTTACTTATACTTATTTGGACCAACCATCATGGTTGTTTTAGAATTTGTCGCAGCGGTTTTAGTTTTTCTCTTAACTCAAAAAACGAGTGTCTTCCATCACGCTTCCCTCATCGTCGCGGGAGTCGGGGCAATGCTCTTAATTTATAACATTATGCCTTTCAAACTTGATAACTTTACCGACGGATATTATATTGTTGCTTTAAGTAAAAAAATTAATGTTGAAGCATACAACGAACTTATTCGGATTGAATCACTAATTTACAATAACGAAGATATTACTGAAGTTAAATCATTTGATGAAATTACGACAATGACCGCGCGGGTTAGTTCTTATTCGCTCTATGAATTAATTGACGCGAAGAAGTGGGACGAAGCACTTGCGTTAATTGCTAAACTTGAAGCTAACGCTAATAAAATTGAAGAAGAATTTATTGGCCGGATTAAAGCGCAAAAACTTTATATTTATTTATTAACGAAAGCCCAAGAAGCAGTCTCAAACTATTGGTTTAATGAACTAAATGCGGCCGACCGGAAGTTTATTAGTAATGACTTAACACTCGAAACAATGCGGGGTTATCTCCTTTATAGCGGACGCGTTACCAAGAGTCGCAGTGAATGTGGTTTTGTCGTTAATCGCGCTCAAAAAGCACTTAAAAACCGGATTAATGACTATCGTAAAGAAGCGGAAATTAAACTTTTTAGTGACGCATTTGCAGAGATTGCTAAAGAACCAGGCAACGAAGACTTAGTCTTACCAGAATTAAAATAACAATAAAAAAAACACCACTTTGATTACTCGGGTGGTGTTTTTATTTACTTACTTTTTAGCAGAATCTTTTTTACTTAATTCAGCAACGATTTGACGTAGGAGTAAGACTTCTTCGCTTACAACTGGTTCTGGTGCTGGTTTAGCGGCTTCTTCAGCGGCCTTTGCTTCTTCCGCAGCTTTTTCTTCTTCAATCCGTTTCTTTTCTTCTGCACTCATCATTTGGGTTTTGAGAAGTTCAGCTTGTTTGCTTAACGTATTCATCACCTTGATAATGAGGAAGAGGGAGAAGGCAACGATAAGGAAGTTTAAGATAGCTTGAATAAACATACCCCAAGTCATCGCAATTTCTGGTAAATTAGCGGCTTCGTCCGCTGCGCGGAGCACCCATTTAAGTTGGGATACTTCATTACCAAGTAGAAGTGATATTGGTGGCATGATGATATCGTTAACTAAACTAGTGACGATTGAGTTAAATGCGCCTCCGATAATAATACCAACTGCCATGGTCATGACGTTGCCGCGGCTAATAAACTCGCCAAATTCTTTAAAGAACTTTTTAATTGGATTTTGTTTTTTTGTTTTCATATATGGTTCCTTTCTTACGGGGCATTTTAGCATAGTAAAATGAAAAAAACATTAAAACTAACATAAAACAACTCCGATTTTGAAAAAAGGTCAAAAATAAGATAGAATAGTAATAATGCTAATGGCAGTACGAATAATAAAGTAAAACAATTATAAAGGAGAAATAAATGAAAAACTTTAAAATTTTAGTTGATTCAACAGTCGACGTGACCAAGGAAATGCTAAAAGAAATTGATGCCCAAATGATTCCCCTTAGTGTCCATATTGGGACTGAGTCCTATTTAGATTCAGTGGAACTAGATTCCGTAAAACTTTATGAAAGAATCGCTGCCACAAAAGCTTTTCCAAAAACAAGCGCTGTTAGTCCTGGTGAATTCATGGTAGCGTTTGAAAATCTTAAAAAACAAGGAATAACTGAAGCTATTTGGGTTGGGATTGGCCACACTTTCAGTGCGACTGTTCAAAACGCTCATTTAGCCGCGAAAGACGTTCCGGGCTTTAAACTCCGCGTCGTTGATACTTATTCACTCTCTTCTGGCGGCGGACTTGTTGCAATGCGCGCGCATGACTTAAGAAGTGAAGGAAAAAGTTTAGATGAAGTTGCCGATTACTTAAATGACTTAGCCAAAAACGTCCGCGCTCAATTCATCGTTGATAAGTTAGATATGTTAGCCGCTGGTGGTCGTGTTACTGGAATTAAGTTATTCTTTGGTCGCATCTTAAAAGCTCATCCATTCTTACAAATAAATGATGGAAAGCTTGAAGTAGCCGATACACCAAAGGGAAAAAGCGAAAAAGCACTTGATGTAATGCTTAAAGTAGCGGAAACTGAAATTAAAGCTGGCCTTGAATCCCCACGTGTCTTTATTACGCACTCAATCGGCGGAGACCGGGTTGATTATATTAAAGAAAGATTACTGGCCTTTGTTGATGAAAAAGATATTTATCCAACGAACGCCGGCGCAGTTATTTCTAGTCACTGTGGCGAAGGAACGATTGGTATCCTTTACATTCGTAAAGAAGTTAAATAA
>CAYJAE010000064.1:0-5382 GCA_964368105.1 uncultured Staphylococcaceae bacterium
CCTTTTTATTTGGCAAATAAACGGTAGTTAAGTGACTTGTACCAAAGAACGTTTGAGCGGCTATTTCCGTCACTTTTTCTAAATGAATCTTGCGCAGTTGTTTGTGATTACTAAAGGTTCCGGCGAAGCTTGTTTGCTCACTTACAACGACAGTTTTGAGTGAACTATTACGCTTTCCTTCTTTAAAGAAGTAGCTAATATTTTCGGGATTGGCTAAGTTGTAGCCAATAAAAGGAACTTCCAAAGTCGAAAGTTTCACATTACTATCTAAGATTTCTTGTTCAATTTTCTCTGCTTTTTTTATGACAAGATGAGTAAGAGAGGTGACGCCTAAGAAAGCGCCGCGGAGCACTTCACAAACATCTTCAATAATAAGTTTATGAAGACTTAAATCGCTGAAAGCATCACTATTCACCGCTAAAAGGGGCTCTTTTAGGGTGACAACTGTGGGAACCGACTTACTCCGTAAGATAATTTTTTTAATACTACGGTCAATGAAGAAGCCGTCATTCATAATGTATTTTTCGTTATTACTAACATTGAAGGATTCGACTTCAGTGTTAATAAATGAGGAAGTATCAATTTGTTTAAGAACTTCGCTAAAGTTTAAAGCTTTAATTTGGCCGCTATTAGTAAAGGCCGAGTCTTCGACTTCAACGACAGTTTCAGTTCCGGTCACGTTCTTTAATTTTGGATTATTTTTAAATCCTTCTTTTTCAATAATTTTGATGCCTTTTAAAGCAACACTATGGAGTTCAGCAAAGTCGCTAATCATTCCGGTTGAAATGACGTTTCCACTGTATTCAAGGCTACGAATTGTTGCTTTTGAGTTAGGTAAAAGTTCGCCAAGTGGAAGGGCGAATTCACCCTTAACGGTGACGGTCCGGAGATTATAAAGATAGGCTAAATTGTTATGATAATTAATCGCACGATCAAGGTTAATATCAGTTAAGTTTTTAGCGTCCGCTAAAGCGTCAGGAACGATTTCTTTTAATGTGTCAAGGTATGGTAATTCGCTAACACTTGGGAAGGCGTAAACGAGGGAATCATCAATAAAGAGAACTCTATCTTTAACGAGATAATGTTCGCCTGCTCCTTCACTTAGCATTTTAATATTATGGCCACGAAGGATTGCGTTATCAAATTTAGTGAGGGTTGACGGTAATGTTAATTCACCAATCAGAGTGTTAGCGAAAAGAAGCGGCGGAAGTTCCTTAACTTCTAATTCTTCAAGATTTAAGATTTCAATATTTGGAAGACCACTTAGTAAATCACTATAGAGTTTACTTCCGCGGACCCGGATATGTAAGTCTTTATTCGGTGGACTACTTGGTGAAAAAAGCGCTACAAGTGAAGCCTTAGTGAAGTAGGATCGATTACTAAGTTCAAGATTAATACTCCGGAGCAGTGGATGTAGGCCAAAGACTGTTCCTTTAACGTTTTCGAGACTTTCCGGAAGAACGATTGATTTAAGATTCACTAATGGCGCAAAAGAATTTTCATTAAGTGTTTCGACGTTATTAAGGAGTAGTACTTCAAGATGTGGCACACTTTCGAAAGTATCACTGTAAACTGTTTTAACGAGGGAAGGTACTTCGTAAGTAGTGGGGACTGAAGGTAGTATTAATATAATCTCACTTGCCTCATTGTTAATGAGTGTGCCGTCCACTAACTTATAAGTATCGTTATCACTAATATTAACTTCATTAATCTTCGTATTCTTAAAAGCACTTCGGTCAATTAAATGTATCTTTTTACCAAAGGTAAGAGAAGTTATCTTTGTATTACTAAACGCTTCGCCATAGATTGATTCAACATTCGTAAAGTCAAATGTTTCAAGGTTAGAATTTTTAAAGGCATATTCACTAATTTTTAGTAAACTGCCGGTTAGTGTAACATTTAAATTCCTTACCCCGTAAAAACAGTAAGGCGGGATATTAGTTTGGTTAGTTTCTACTACGACCTTGCAAGCTAAATTACTAAACATACTAGCGCCAAGGCGGCCACCGTTAATTTCCACAGATTCAAGTGATTTAGGAACAAAGAATTCGCGTGGTTCGGGAACAACCATATAAAGGACACTCTCGTTATCCGCGGTTTTTTCTATGTCAAAAAGCGCGCCAACATGCGGGACAAGCGCTGGCATTACGAGTCTCTTTAATGTTTTAACACCGCTAAAGATGCCAAGACCAAGGTAAGTTAACTCACTTGAAAGAGTTGCTTCAACAAGGGCAGTATCTTGAAAAGCAAGTGAACCAATTTCTTTAGCTTTTTCTAGGCCAATTATTTTACTTAGTCGTGGGTTTTTAGCAAATGCAGCTTCTTTAATAATAACGTCCGGACTTACTATTTCAAATGTTTCTAATTTAGGAAGTGCGGCAAAAAGAGACGTATCAATAACTGTGCCGTGATACTTGATTGCGCTCACCTTTGGGAAGTGCTTAAGAAAAGCAGCGTTGGCTAATTGGCCAAGTTCAAGACTAAGGATATTGTTATTAAGTGAAAAAGCGTCCTCATGAACTTCACTCACATTAACTAATGACGGAAGACTCTTTAAACTATTGGTGTCTTTAAAGACCCCTTCAAGAAGTTTTGTGCCGCGATAATTAATAATTAATTCTTCAAGTTTAGTTAAGCCGCTAAAAGCGTCCTTACCTAAAGAAGTAATTTCGCCTTTGATTGTGAGACGCACTAAGTTTTGCATATTAGTAAAGTAAGCCGCGGGAACAGTGCCTAACGGGAAGGAAACGACGACATTTGTTAATGAGGAATAGTTCTTTAAACTTTCAGTATCAAAGGCAAAGAGTTCATAGAAGGTATTACGTTTATTTTGGGCATTATAGCGATATTCAATAACTTCTAATTTCCACATTGCGCTAAAGGCGGCTTGGGCGATTTCTCCGCTAACGCCAATTCTAATTTTCTTAATAGATTCGACTGCACTAAAAGCTAGTGCACCAACTTCTTTTGCTTTTGATAAATCAAGCATCCCGGAATTACTATCACTACCAAAGTTAGTAAGAGAAGTACATTCCGCAAAAGCATACGTATTAACTTTTAAGTCACTTGCGGTAAAGAGTACACTAACTAAACTGGAGCATTTATTAAAGGCGTAATCAGGAATTAAGGAAACTTCGCCACTTATTTCTGCTTTAGTAATATTTTCCCACCCTGCAAAAGCGTAAGAGAAGAGGGCGGTGTTTAGAACAAGTTCAGTTAGTGACTTAAAGTCTTTATTAAAACTTGCTAAATCACTAGCAAATAGTTCGTAAGGTAAAAACTTTTTAAGGGAGTTTTCATAATAAAACGGATGATCTTTTAAAGTGAGTTTAGTGACACCTTTAACGCCTAAAAATGCGCGTTCTTTAACATTCTTGGTATTTAAAACAAGATGCGGATTTAAACTACAACCTTTAAAAGCTTCTTCGCCGATTTCTTCTAACTGGGCAAAGTCGATTTCACTCTCACGTAAATCGAGATTTGTGAGGGCACCATTGCCGATGCGCCGGATAAAGGAAAGACGCGGAATAGTTTCAAGTGCGGGGAGATTAGCAAAGACATAATCGTTTAATATTGTGCCTGTATAGTTAAAGTCAAGTGTAACTAAATTAGGAAGATCACTAAAGGCACTATCACCTATTTCCTTAACGTCGCCAATAATGATAATTGTTTTTAAGTTAGTTAAGCGGGCGAAGAAACCTGCGGGAACAGTTTCATTATTAAAAGCAATGCTAACTGACTCAAGTTTCTTAAATCCGCTGTTAAATGCCGACAAATCAGTGCTAAACGGAGTGTAGAGCGCAGCTAATTTGTTTTGCGGATTAAGTTTAATTGCTAAGTTTTCTAATTGATTAATGCCACTAAAAGAGGATTCTTCAATTTCGCCTTTTACTTCAAGGAGAAGTGTTTTAATATGACCAACATTAGCGAACGCACCTTTTTTAATACTGACTGTTTTATCAAGATTAAAGACAGTCGCTCCACTCTCGCCGCCATAATTAAAGTACTCTAAAGCGGAACAATTCTTAAAGGCATTTTCTTCAAAGGTAACGCCTTTATTCCGAATCTCGATCCGCACTAAATTTTTACAGTCAGCGAAGGCATTTCTACTAAGGACTTTAGTTTGACTGAGGAGAATAACACTTTCTAGGTTTTCCCACCCTTCAAAGATAGAGGGAACTAATTCACCGACAACTTCAAGGTTTTTAAGCTTTCTACTAATCCGGTTAAACTCTGCTAAAGAAGAAGCAAAGAGTTTATAGGGGAGGTGATTATTATTAGCGTCTTCATACTTAAAAAGAGCAGTGTCAAGTTTTAATGTTTCTAAGCCACGGGCCCCTTTAAAAGGAGTAAGCCCAAACTCACACTTACCAATGACAAGACGCGCGGGTAATACAGCGTCTTCAAGCGCATAATCATCGAGGAATTCAAGCGCTTCTAAATTAAGACTAAGCGCCCCAAGATCAAGTCCTTTTAATGCAGCTTTACCAATCCGCTTAACATTTGGTAGTGCCGGGATTTTTGTTATATTTTCCGCTCCGGCAAAAAGGTAATCATTTAAGACTGTGCCCGTGAAATTAAATTCAAGGGTTGTTAAATTTTTACAGCCCGCAAAAGCGTTAGCGCCAATCTCTTTAATATCATTTTGGATTTTAATACTTGTTAGTGATTCCATGTTTTCAAAATAGTTATCAGGAATAATCCCCTCAGTAATGAATAAACTAACTTCTTTTAGTTTGCTAATTGCGGAAGGATTATCACTAAAGAGCATAAAAAAGCGGGGGTTATTAGCTATAGTTTCTGGAGTAATCCTTAGATTTACGCTTTCAATATTAGGACAATTTAAGAAAGCGCCGCGTCCAAGATTATTAACACGCTTTAAGTCGACAACTTTAAGGTTTTTATTATTACTAAAGGCGCGTGCGCCTACAGTCCGGATTGTGGAGGCGCCAATTAGGGTTGTTTCAATATTTGTGCCGGAGAGTGACTCTTCTTCAAGTGTTTCAAGGGCGTCACTTAAAATATGACGAAGTTTAGGAGTATTAAGAAGTGCTCCTTTTGATAGAGTTTTAATCTTATCGTTTAAGTAAATTGCGGTAATAGTTTCATTTCCTTTTAAAAAGTCTACAGGAAGCGAAGTAACCTCACGCGGTAATGTTAAGAGGAGACATTTATAGTCATTACCAAGTGGTTCTTTGATTTCTTTCACAATAGTCGGAACACTAATTATGGGCCGGTCAAGGACACTTTTCTTTAATTCTGCGCCTTTTATCGTAAATTCGTTATTTGTTTCTAAGTATGTACCAAGCCCAAATGACTTATCAAGACCGTACTTTTCAAGTTCGTTAATATTAAAATCATTTGGATCAATATACTTTAGGG
>CAYJAE010000065.1:0-5201 GCA_964368105.1 uncultured Staphylococcaceae bacterium
TTTTTATAATGCCCTGGCCCGGACGCCTATATTTAGCTCATACGCAGCCCACGTCACATGTATAGCTACCAAGCTTATAATTGCTCACCTACAGCAAAAACAAGCCTCAGAAGTCGCTTTTTAACACGATCAAAAACATTACAATTCAGGCGCTCTAATTCCTGGGCCAACGCGACATAATACGAATGGGCGAACTTGTGCAAAACCGAATAAAACAGTTTGGCCAACCACATATTGGAATATGGTGGAACGCTTAAAAAGGGAAGTTTTTTCACCAAAAAGGGAAGTTTTCAGACCGAAAAGGGAAGAAATGAATCCCCCGATTTTTAAGAAAGGGAAGAAAAAGATGAGAAATAGGAACAATCATGACCTTACTTTCAAGAAGAAATTGAGTAAATGTGACAAGGTTTTTAGGGCATTTAGTGAACTACAAGTGAGATATGGTGATCTATTGGACCGTAACGACGATATTAGTGAGGTCAAAGCTAATGTCCTTCTGAAAGAATTTGAACTGGGCGAGAGCTTCACTTCCGATTTTGTCTGCACAAAGAAAGATGGTGAGTTGATGGTCAGAGAGTGCGTTTATAAAAAGAATCTCCTTAAGCCATCGACGGTCAAAGGGTTAGATGAGTCGAGAAGATATTGGCTGAACAGAGGAGTGAAAGATTGGGGGATAGTGTTAGATGAGTAACAAGATAATCAGTAATGGGAAAACGATATATAGGATCCTTGTTGATGACGAAAGTAGGTGTTTAGTAGTTGATTGTCTTAAAAGGACGGTTCCATGTTGGGTAAAAAAATCAGAGCTGGATACTTTTAATAAAGTTGTCAGTGAGGAAGATTTGTTAGAGGCGGCCAAGCGAAGTATCAAGGAGATAGGTGAACTGTCCCAGGAACAGTTAAAAGAGGTGCACCTTAGGTTCGCTACTATTTCATATCCACTGTCCAAAATAGGTGATGAGGTAGAAAGAAGATTGGCCATTCACCAGTCAGCGGAACAATATGGGGTAAGCGAGCAGACGATAAGACATAGGCTTTGTGATTACCTTGCGTTTCAAAGCATTATGGTCCTTGCACCAGGTAGAAAAGTAGAAAGAGGTTTGACTGAAGACGAGAGAAGCTTTAGATGGGCATTGAACAAGTATTTCTACAATTCGAAGAAGTTCAGCCTGAGACAAACATATAAGTATTTAGTCAGCGAAAAGTATATAGATGCAAACGGAAAACTCCTGCAAAAATACCCTAAGTTTCACCAATTCCGTTATTTCTACTACAAAACTAGAAGTGAATCAAACTTTGTTATATCAAGGTGGGGAAGAGGTGAATATGACCGCAATTACCGACCTCTGTTGGGAGAAGGAGTCAGGAGCTTCTGCCCTACCATAGGGTACGGAATGTTAGATTCAACTACATGCGATATCTTCTTAGTGAACGATAGTGGGGAACTGATTGGTAGGCCGATTCTTACCGCCTGCGTCGATGCATATTCCTCGATGTGTTTGGGGTACTCACTTGGTTGGGAAGGTGGAATAAAAAGTCTTAGGAAACTAATGATGAATGTTGTGGTGGATAAAGTTGAATGGTGTAGAAAGTTCGGAATTGAGATTGAGAAAAATGATTGGGATAGCCAAAGGATACCGCATAAGTTAATTACCGATATGGGTAGCGAATATGTAGGTGATACGTTCACTAACCTAACTGGTCTGGGAATTGAGATAGTGAATCTAGAACCGTATAGGCCAGAACTTAAATCGGTTGTCGAGAGGTTCTTTGGCCTAGTGCAGGAATCGTTCAAGAAGGAATTAATCAACAAAGGTGTTGTCCTTAAGAATTTTGGGGACAGGGGAGTGATTGACTACCGCAAGAACGCATGCTTGACCCTGGAGCAGTTCGAGAAAGTTCTCTTGCTTTGCATTATTCACTACAACTGCGGTCGGACCATCGAATTGCCTTATGGGGGAAGTGGGATCAAGAACCATGCCAACGCATTATGGAACAGCCGGCTGGCTATCGAGAAAGATGTTTTAATTGAAGTTGACAGTAAACTGCTTAGGCTGACCTTACTTCCACGATGTGCGGGCAGATTCAGACGAGATGGTCTCATAGTGAACAAGCTTAGGTATAAGGCGTTTGGCTTCATAAATGAGTATCTCAAAGGTGAAGAATGTCAGGTCGCATATGATCCAGAAAATGTAGGAACGGTGTGGCTACTTAAAGATGGGGTTTATGTTGCGTTCACGATCATTGATACATTTTTGGAGGACAGGGCATTAAGTGAGGTCAAAGAATTGAATAGTGGTTTGACTGATTGTCAGGAAGAGAAATTAGAAAGTGAAATAAGACTTTTGAGAGCAATTGAGTTAGTTGCCAACTCAAGTGGGGGACACCCGAAGGTAAGGAAACTTAGGGAGAATAGGCAAAGGGAAATTAGAAAGGGGAAATAGCATGAATGAATTGATGAAACAACTCCCCACAATGCTGAACGACGGTGAACTAAGAGAGGCGCTGAAAGTGGTGCCGGAATATAAGGAGGGATTGATTAAGAAAGATGAAAGGCTCGTCGCGCTGATGGATGTCTATAAACTCTATATGCCCTTCCCGGCCACGGTTGAGATATATAGTCGTCTTTACCTCGCGGTACTTGGTTCGCTTGAGAAGAAGAACACCATTGAGGAAACGAGGCTGCTCAACGATAACTACCGCTTCACTAAGGGCTTGAATAGATATGGTGTCATTGGAGGTTTGGACTCCTTTAGGCTGACTGGTAATGCAGGAGTGGGGAAGACCTCAGCGGTCCAAAGGTGCATTGAAGTGATAACGGAAGGCAGAATCATAAAGACCAAGAAACCTGTAAGGGAAATAATCCCGATACTAGAGGTAGAAACGGTCAGTGACTGCTCGATCAAGAATCTACTTTACTCGATTCTAATTAAGGTCGATGAAATTCTGGGAACCAAGTTCTATAAATCGAACAATTCCCAGCACACGACCACCGATGTGCTTTTGGCTGCGGTATCTAACGTGCTGTCCAACCATGTGGCTTTGCTGTGCATCGATGAGATAGAACGAATTGTGGAGAACAAGAAGGGAATCACACTGCTGAACTTCTTGACCCAACTTATCAATCAATCAAACATCTCCATATGCTTTATAGGAACTGAATCTTCTAACCAGTTCTTTGAGATGAAGGAGTACTTGGCGAGAAGAACAATTGGTATTTCAGTGAAACGAATGGAATTTGACGGGGATTTTTATAATTTTTGCAGAGTTTTATTCCAGTATCAGTACACGCTAGAAAAGGTATCGTTTGATGGTAAGTATGCCCATTGGATTTATGATCACTCGGGCGGATTGCCTTCGATGATAGTGGCACTGTTTGTCGAAGCTCAAAGAAGGTCGATAGTCACTGGCAAAGAGAAACTAGACCTGGAAACATTTGAGGAAGTCTTTAAGACGAATTTTTCCACTATGGTGGCATACCTAGACAGGAAAGAGAGAAGGATTGTTCCCCCCCATAAACAAAGTTCCCCTGATTATGGTCGAGTTGATTCTGATGTAGAGATTGAGGACATATTCAAAAAGGTGTCTCAAGTTGCGTATAGGGATATGGTTAGGGCAATCCAATTACTGAAGAATCACATCGTGGTAGAATTCGTATGATTAAGAAAGTCCCAGTGATTTACCCAAGTGAGAGTGTCTATTCATGGCTGGCAAGAATGTTCGCACAAAGTGGCATTATCTACCATAAGTACTTTGTCAAAGAGATATTTTTGAATCCTGATGAGCTGATTGACTATAATTTCATCAATTTATTCGGTCGGTCATTTAAAAAGTTTGTAAGAGAAACAATGGGGTTCAAGGAGTTGCTTTTAAACCACACACTGTTCAAGCACTACGCTAGATATATGGAAGTGAAGGAAAGATTAGAAGTCTATGAGATTGGTATTTCAAATAATGAGTTGTTAATGAAGAAACTTCACATCCCGCCAAACAGGACCGATTATTACTTAAGGTATTGTCCGTATTGTGTTAGGGAAGATAGAAAAAAATATGGTGAGTGTTATTTCCATATTGAGCACCAAATATTTGAGATAAGAACTTGCCCAATTCACCTGGTTGATTTAATTGACACAAGGATTTCCAACGATAAAGGTAAAGAAACCACCTTTGTCACCTTGGAGCAGTTAAACCCGGTTGAAGACGGAACAATAAGAATAGACTCCGAGATGGACACTAGGGTAAGTGTATATATTTATGAGGTTTTTAAGAGTGGGCTGATTCTCCACAATGATGTCCTTGTTAGCGATTACCTTTCGTCTAAGTTAAATCGGACCCAGTGTGTTGATAATGCTTGCACCAAGAAGAACGTGATCAAACTAACAAAGGACATAGTGAGTTTTTATGAAGAATTATCAGTAAAGAATTTGCGAAACCATCGGATCTGTGATGTCTATAGAGGTTCTAATATTAACCCATACGACATATTACTAGTTGCACTATTTCAAGGAATTGAAACAAGTAAAGTCGCAAACCCTAAGATGAAGAAGGAGGAAATAAGAAGACCAATAATGCGTTATGTTATTGAACTGACCAAGACGGGAATGATCGTTCAAGAGATAGCGGAAGTGGTGGGGAGAGACGAAAGACAAGTTCAAAGAATCATTGTTGGTTATGAGAAAACCAAGCTAAAGAGTTCTCATGCGATAAAAATACGCTAAATTAAATGAAGATTTTAAAAGGTCATAAAAGGACAGGTTAAAGTCTTTTTTCTTTACTCCGTTTTTAGAGAGCGCTTGTACTTATAGTAAGAGTCTCTGGAGCAACCGCACAGTTTAATGACATCTTGATCGCCAAGACTACCACCGAAGTCTTTAGAGTGTTTAGCAATTATCGCTTTGCACTTTTTTTCTTTCTTGGTGAAAAGTTTGGTTCCCTTCGGCAGCCCAATCAAGGACCCACTATTCTTGGCCTCTCTAATTCCCTCGCTGATTCTTACATGAAGGTCAGTGACCTCTTTTTCCGATTGAAGGAACGCTTGTTTTATTTGTTCTTCAGCCAATGACATAAGTAGGGTGTTGATGGAGTTGACGTTATCCCGGAAGTAGTTATCTACTGCATCGTTTCCAGTTTTGACTGAAATCTCTAGTAAGTGGGCTTTTGTCGAATTGAATACAGAAGTATTTATAAGAGGTTCTTTCAAG
>CAYJAE010000066.1:0-5155 GCA_964368105.1 uncultured Staphylococcaceae bacterium
TTCTTTATCTAAAGAAAATTTATATAATTATTTGTCATATACTAAAGAGGCATTCTTCATTTATGGTTGTCAAAGGTATGATATCCAAGGCAAAAAAGCATTAGAAACTAATGAAAAAGTTTTTATAAATGATCAAGGATTTCGTCAGCTTTTTTATAATAATGAACGGGATATCGAAAAAATTTTAGAAAACATTATTTATTTTGAATTACGCCGTAGGGGATATCAAATATATGTCGGATATGCCGGACAATACGAAATTGATTTTATTGCCACAAAGGATGGCAACATCAATTACTTTCAAGTTTCTTACTTATTAGCAAGTGAAGAAACAATTTTAAGAGAATTTCGGCCTCTGCTGTTAATTAAAGATCAGTATCCTAAATATGTGTTATCGCTTGATAAGTTTGACCTTTCACATGATGGTGTAGTTCATAAAAACATTATTGATTTTTTGCTTGAAAACGATTAGTTTATCTAATACCTTTTGAGAAAAAATAGTTACTAAAAATGCTATTAGGGCCTAAGTTTATATTAATATAAAAGACTGAAAATTTTTCGCTATGTTATACTTGATTTATTGTTTGAAGGAGACTTATCAATATGAAACTAAAACATACGCGCTACGCAAATATACAATTAATTATCTTTGCGCTTTTTTCTATTATTGTCGCCAGTGTAGTTAATGTCTATTTAAAAGATAGTAGTTCACAAGCCTTTGTTTATGTTGCTATTGTTTTCTATAGTTTTATGCTCTTAAGTTTAGTAGCGGAAGCTCTCATTTATAAAAAGCATCGCCCAATAGTCCGTATTACTATCGGCATTATCCTTTTACTTATTGCAATCATGATGTTTACCCAAAAAGTATCGCCTTCAGCGGATGTAGAATTATTAGATAGTCCGTTTGAACTCGGAGGATTTGTGCTCGTAATGAGTATTTTCATCATCTTTCTCATGAGTGTTTTCACTAATTTCATCTTAATCCGGGCTTATCGCCGCGAAGGAGAAGTTAGTGGCACCATTGGCACACCCCAAAGCGCAGTTCCTCACCTTAAAGGCTATCTTCCGGTCGGCTTTTTTCTAAAAAAGCATTTTATTATTTATTTCACTACTCTCATTACCGCAATCATTTTAGCAGCGGGATTATTTTTTGTTTTTCAATTTCTCGTCTATGATAACCTGATTGTTAACGCCCTCATTTTATTTGTGATTCTTTTCACTGTATTAATCTTAATTAACTATATCTACTCCCGAATTAGTAACGCCCCCTTTAGTGCCTTTGAACGTGATTTAGATTATCCGAAAATAATGGCAACGATTGATAAATACCGCGCTAATCCAAAACTTCATCCAGAAACAAGTAATTATCTCCTTATTATTAAAGCTAACTACACTATTAATTATGACCCCGCCCTCGCGGAAAGTTTATGGTCGGCAGTTACTCTTCCTACTAATCCCGCCTACCGCTTAGTCTATGACTTAGTAATGATTGAACGCTTGACTTGGAGCCTTGATTTAGAAGCCGCTAAAAGTTATATCCTTGAAGCACTAAACACTAATAAACAAGCTAACGCTAAAATTCAACTCAATCAAAGACTAAAAGCAAATCAATCTTTAATTAATGGTGTCCCTGAAAGTGAAGTAGAAATTCTCTGGCCACTACAAAGTAAGATAAAACTCTTAGTCATTCAAAATCTTTCGCTTCGTGTTCTCTATTTTTATCTTCGTGGTGACTTAACTTCCGCAAACACGTATTTTAACAACCTCAAAGAGTTCTCACCGGAAAGTGTCGGAATTATCGAAACCATCGACAAACTACTGCAAAAGACCGCTAATTAAGCAATATAATCCTTTTTCGCTTAATCTACACTAACACAAACTGTCTTATTTTTAAAATGCTCTTGATTAACTTACTGAAAGATAATAAAATGAATTTAACTTCATTATTGTTTTTTATTTATTAAAGAGTGGGACTCTCCTTATTTTCTCTTAAGAAGAGACAGTAACTATAACGGTAATGATAAAGACATAAGAAAGAAAGCGAGGATTAGACAATGAATATCGGTGATATGGCAGTAGTATGCGTAATGTGCGGCTATACTAGTCAGCAAACAATTATCTTTTCAAGCAGTTCATTTGGAACTCCTGATTTAGATACTAGACCTCCTGAAACCACCCGTTCCGGAGTGGTATTCCACGTTCAACAATGTCCAAAGTGTCATTATTGCAATAGTGATATTAGCGAAGCAATCCCCGGTGTTAGTGCCGCTAGCCTTGAAGACGAAGCTTACCAACTGATGGCTAATAATCAATCCATTCATCCTAATATCAAAAAGTTTAAGCTAGCCGCTAGTTTATATAAAAATACCGGTGATCATAAAATGGCGGGATTTTTAGCACTACGACAAGCATGGGTTTCTGATGATTTGCGCGATCAACACTTAGCTAAAGTTGCCCGCCAAACTGCAATCGACTCATTTGAAAAACATTTAGAAGTCGAAGATAACATAAATTATAAACTCATCCTTTTAGATCTTTATCGAAGAGTGGGCGCTTTTGAAAAATGTATTGAAAAAGGTGAAGCACTACAGAAAAGTGACATTCCTCAAGAACTCTTAGTGAATATTATTAAATATCAAATATCTTTAGCGAAATTAAATGACGACCGGATGCACAAAATTTCCGAAGTCGAGAAGTAATTAAGCAATAAAATATAATTGTAAGTTTCTTAGTTCCTTGAAGAAGCGGAGTTGCTCCGCTTCTTTTATAGACTACAAGAAAATGAGAATAAGTAAGTCATGTTATAATTTTAATAGCTAAACAAGATCTTATTAAGGAGGGCACAATGGAGAAAACAAAAGTAAAAGAAAATAATCGGATGAGTCTAGAAGAGTATCAACAAAAGTATCCGAATAATGAAAATAGTAAACGCGCTAAAACGTTTATTGGAATTTTCCAAACAAGTATTGCAATTATTATCGTCACCGCCTTATTTTTCCTTAATCTCCGTGTTTATGAAATTCATGAAATTGCCGGCTACATTACGACTGGTCTTTCGGTTTTAGTCTTTATTCTTTTCTATCTCGTACCAGTAATCAAACTAAAGCGGATTAAATCGTTTGTAACGCGCGTAAGTGGCGAACAAGACGCACGACGGGCCAAAAGGTATAATCGCGAGCTAAGAAGCGAAATCGCCGGGAAAATGCTTGATTTAAGCCTTAAAACTGATATTGTCTCGTGGTACTCCAAAGAAAACATTGAAAGCTTAGCGTTTGCCCATAGTAAGCATGACGATAAAGCCGTAATGGTTATTCTTAAAAAGATGTATGAAACTGATATTAAGAAAGCTTCAAACAAAATCATTTGGAATAGCGCAGTTAAAGTCGGCTTAACAACCGCGGCTTCCCAATCAGAAGCGCTTGATACTTTATTTGTCATTACCTTTCAACTTAATCTTATTAAGGACATTGTCTATCTTTATGGCTTTCGGCCAACCGAAACACAGATGGCGAAGATTTATAAAAATGTCCTTCTTAATTCAGTCGCGGCATATGGCTTAAGTAAAACTAGTTCAGGAATCGGGACAAGCATCGGCTCAATGGTCGCTAACTCCCTTGGTCCAATTATTGGTCCGCTCATTAGTTCAGGAATTCAACTCGTCACAAACAGCATTTTAACAATCATTGTTGGTAACCAAACCAAGAAATACTTAATCCGTGAATTTAAACTTCAAGAAGCGCTTGATGACATCAATTTACTAGAAGAAGTCGAAAAAGAAGAAGTCGAGATGCTCGTGGAGGCGAGTAAAGAGTTAAAGAAGCAAATGAAAAATAAGAAAGCTCCGCAAGAAGCTTAATTCTTTATCTTTAATAACTAAAAATACCTAATTATGAACAAACCATCAATTAAAAAAGAAGCATTCTTATTCACCCTATTTTCGCTTTCAGCCGGACTAATCCAAATCGGTAGTTTTGCCTTACTTAATTTAATCCCAAACTGGAACTACTGGCCCAAATACTTAATCTCGGTTACGTTATCGGTTTTATGGAATTTTACTTTTAACCGTAAAGTTACTTTTAAAGGAACAAACAATATTTATTTAGCAATGGCCTTAACCTTTTTATTCTACGTTTTCTTTATTCCAGTTTCGACCCTCCTTGGCGACTACTTTGAAACGAAGTTAGGCGTTAACGAATTTATTATTCTGGCAGTGACAATGATCTTAAACTTTATCCTAGAATTCATCTACACAAAGTTTGTTGTCTATCATAAGACTAAACCAAAAGAAGCAGTGGAAAACATTGAAGCAAATCCCGAGGACACTAATTAATGTATTACTCATATTCATACACAAACATTGGTAAAAGACGCTTAAATAACGAAGATCGCCTCTCAATTAACGGTCACGTCTTAGTTGAAGACGAACGCTATATAAAAGAATTACCTGAGGGCGTTAAAAGTTTTGTTGTCCTTGCTGACGGAATGGGCGGGACGCTTGACGGGGAAGTTGCCGCTCTCATGACTGTGAGTTACTTTAATAATGAAAAAATAGCCTTTGACGAAATGAGTGTTAATCGCGCTCTTGCGACAATTAACGCTCAAGTCGTTGAGTACAGTAGTGAAAAGTTAGCAGGCGTAACGGCTGGCTCAACCGTCGTCGGTATCTTTACTTTAAAGAATGAAGTATTAGTTTTTAATGCGGGCGATTCACTAATGTACTCATTTGAAAACGGTAGTTTTACTGAATTAAGTCTTGCGCATAATACCGAAACTTACGATAAGAAAATGCGGCGTGAAGGACTTAATTCTCACTCCGCTGGCTTACTTGAATTTATCGGTAATCGCCGGGCAAATCGGTTTTTCTCCTATAACATTTTTAAAAGACGCATTAAGCTTGGGGAAGTACTTTTTCTTTCAACCGACGGCGTAACCGATTACTATCCTAATCCCGAAGACTTAGCGAAAATATTTAGCGAAGAAAAAAATATTGAAGTATGCGCTCAAACAATTATTGATCATGTTTTAAGAAGTGGCGCGCATGATAACTTTTCCTTTTCTATCGTTGTTAAAACATCCTAAATTTAGTTACTTAATTCCTTTTTTTAAATGAACCTCGGTCGTAATTCCGTTAATATAAAAATAACTCAAGAAATGT
>CAYJAE010000067.1:0-4952 GCA_964368105.1 uncultured Staphylococcaceae bacterium
ATATTTTTTAATTGCTTCTTCGCTAGCAAGTAGAATAATACTTGCGCCATCATTAAGACCGCTTGCGTTACCAGCGGTAACTGAACCGTCTTTTTTAAAGGCTGGACGTAACTTTGCGAGTTTTTCAACATTTGTTCCACGATTTGGATATTCATCACGACTAAAGACGACTTCATCGCGTCCGACTTTGACGGTTAAAGGAACGATTTCTTCATCAAACCGACCAGCGTCAACCGCGGCGATTGATTTAGTTTGGGAAGCCATGGCAAATTCATCTTGAGCTTCACGACTAATGTTATGTTTTTCTGCAATATTTTCAGCAGTGACACCCATATGGACACCACTATAAGCGTCAGTTAAGGCGTCGACTAACATATGGTCTTTGGTTGAGATGTCGCCCATCTTGATTCCGCCTCTTACTCCTTCATGAAATAAGAATGGAGCGCGTGACATACTTTCAACCCCACCGGCTAAGATGAGATTACTAAGGCCAGCACCAATACTAGTGTAAGCATTAAGGACAGCTTTCATTCCGCTGCCACAAAGCATATTTAAACTATATGCAGGAGTTTCTTGACTTACTCCACCTTTAATCGCAATTTGGCGACCAACGCCTTGACCAAGACCGGCACTTAAAATATTACCAATGATAACTTCATCAAGTTCGTCACCCTTTAAATGATTACTGGCGAGCACATCTTTCACTAAGGCCGCACCTAAGTCAGCGGGATGAACATTTTTGAGCGTACCTAAAAATGATCCAACTGCTGTTCTCTTAGCGGCGACAATAAATACTTTTCGCATTATTTCCTCCTTCTTTTCTTATCGAAAATATTGTCTTTGTTTTAATCTACCTCTATTTTCACAAATAAAGAAAGCGCTGTCAAGCACAATGTGAATACTTGTTCATGTTTTTTATAAGGGCCCACTAAATAAAAGAATTTATTTATTTGGGGAAATATTTACCTATATATTGCTTTTTTTGTTATTTTTGAGCGTAGAATGCCCTAAATTAAGCCAAAAAATATGGATTTTGTTATTTCAGTATTTTTTGGACTTTAAACATGAACACCTATTTAGGTTTAACAAAAAAAATATTTGCTTTCTTTGTTCACTTGCTCAAAACATTAGGCAAATTTTCTGTTTTTGCTATAATGAATACCATGAACGGAATAAATAAACCACAAACGAAACGTGGTCAAAAATCATTTGATAATTTAATTAATGCCGCGACGGTGCTTTTTCATACAAAAGGTTATCATCAAACTGGAGTAGCAGAAATTGCCCTTGAAGCGGGTGTCAGTGTTGGCACTTTTTATATTTATTTTAGTGATAAGTACAGCTTATATCGTTATATTCTTTTTGAATTAGGTAACGTTATTCGTACACATACTGCACGGGCTGCAAGTGAAGCCAAGAGCAGAGGGGAAGAAGAAAGACTTGGGATTAAAGCTTTTATTAAGTTTATTCGTGATTTTCCGTATGCTTATACTGTCATTTGGCAATCGCTTCAAGTTGACAAGGCTTTATTCATTGAATATTACACCGACTTCGCTCGTCGTTATGTTAAAGGACTCCAAGTCGCTGAGCAAAACGGGGAAGTTAGTGATGTGGATCTTACGACTTTAAGTTATGCTCTGATGGGTATTTCAAACTTTGTCGGGCTCCAAGTAACGATGCTTGAACCTAATTTAAAAAGCGACGAGACAATTGACCGCCTCGTCGACAATTTATTTGATGCTTTTGAAAAAGGCTTATTCGTGAAGAAAAGCTAAAATATCTTTGGCTAATTTATCGGGATGATCGACAAGTGGACTATGTCCACAATTTTTATAACCAATAAAGCGGCCCCGTTTACCAACTGCGCCGACAGTTTCCCGGGCCATGAATTCAGGAACGGTTTTGTCGTCCAATCCGTAAATGGCAAGGAGGGATGCACTCATGTTAATAATACTGCGGTCGCCTTCCACTCCACTATAGTTGTTTCCAACGCCAATATTAAATTGAGTTAAAGCCCAATCGATATCCACTAAACAACGTTGTTTGAAAGTTTCACTCATATAGAAATCATTTTCTTCGGTTGTTGGTTTTTTAACGTTATAAATAAGTAAGCCCCAAATGTAATCCATGAAAGCTTGATCTTTATTTACGATTGCGTTTAATGCCGGTAAGACTTGAATTGGATCAACTGCCATCTCGGCTTTACTGCGGTAAGGTTTAGTAATAACTGGTTGACCTTTTTCGTCTTTTTCGTAAATTGGTAATCCCCGATAAGACATACTATCAATTAAGACAATCTTTTTAACGAGTTCAGGGTGATGACTGGCAAGACTTAAACTAACACCGCCACCTGCAGACCAACCAACAACAGTAAGAGGGGTCGGTAATTCTAATTTTTGAATAAGTAAGACGAGGTCTTCTGCTAATTCATCAAGATGATTAAAAGTTTTTTTGTAACTTGAATCGCCAAAGCCGCGTAAATCAACACTGATTGTGCGGATATCTTCGGGAAGTCTTTCAATCAGTGGTAAATAATGGACACCGCTACTCATGTTGCCGTGTACTAATAAAATAACTTCTTCGCCACTTCCTTTTTCAAGATAAGCGAGTCTTTCACCATTAGAAAGACTAACGAATTTTTTCTCTACGTTTAAATCCATATTATTTTCTCCTGTTTTTATTTTACGAGAAATAGAAAAAATAGCCACAATAATAACTTAAAAAACTACAGAAAAGGAATAAAAGTACCACTTAAATTCAGTGATTTATAACTAGCGTGCATATTATTAATAAGTTCATTATTACTTTTAGTATTCTCATAATTTTTTAGAATAAAATGAGTCGCGGTGTAGCCGTCAATAAAGTAGGGGTAATCACGTAGGCTTAGTTCTACTTCGCCCTTCTCTGGCAACTCCTCTCTTTTTAAAAGTAGATGATAATTGTAATTAAAGATGAACGAGGAAAAAGAGGCTTCTTTGTAGTTAGGAGGAAGCGGTAAAAAGCGCTCCACAAACGAAGGTAAATAAACGTCCTTACTAAACGGAGTCATACTTAAGGCATAAAGTAAATTTGAAAAATCAAAAGCATTTGTTAAAAGTAGTAAGGCATCAAATTCTTTGGTTAATAGGTCAGTAATAACTTGTTGAAAAATGTTGCTTTTAGGAGGAAGGAGGACTCTCCCAACTATATTATCTGAAGGATAATTCTCTGCAAAAGACGTGTACATTTTAGTAAATACTGGCTCGTTGCTGTAAATTACATAGGCATTTTCAGGTAACTTTTCTGCGATTAATTTGCCTTCCTTAACTGGATCGGGATTAATCTCAAATTGGTCTTTTTCGCCCTGGTATTGCCCTTCTTTTATACTTAAATTACTAAAAAGAGAAGGCATTAAATTAGCGCTTCTAATCACGTTTTGAATTCCTTCGTCAAACGTACCGAGATTCACCAAGAATTGGGAATTAGTTTGATACTCTTTAATGTTATCTTTATTGACGTCAGTGCGGTTTTCATAACGAACATTTTCCGCTAAAGCGGGAAAGTGAGCTAAAGCGGATTCTACCCCCTTTTTGTAGGCTTTTTCTCGACTAACCGCTGCATTTTCCATGTTAAAAAAGGTGTTAATCACTAATCCATCTTCACTGGGCACGGGGTTACAACTAGTCATTAAAAGGAGTGCGACCGCACTAAGAACAATTCCACTATAAAGTTTTTTTCTCAAATTATTAACTCCTTTAGGACAGCTTCATTATCCTAAGTTTTACTAGTTATAGTTTAGCATATTAAATTGACTGATCGGATTTAAGTATTGTTCCTCTTGTGTGTTGGTGCAGTGTTTTTGGGAACAAAAAAAATCGCCACTTAAATTTAGTGACGATTCTTTCATAATGAAGGTAATAATTAATGAACTAAAATTAATCAACTAAATCTTCTAGAGCATTACTTTTATCTTGCGGATTTTTAAAGTTCTTTACAAGGGCGAACGGATACATAAAAATAGAAATAATGCCAGATACGGCTAGTCCGAGAACGAACATAATAACACCAATAACAATTGAGATTATTCCAAAAATTCCTTTGACTAAAATTACCCAAACAATGCCGTCAATATCAAGCGTAAAGATCAGACCAGGGAATTTAATACCCCAAGAAGAGACAGTACTAAGGACAATCCAGGCCCCATTGTTTCTTAAAACAAGACAACTAACGAGGAAAAAGGCTAGGATAGAACTGCCAATAAGGATTAAAAGATGTTGAGTATTTGGATTAGGTAACATTTGGGAAAGACCAATTCCTAAGATAAGACCAGTGACTAATAATCCAAGAATAAATGAAGTCCAAAACTGTCTACGTGCTAAAGATTTGTAAACTTTAACTTTAAGATTTTCACTGACAATTCTAGCTTCTTCCGCTAATTTTTGTCTTTCAACGACGTCTTTATTACAGGAGGCACAGTATACAGTATCCGCTGCTTGATTGCCTTGGCGGTCATAGGAGCCAGAAATACGCACTAAATCATCTTCAGCAGTAATGATTTTCTTACATTTTTGACAAATAGCAAGTGGAACAACCGAAGTTTGTGGTTGCGGAGCGGTGACAACGATGACTTCAGGAGCGCTCTTCGGAATTACTACTTCTTTTATTTCTTCCTTTACTTCTTCCTTTACTTCTTCAGTGACTTCTTCCTTAACTTCTTCATGATCATCATCAAGTAAATAATCGTAAGTTGTAGCGAATAGTTCCACTAGTTGTTTCAGGTATTCTTTTTTAGGAAGTGCTAAATCGCTTTCCCATTTGTAGACTGTTTGACGCGAGACATTTAGTTTGTCTGCGAGTTCTTCTTGTGATAATCCATACTCGGATCGTAACTGTGCTATTTTTTCACCAGTCGTCATCTTTTAGACCTCCGTTATTAATAATATTTCTATATATAAACATATTCGGGATTATTT
>CAYJAE010000068.1:0-4892 GCA_964368105.1 uncultured Staphylococcaceae bacterium
GATACGAAATTGCTTATGGCGATTTTGAAGAAGAATTAACGGACGCAAGTTGGGGAGAGGTTAACACTCAAGAATATGAAGTTCCGGAGAAAAACTCAATGTACAACGCTGCAACCTATGTTAATGTCCGACCACTTATTAACGCAACGCCGAAAACGCAAGAATACACGACCTTTGATTCCTATATTCGAAGCGGAGAAAAAGGTGACGCTATTACTTATACGAACGAAATAGGTGTTGCCAAATTTAATTTAAAAGTGTGGATTGAAGGATGGGATCCAAATTCAAGCCAAGACCTTGCGACAAAAACCTTTGGAGCCCAATTAAAATTTGAAGTTTATAAGAAAGGCCTAGTTGGTTAGGTTAAGGTAATTATATGGGTGCGTTTTTTAGTTACATCCGCGATTCCTTTACAGAGTTTTGGAGAAATTTTGTTGAATGGTTAAAACTTGTTTTTGCTGATCCGTGGGTTCTTGTTGTTGGCGACATTAAAGAATATGTCGGAGTATTTAATCGTTATGTTAACAATTTCGGCGCGGGCGGCTGGGTTTTTTATATTCTCATGCTCCTGATTATTGTTGCCCTAATCGGTGCCTTAGGCTACTTAGTCTTTATTGGTATTCGTGGACTTGTCCGTCTTGGCAAAAAACAATTTGAAAAGACACGCTTAATTGGCGAAGTTCAACGGCTTAACAAAGAACTCTTCTATGCAATTCAAGAAAAGAATGAAGTATTAAAACTTAAAGCTGAGTCACTTGGGCTTGATGATCCAAATCTTGAAGGAAAAGAAAAAAGCGATTCCTTTATTGGTGAAATCTTTCCAAAGCTTTATGCAGTTGATCAAAAATACAAAGATAAAGATATGACAGTTGTGGTAGCCGACGTTGATAAAGAAATTACCTTAGAACAACTGGCAATTCGTTACCGTTACTTTGCGGCTTCACAATTAGGCCTATTTTATGATATCGATATGATTCGGACCCTTTTTGCGGCTTTAGGTAGTGTTAAGATTATTATTCTTGAAGGTATCTCCGGTACTGGTAAAACAAGTCTTCCGTATTCACTTGGGAAGTTTTTACTAAATGACTCTTCAATTTGTAGTGTTCAACCTTCGTGGCGGGACCGGACCGAACTTATTGGTTACTACAACGAATTTACCAAGAAATTTAATGAAACTGAATTTTTACGAGCAATTTACGAAGCAAGTTACCGTCAAGACGTTAACGTTGTTATTCTCGACGAAATGAACTTAGCCCGTATTGAGTATTACTTCGCAGAATTCCTCTCAATTATGGAAATGCCTAATCCGAAAGAATGGATTGTCGAAGTTACCAAAACCACGGACGACATGAACCCGCATAACTTAGTTGCGGGTAAATTACTTATTAACCAAAACTTATGGTTCTTCGGAACTGCTAATAACGATGACTCAACCTTTACCATTACTGATAAAGTTTATGACCGGGCGATTAGTATTTCCTTAAATGATCGTGGTGCGGTGTTTGATGCTGAATTTACGGAACCAATTCGTTTACCGTTTACGTACATTCAACGACTCTTTAGTGAAGCAGTCACGAATTATCCACTTAGCAAAGTAAATATTTCAAAGTTTAATAAACTTGACCAATTTGTCGTTGGTAAGTTCCGGATTGGCTTTGGTAACCGGATTATGCGCCAAATTAAAGTATTCGTTCCAATCTATGTTGCTTGTGGCGGGACAGAACTTGAAGCACTTGACTTTATGTTCTCGACGAAGATTTTAAAGAAATTTAAGTCACTTAACCTCGCCTTCATGCACGACGAACTTAATGCGCTCCGCAACGAAATTGATAAAACATTTGGTAAAAATACCTTTAAACATTCATTAAAACAAATTGACGAATTCATTAGCATGTCGTAAGGATAGAGCATGAACGAAGAAGAAAAAGAAGTAGTTAGTGAAGAAGAAGTAGCGGAACCCGAAATAGAGGTAGAAGCTCCTTCTAAGAAAAAACCAAGCGCAAAAAAGGGAGAAGCCAAAAAGCCAAAAGCAAAAAAGACTGAAGCAAAAAAGACGGAAGCAAAAAAAGCAAAAGTAAAAAAAGCCGAAGTTAAAAAAGCTGAAACCCCGAAAAAAAGAGTGAGCCGCTTGACTCCTTTTCAACTGCAAAAACAACAAGCAGTCAAAGGTCACAAACGCTTTAATCATGTTCGTGCGAAGTATTACGTCCAAGTTCGTAATGCGGTTAATAAAAACCAAGAAACACTTGATTTGTATACGGCACTAGCTAATAAGAAAGCAACAATCACGGGTATTACGAGAAACGAAGTAAAGAAGTTTCATAGTGAATTTATTGAAGAAATTGAAAAAGTAATAACCTCGCTTGAAACAATCGTCGTGAGTCCACATAAGTTTATTAATGAATTCGCTGAAGTTGTTCAAGTTGAAAAAGCCCGAAGAATTACGCCGCGGGCCGTTAAACATATGGCGCAGAATGTCCAAAACATTAGCGAAGTCCATGAAGGTGGCCGCGTTATCCCGAAAAAAGTATTAAATGTTTTCGTTGATGACGACGTCGTAATTTATGAAAATAGATTTGTCATGACGCTTATTAAACGGCTGCAAGTCTTTATTGAATTACGTTATAAGTACATTGAAGAACATGGTGACACAAAAAATAGTGATGTTTTTACTATTAAAAAAGAAGCGACGATTGGTGAACTTAACTTTGAATTTGAAGGCACGGTTAAAATGAGTGTCCCGAGTGAAGACGAAGGAAACCGCCAAAGCAATCTTGATTTACTTGAACGGCTTCGTTCCCTCCGTAAACGGACGAGTTTCTTAGTTAACTCAACCTTTATGCGTGATATGTCGCGCGCTATTCCAGTTGGCAACCCAATTCAACAAACAAACATTATTCGTTTAAATTACGCTTATCAAGATGCTTATAAATTATGGGTCTTTATTAATCGTTATGACGAACTCGGGATTGCTTACACTATTACCCAAAGTAAAGTTGATTTTACTCCTGAATATTTAGAACGCCTTGATCAGTTAACACTCAGTGCTTTCTTAGCGCTTGAAACTGACCACACGCAACTTGCGCCCGCCGGCATTAAACAAAGAATTATTAAGCCCTACGTCCAAGCCGGACAACTTGATTACGACTTAAGTGACGAACGCTTCTACGAAGCGGGACTTCCTGTTAAGGTCATGGGACGCGCGGAAACCGCCGAACAAAAAGAAGCACGGCTCAAACGCGAAGCTGCTCGTGAAAAAGCTCGTCAAAGAAGAATTGACGCTAAGAATAAAGAAAAAGAACGGCAAGCACTTTTAAAAGCACGCGCTAAAGAAAGAGCAAAGTTAAAGAAAAAGTCCGAAGCAGAAAGAGCCCGGATTAGAAAACTTGATGCCCAAGAGCGGCAAAAAGAAAAGAATTTAGAACGTGACCGGAAACGTCGAGAAAAAGAACGTTTAGTCGCGGAACGGAAGATTTATCAATCAAAGATGCAAGAAGAAGCACGGAAATTACGTGAAGCACGTTTAGCTATTAGTAAACTTGCAAGTGGTGGTCCAGAAAATGGCGAACAATAAAGAAGAAAAACAACCAAAGGTGAAGAAAAAATGGCAAAAGCTCGTAAGTCAAATTACTGGCGGAGTTCTTTTTGGGCTTGTCGCTCTTCTCATGGTTTTTCAGTTTGTTGGCATTTTTACCGCCTCTAAAAATGGTGGCGTCCCTAATTATGGCGGCTTTATGTCGTTTCGTGTTTTAACAGACTCAATGGTTAAAGACGATCAATTTAGTGTTGACACAATGGTTTTTATTCAAAAAGTTAGTCCTGATAAACTAAAGGTCGGTGACGTTATTACTTTTACGAGAAAAGACGCGACTGCCTATGATGATAACAAAGGTGATAAATTAATCATTACGCACCGCATTACTGACATTGATGACTTTGACGGTAAACCAGCCTTTCGGACTTTAGGCGATAACTTAAACGCTAAGACTTGTCCGGCCTCCGGATGTACCGCTGCGAATAAAGACTATGTAACAGCCGATGACGTTTTTGGTAAAGTAATAGGCCAAAATAAAGCGCTTGGTGTTATTAATAAAGTAATGACGGAAAAGCCGCTCGTTATGGCAGGATTAGTCATGGTTCCGCTTTTAATTGTTTTTAGTTCTTCCTTAGTGGACTTAATAAAGCAATTAAAGAGTGGTGAAAAAGAAGAAGTAACTGCCTCTGGTAGTAGCGGAGGCGACGGCGACTTTGAAGCCATCAAAGAACAAGAAAAATTAAAGCTAATGATTGAAATTGAAAAAGAGAAAATGCTGCGTGACTTAGCGGAAGGACGAGAACTAGAAGAACTCCCGCCACCCCCACCAAAGCGGGTGATTGATGAAGATGACTTTGAAGCAATTAAAGAACAAGAAAAATTAAAGTTAATGATTGAAATCGAAAAAGAAAAGATGCGTCGCGAAATGGAGGAAGAATATGAAAAAAATAAAAAATAATGAAAACAGTAGAAAGTATGTACGGGCTATTATAATTAGTACGCTTGCTTTTGTCCTTGCTGCCCTCTTCTTTGTTGTCATTAGTTTCGAACTTATTCCTTTCCCAAGCGTTTTATTACGAATAATTATTAGCGCCTTGGTCGCCCTGATTGGTGCGGTTAGTATCTCTGCGATGATTTTTAGTTTCAGTAAGTGGCGTAATTCCACAAACTCAATTCGCTTTGATTACAACACTTTTACCTTAGTCGATAATATTAATTCTGAACGTTCTTTCTTAGCGGTGGTGGATAAGCGGATTAAGAAAGATAAACATAGCGAGAATGCTCTTATTGTCTTTAATGTTACGCGCTTTAAGAAAACAGTCTTTACGCGTTACGGCTACGAAAAAGGAGCGGAAGT
>CAYJAE010000069.1:0-2087 GCA_964368105.1 uncultured Staphylococcaceae bacterium
CTTTTCAACGAGCGATTGAAGAAAAGTGGCTCACTTTTAGATTAGCGTTTACAATAACTAACAATTATCACATTGTAACACCAAATAGCTTTAATTTCTAAAGTTCCTTATGCAAATTGTCTCAATAGTTGACTATTACATGTTTTCCGTCCATATTTGTCTATAAAAAGGGAATAAATGATGGCATTTTTAATTAAAATCGAGAGTTCTGCCTTGTATTTGGATAATTTTTTGGAATATTCAAAAAGTATAAAATTGGCCATCTGTGAGAACCAAAAATTTCTCCATATTGGCCATTTTAAATAAAAAAATCCCCTTTTATTAAACCTGTTTTGGGCAAAATTTAGGGGAAGGATTACTATTTTGGAGCAGTCGACGGGAATCGAACCCGCGTGGCTAGCTTGGGAAGCTAGAGCTCTACCATTAAACTACGACTGCATGTATTTATTATGAATTAAAGCACAATTTAATTCAAGATTTATGGTGTTTTATTGCTATGGTTTATTTATTCCTTTGGTACACTCGTTTAAACTCTTTAAAACTCTTTAATTGCACTCTTAACTTACTATTTAGCGGCAATTCTGTATTATTTTCGAGTTTACTCGTCATAAGACCTTCGTATTCTTCAATCGTTAAAGCGCTTCGTTTAGCTAAAATATCTTCATGCAACTTTTGCTTAAGATGATTTTTGTATCCTGCGACTAAGGTGCCACTAAAAAACTCTGCAACTGCGCCAGATCCGTAAGCATAAAGGCCAATTCGACTACTTTCCACAAGATTTCCTTGCTCCAATAAACTGATGAGTGAGAGGAAAAGAGAACCAGTGTAAATGTTACCGACTTCACGGTTATAAACAACTGATTTATCAAAATTACCCGTTAAATGCGGGGATAAAGTGTCTTCAGTAATAAGTTTTAAAGTTTTGAGACCAAGTTTTGGGTAAGGAATATGGAAGCAAATTGCAGCAAAATCCTTAATTGATAAATTACTTTCTTCTAAAAAAGCATGATAAGTTTTTAAGAATAACTTCTGATACATTTCGTTTGAAAAGTGACCATCAACCAGCGCATAAGAAAAACCGTCAGGCCGCCAGAAGTCATATACATCTTCAGCGTAAATGCCGTAACTATTTTCTAAATTCAAAATACGAGGATTACGACTTATAATCATAGCCGTCGCCCCTGCGCCTTGAGTTGCTTCTCCGCCGTTATTTAAGCCGTAGCGGGCAATGTCAGAAGAGAGAATTAAAACTTTTGAGTTAGGACTTTGCAAAACGTGACCTTTAGCAAAATATATTGCGGCAGCGGTTGAGTAACATGCTTGTTTCAATTCCACTGCGCGCACCCGATTACTTAGTCCTAAAAGAGGAATTAAGTAGGTTGCCGCAGATTTAGAATAATCAACGCCAGATTCAGTTGTAAATAAAACAAGATCAATGTGTTTAAGGTCTTCTTCGTCAATTATATTTAAAGCAGCGCTTACCGCCATCGTAACGATGTCTTCATCAAGTCCGGCTAAACTCATTTTATTAATTAAGAGCCCTACCTTATATTTAGCTTCTTCAACCCCTCGAGCGGCCGCTAAGACACCTAAATCTAAATACTTATCTGGTACATAGAATGATATTTTATCAATGCCAATCTTCAATGTTTTTTCACCGCTCTCGTGTTTCATAAGTGAAATATTAGCACAAATCCATTTTTTAAGTATTATTAATTCTCACTGAATTAGGGACGTCCTTGATATTTTTGTGTTCTTTGTTTCTTTATGCACTAAATTACTCTAAAATAAAGTAACTTAAATAAAGGTGAGGATTGTATGATGGAAGAAAACTATTTAAAGAGTTTCCACAAATTAACAAGAGAAGAGAAAATTCAAAAGCTCGTTTCTTTAAATCTTTTTGACGAATCATTGAATACTCCCACTCCCGCGAGTGTTTTTGACCATATCATAGAAAACTACGTAACAACTTACGAGATTGGTCTTGGCATTGCTCCTAATTTCCTAGTAGACGGAAAAGTCTATCACCTTCCCCTTGCTACCGAAGAGCCTTCAGTCATTGCCGCAGCCAGTAACGCCGCTAAAAT
>CAYJAE010000069.1:2187-4769 GCA_964368105.1 uncultured Staphylococcaceae bacterium
GGAATTGCCGCTTTTATTGGTAACGATTATAAAGTTGATGTCTTAATGAGCATTCTCACTAACTTATCGCTTGGAAGTCTTGTGACCACAACTGTCCGCATTGATCCAAAAACTCTGAAGAATAGCGCTGTTGTTGGTCAAGATATTGAGCTTGCTAGTCTCTACGCTACCCTAGACCCTTTTCGCGCAGTAACGCATAACAAAGGCATTATGAACGGCATTAGTGCTTTAATGCTTGCAACTGGTAACGATACGCGCAGTATTGAAGCGGGTGCCCACGCTTACGCTTCTTCGACTGGCACTTATCTTCCCCTCTCAACGTGGGAGATGGTTGACGGCTTCCTAGTGGGAAGTATTACACTTCCTCTAGCGCTTGGGACAGTCGGCGGCTCAATTGGCGTTCTTCCTAAAGTAAAACTAGCGCATAAAATACTAAATGTAAATAACTCTCATGAATTAATGAAAGTAACCGCTGCGCTTGGCTTAGCCCAAAACTTTGCCGCACTTTACGCCTTAACAACTGACGGCATTAATAAAGGCCATATGCGCCTTCATGCCCGCACGGTTGCGCTTGAATCTGGAGCAAATGAAAAAGAAATTGATAAAGTAGTAACCCATATGCTTAAAGAAAAAAGTGTCTCAAGCGAAACCGCAATTAGTTACTTAAAGAAAATCCGCAATTAATCTTGCTTTAATTCATATTTTTAGTAAAAAATTAAATGAATAATAACACTTTTTAGTGTTTGATTATTTCCGCACAAGGAAGTATAATGAAGGTAGATAATTAGGTGGTATGTAATGGAATACTTAACAACAAAAGAAGCAGGCGCAAAGTGGGGAATAACTCCGCGGATGGTCAATTATTATTGTCAGGCTAACCGCATTAAAGGCGCAATTAAGAAAGGTGACTTGTGGCTCGTTCCGGTTGCAGCAGAAAAACCGAAAGACGGACGAATCACTAATGGACGAAAGGAGCGGAACAATGGCTAATATCTTACTCGTTGAAGACGATGTTAAATTAAATGAAATAATGTGTGCTTATTTAGCTAATCATGGCTTTCGGGTCCAAGGTTGTAAAAACCCCGCGGAAGCTTATGATTTACTCTTTTCTTCTTCTTTTGACTTAATCATTTCGGACATTATGATGCCAGGAGAAAACGGCTTTGAATTTGCGAAAAAGATTCGAGAACAAAATAAAACAATTCCCATGCTTTTTGTTTCCGCACTTGATGACATTTCTTCTAAACAAAAAGGATTCCGGATTGGAATTGATGATTATATGGTCAAACCCGCTGATTTAGATGAAATGGTTTTACGAGTTAAAGCATTATTAAGACGGGCAAATATTGCTAGTGAAAACCGCCTGGTCATCGGTGGACTAGTCTTAATAAAAGACCAAATGAGTGCAACGCTCGACGGAGAAGAAATTCCTATCTCCGCCCGTGAATTTAGTATTCTTTATAAACTCCTCACTTCTCCAAAACGGATTTTTACTCGAAGTGAATTAATCGACGAATATTGGGGTTTAGAAAGCGAGACCGGACTCCGGAGTGTTGACGTCTATATTACAAAACTCCGCAATAAGTTTAGTGACGCTAAATACTTTGAAATCCAAACTGTTCATGGCTTTGGCTATAAAGCGGTATTAAAATGAAAATAGACAAGAAACCAAAACGAGTCGTAGACTCACGGATTAATGCGAGTATTATTTCTTTCCGCACTTATTTACTCGTCTTTATCTTCTTCTTAATCATTATGGCGGGTCAAGCCTTTATTTTGATTAATTACTATGAAGAATCAAGTAATCTAGTGGTAGCTTTAGTCTATTACTTTTTAATTACTGCTTTACTTGTCACTATCCTCTTTGGTCTTGGTAAACGCTATATTTTTGGCCGCCCCATTGCTCGCATTGCGGAAGCGGCACGCGAAATTGCCGGTGGTAATTTTGATATTAAACTCGAACTTAGCCGTAAGGATGATAAACGTGACGAAATTGATGTATTAATTGAAGACTTCAATAAAATGGCGGAGCAATTACGGAGTGTTGAAACCCTTAAAAGTGACTTTATCGCTAATGTTTCCCATGAATTTAAATCACCTTTAGCGATTATTCAAAATTATGTCACAGTTTTAAAAGATAAAACTATTTCCGAGAAAGAACGTGATAATTGCATTGATACAATCGTTGAAGCAACCAAAAACCTTTCAATCATGGTTTCAAACATTCTTAAACTTAATAAACTAGAGAATCAAGAAATAAAGCCCGTCCCAAAACCTTATCAACTCGGAGAACAGCTGCGGCGCTGCTCACTCTCGCAAACAGACTTATGGCAAGCGAAAAACATTAACTTTAATATTGATGTTGAAGATATTATTGTTAATTATGACGAAGATCTCCTTGATATTGTGTGGAACAATTTAATTTCTAACGCTATTAAATTTACTAATCCTGGTGGTAATATTGACTTTGTGACGACAAGCGACCACGAATATATTTTAGTCACAATTAAAGATAGTGGCCAAGGGATGAGTGAAGACGTCGCACGGCACGTCTTTGATAAGTTTTATCAAGGTGATCCCGC
>CAYJAE010000070.1:0-4599 GCA_964368105.1 uncultured Staphylococcaceae bacterium
GCAATTAAAACAAGTGTTGAAAATCTTGACTTCTATGTTAATTATTCAATATATCATTTGCTTATTTTAGAAAATGAAAAGTATACAACTTCGATTCCCGCACGAGGATTAAGTGGTCAAGTATATAAAGGGGCGATATTTTGGGATACAGAAATCTTTATGTTGCCATTTTATTTAGTGACGAATCCCCGTTTTGCTCGTAATTTAATTATGTACCGCATTAAAACATTAGCGGGCGCTAAAACTAAAGCCCGAACCTTTGGTTATAAAGGCGCCTTTTACGCCTGGGAATCACAGGAGGACGGCGTCGAAAGATGTTCACTATATAACGTAAGTGACGCAAAGACTGGGGCGCCAATTAGAACATACTTTGCCGATAAACAAATTCACATAAGCGCTGACGTTATTTACGCCCTTAATAAGTATCTTGAGGCCACGAATGATTATTCAGTCTTAACTGAAGGTGGTATTGAAGTCTTTTTTGAAGTTTATAAGTTCTATCGAAGTTACGCTGCTTTTAAAGATGGCCAATTTCATTTTCTCGATGTTGTTGGTCCTGACGAATATCATGAACGGGTTGATGATAATGCCTTTACTAACTATCAAATTAAATATAGCCTCAACTCCTTATTATTAAAAATAATTACTAAACCTGATTTAAAAAGCTTATTAGCGAAATATAGTAATATCGATGAAATCGGTGCTTTCCTTTACGCAATTTACTTACCAAAACCCGACGAAAACGGGGTTATTGAACAATTCACCGGTTATTTTGATTTAGAAAATATTACCGCAAAAGAGTTAAAACCACGGATTGATAATCCCGCAACGTATTTAGGCGGTAAAGACGGATTAGCGACTCCGACCAGAGTTATTAAGCAAGCTGATGTTATTACGCTCCTAGCGCTTTATCCAGAGCTATTTGACGCTATAACAATTAAAGCAAACTATGATTTTTATGAACCATATACCGAACATGGTAGTAGTCTTTCTAATGCAATGTATGGTTTAGTTACAGCGCGGCTTGGCGAAGAAGAAAAGGCGCTTGATTACTTAGTTAAAAGTGCGATGATTGATTTAACAACATCTTATAAATTATGGGCGGGCGGAATTTATATTGGCGGGACACATCCCGCGAGCGCCGGCGGGGCTTATCTAATTATAAAAGAAGGCTTTTTAGGTTTATCATATAATGAAGGGGTAATAAGTGCGCGCCCCGCGCTACCAAAAGCCATTACAGCAATTAAACTACATTGCTATGAGAAAAATGAACTAGTTAAAGGAGAATTCAAACATGATTAAAGCCGTAATTTTTGATTTAGATGGCGTTATCGTCCATACTGATAAACTTCATTACAAAGCGTGGAAATATATTGCAGATAAAGAAGGAATATATTTTGACGAAATAATTAATAATCGCTTACGAGGAGTGTCACGTCTTGCTTCTTTTGAAATTATCTTAGAAAGAGCTTCACGCGTGTATTCAGACGAAGAAAAGAATCGTTTAATTAAAATTAAAAACGATTATTACTTATCCCTCTTAGAAACACTTTCACCTAAAAATGTTGAAGCAGGAGTCATTGAACTACTTAACGCATTAAAAGAATCTAAAATCAAGTTAGCAATTGGCTCTTCTAGTCAAAACGCCCAGTTTATTGTTGGTAAACTTAATTTAACTCACTATTTTGATGTCTTTAGTGACGGCATCGGATTAGTTAATCCTAAACCTCATCCTGAAGTATTTTTAAAAGCCGCGGCAATGTTAAAGCTTTCTCCGCACGATTGTATTGTCGTAGAAGACGCAAAAGCCGGGATTGACGCCGCAGTTGCAGGCGGGTTTATTCCAATTGGAATAGGAGACGCAAGTGGCTACGAGAAAGCAGTTTACTCAATTGATAATTTATTAAAAATCCTCGACATTGTTAAAAACTTGAATAAATCTTTCTAAATTTTGAATATATTACTGATAGCGAAATAATATTATAAGAATTTAGAGAAACATTGCCATGTATAAAGGTAGTGTGATTTTTTCATTAACTACACCAATGTTACCGGTAATGAATTTATAAGCATAAAGCGGTTTTTCTTTTTCGATAAATTCATTAAGCGAATAAGAAGCACTATTACCAGCTTTAACTTCAACGGGAATAATATGATGTTTATCATTAATTAAAAACTCAATTTCTTGTTTTGATTCATCTTTCTTGTAGTAATAAAGTGCTATTTTCTTTTTAAGTAAAATATCCGCGATGGCATTTTCATAAAGTGCGCCTTTAACTGGGCCACTGATCTCATTAGTAATAATTGCTTCTTTCATGCTAAAGCCATACATATAAGTTAGTAGACCAATATCGGTACTATAGATTTTGTAATAATCATCACTGGCATAGGCAATAAGCGGAAACTTAGGAGTGGAAACATTAGTGGATTTAACAACGAGTCCGGCGTCAATCAGCCAGTCAATACTCGAAAGATATTTACTGCTTCTGCCCCCTTTTTCCACTGCGGAATATTGGAACTTTTTGTTTTCTTTAGCAAGTTGTTTCGGCAAGCTTAGATAACATTTCCTAATTAATTCTTTCTCCGGTATTTCTGAATATTGAGTGATATCAGCGAGATATGATTTATAAATTTTTTCTTGCTCTTCATGCACAATGCCATAGTTTTTTGTTAATACAAATTGTTCCACTGCTTTTGGCATACCGCCAACGACGATATATTTCCGAAATAAATCAAGAAAAGTATTATTTATTAATTCGTCCACTGGTGTTTTACTATGAAAGTGTTCATTAATAGTTTTTGTGACATCTTTCTCGTAGCCTAATGCCCAGAGAAACTCTTCAAAATCAAGCGAAAACATTTCAACAATTCGCTCATAACCAACCGGAACAGAAGAAATGGTTTTCAACGCAATTCCCAGCATTGAACCAGAAGCAATACAATCAAAACGATTATCTTCAGCAATAAACTTAAGTGCCGTTCTTGCATCACCGCATTTTTGGATTTCGTCTAAAAAGATCAAGGTTTTCCCTGGTACAAAGCGAAATTTATTATTTTTTAATGATATCTTTTCAATTAATGAATCCATATTTAAGCTACCACTAAACACTTCTTTGTATTCAGGGTTGTCAACAAAATTAAGTTCAACCAAATGATCATAATTTTTGGTCGCAAAATCTCTAATAATAAAGGTTTTACCAACTTGGCGAGCGCCAATAATTAATAAACACTCCTTATTTTTCTTATTCTTCCACTCATTAAGATAAGCTGACATTTTTCTCTCTAACATAATAATTAAGCACCTCTGTACTAATTATCACAAAAAACATTATGTTTTACAAGTGCTTTTACATTTATTTGCCGGTCAAAAGTCTCTTTTGTTACACTTTTTGGCCGGTCTAAAGCTTGTTTTGTTACACTTTTTTGCCGGTCGGCCAGGCGGTTTCTTACACAAATCGGCCATAGCGGTGTTTTTAAAAGCGAGAAAAAATACCTTTGGTTTCTATTCACCTATGGCTTTAGTGCATTAATCGGCACCACAATTACGCCGTCATCTCGTGAGTAAGCCGCGTTGCCCAATCCACAAACTACCACTAAGGCACTGGGTGTTTTTGCGGGAAATTTTTGTGAAGAAATCCGCTGTTTTTAATAAACTTTTTGCTGCTTCATCAGCTTGATTGACACCTAATTTTATTTCTATTGCAATGTAACGACCATCCGCTAGTTCAACAGCATCAAGTTCGTTATTATTGTCATAATGTTAAGTTTTATATAAAGTCTTTTAACAATAATATAGTGTTAAAAAGATGACTAATTAATCACAACCACATAAATTTGACGTTTTCAACCGGGCAAATTTGATTTTTTCAACTTAGGGTTTTTGATTTTTTTGGTTCAAAACTAAATATCTAAACAATTAAATGTGCTGTTTCTATTTCCCAAATATGAAAAATTGTTGAAATCGGGAAATAGAATATTCTGGCCTTATTACTTTCATTAGTGGTTCTAACCTAAATTAGTCGTACTCTAAATATTGCCTTTTTTCAACATAAATCGCTAATCCACTTTAAAGTGAAGTAAATTATTATATAATAAGCCCATGAGTTATAAAGCATTATATCGAACCTATCGTCCCACTACTTTTAGTGAAGTTGCTGGACAAAAAGCTATTGTCCGTACTTTAGAAAACGCCTTAAAACAAAATAAAATGGCGCATGCTTATCTTTTTAGTGGACCGCGAGGTACTGGAAAGACAAGTATGGCAAAGCTTTTTGCTAAAGCACTAAACTGTGAAGAAGGTATTGGCCACCAATGTAATAAATGCACCAACTGTTTAGGAGTAAATGAAGGATCTCATCCGGACGTTTACGAAATAGACGCCGCAAGTAATAATGGCGTCGATGACGTTCGTCAGTTAATTGAAAATATTAACTACGCGCCAATCCGTGGTCGTTATAAAGTTTATATTATTGACGAAGTTCATATGATGACTCCAAGTGCTTTTAACGCTTTATTAAAAACACTGGAAGAGCCGCCTCGTAATGTTATCTTCATCTTAGCGACAACTGAACCACATAAAGTATTACCAACGATCCTCAG
>CAYJAE010000071.1:0-4584 GCA_964368105.1 uncultured Staphylococcaceae bacterium
AAGGATACCAGTCTTCAGGGGCAAAATAATTAAGAAGGAGTGCGTTAAAGGCGGTGGACTTTTCAATATAGAGCCCCATCTGTGGTTTCGCAAAAATGTAATTTATTCCTTTTGGGAGGTCAAACTTCCGCATGACGTTAGTTAGACCTAACTTTTTTAAGTAAGGAGTGACCGCCATAATAATAGTGCCGTCGCCCCGACTCTCATCACAAACCACGAGTGGTGTTTTAAAAGGATCAAGGCCGCGCAGTGCACATTCGACCCCAGCATAGAAACTTTTTAAATCAATTACCGCAAATACTTTTTCCATTACTACTATTATACAAAACAAACGGCGGAGATTTATGGGTGGCGCTAAATAAATAAAGAATGATTAAAAAGCCGCCAAAGACTAAAAAAGAACAAGTAAAAATTGAAGTGAATAATATTGTTATATTTAATGACTTTAGCAATATTTTATTTTGTTTCTTATTAATAATGCTATGATAAATACGGACTTAGACACAAAAATAAAGCAAAAAATCGCTCTATTCGACAAGCATTATTTGCTTAGAAAGAAAGGTTTCTTTAATGGACAACAACATTGCCGATATTTTAGCGAAAAATATCCACTTTGATTATTTAAGACAGGTTGAAAGCATTTTTAAACAACTAGAAACGGGGATTAAAAAAACTCCGGAAGCTTTTATTGGCAATAGTGAAATCGCTGACAAATTTTATGAGTTCATGAAAGATATTGATGGCTTTGGGTTTGCCTTAGAAAATCTTGGTCGTTATGACGAAGCCTTAATGTTTTATATGAGTGCTGGCAAATATTTAGAAATGTCTTATCATCTTGTAAGTAAGCCGGACGCAAATCATCATATTGCAATTTGTGACTTAACGGTTGCTCGTGTCTATTTAGCGCTTAACAATTATCTCGGCTTTGCCGAGTGGTATCATCATTTTTTCGATAACTCGGTAGCAGCGATTAATGATAAAGATTCAGGATACGACGAAGTATTCTATTTGCGCAAACAAACTAGAGAACTATTTGAAAAAGCTAAAAAGGTTGATAAAAAGATGTTTTCAAACTTACTGCGTTTTTCACTTAACGCCTATACTGAACTCGCAGAAGCCGAAAAAATTGATGAAGGAGAGTATTACTCACTGCGCGCTACGGCCCTTTATCTTTTAATTGTTTTCGAAATCGGCGTAAACGAAGAATTACTTAATGAGCACGTTGACGCACTTGAGAAGATTCTTTCAATTTACGGTAAAGAAAAGGGATTAAAAATTATTTATGAGCAATTTGACGGGTTGCTCCACGCTTCGTTTATTCCTGAAAAATACAAACAAAAATATCGAATAATGAAAGAATTACTTTTCAAAAAAAGTGAAGTGCATGATAACACTATTCGCGTTTTTATCTCAAGTGTATTCCGTGACTTCCAAGACGAACGTGATGTCCTCCAAAACATCGTTGTGCCAGAAATGAAAAGTTACTGCAAAGTTCGTTATGGACTTGATTTTGAAATAATCGACTTACGATGGGGAATCGAGTTAAATAATTATCTTAGTGAATTTGAAACGATGTATAAAGTACTCTCAGTCTGTGGAGAAATGATTGAAAGAGCGAAACCTTACTTTCTCCTCTTTGTCAGTAATTCGTACGGCACTGAAGTTGAAAACACCCTCATTAATCAAATCTATCCAAACCTTGCTTCCACTAAAGCACTTAGTATTACCGAAATAGAATTTTTATTACGATCGTACACGGGAGAAAATATTGAATCAATTTTCCTCTTTGAAAAAGATAGAGAAACAATTAAGAATCCGCGTGTTCTCTCCTTCGTGGAAGAAGTGAAATCGTTGATTCCAGAGGCAAATTGCGGGCAATATGCCGCTAAATCGAACAAATTAGCGAAATTAATTATTGATCAACTTAAAGCCCATGTTGATAAGGATTACGACAATAACCAAGTATTTAATAATAGTGAATATAAGCTTGAACAACTAGCGAGTAAGATGGTAGGGTTTTCTGATTTCCTTGAATTTACCATTGAAAAACTACATGAAGACAATCGTCGTTTATTTGTAATTAATTCACCAATGGGAGGGGGAAAATCAACCTTCCTTGCAAAAGTCTTTAGTGAAGCAAAAAAGGCTGGTTTCCATACCTTCCCGTTTTTAGTAAAAGATTTTGATCGTGACGTTGCCGAACTTGAGTTCATGCTCTTTATTAAACGCTCTCTCGAGAAAATACTTGGCATTCCTTCCCTGGAAAATAGAGAAACATCGGTTTTTTCTACGCTTGTCGAAATAAAAGAGTTAATCGGACGGCTTGAAGACGGAGTTCGGATTGTTTTCTTTGTTGATGACTACGATTTGATGATCGCAAATGGCGAATTACTCTCTTGGTTTTCCACCGCTTTCTATCCACTGCAATTTGTCGTTAGTGTCAAGGAATCGGAAGCTCTTTTCCGCCTCATTGGCACTGGCGCACTGCCAATTCAATTAACAACAATTAAATCAGAAGACTTTGAACTTTTCGTTAGTAAAAAGTTTGAAGAACATTATAAAGTAGTTAATCCGGATATTAACTTACGGCTACTCTTGAAGTTTACGCGCGAGAAGGCAGATATTAATCCGCTTTATTTAACAGCGCTTATTAATCATCTTGTTTATATTAACGCTGAGGACTATGCGACAATTTACCAACAAATTGCCCGTGAAAAGCTAGATTTTGCGCAGGCAATTGCAAATCATCAACGTGAATTGATTCAAAAGTTTCCCGCTACCCTCGAAGCGTATGCCGAAGACATTTTAAAAACCTATGCGGATAAAAGTTATGAGAACGCAATTGTCTTAGCCTTCCTAGCTTTTACGTATCTTACGGGAATAAGTGTCGAAAAAATAAATTCTTTATTTGAAAAGACTGAAGCTGAATTTGAGATTTCTTCCTTTATTGACTTGAAGTTTGATTTAGGCAATTTAATTGATGTTGAAGGTCTTGATTTCGCTAAAATCCGTCATTTCTTTGTTGCCCAAACTATCTTTAAGATTTTACCAAAAGACATGATTGATGCAGTAGGCGCCTTTATTATTGCTAATGACGAGGATTATCCTTATTCTCCGGTCGTGCGTGCTTTAATTCACTTTAAAGAGTTTGAAACTTTAACCCATGTCTTTAAAAAAAGTAATTCACATTTGGGTGGAGTTATTGCCCGGGAATTCCTCTATCATCCTGAAGGGGGAGATTATATTTACCGCTACATTGAAGAAGTGGAAATTAACCGCGATAGTCTTGCCTTACTTCATGAACTTTATGTAAATAACGTCAAAGTAACATTAAAAAATTATCCTCGGACCTTTGCTTTTCTTGATGCTATCCTTACCCGTCTTGAATCCGAATTATTGAAACACGAAGAACCGCAACTGATTTATGATTATTACGCGATGTTTGGTAAAGAGCATATTGAAAATATCCCGACCGGTAAAGAAGTTAGCGGCTACCGCAAACATCTCGAATTTATTGAGAAGAACTTACCAAAATTTAGTATTAACAATCCATTCATTCTCGATTACTTTAATACTTTCATTAAAAATATTAGACAGACAAAAATTGATTACTGGCCGCTCCTTACGAAGTTTTCAGAATTAACTAATGAAGCCATTATTGAAACGGATATTACGTGGATTGATGCTAAGTTTTCTTACCTTATCCTTACGCACTTATTAGGATTTAGGTTTGGTGAAGAAGGCCTTAAGCCACTTGACGCCTTTATTGATCTCTTTGATACGACTTATAAAGGGGAATTAATTCCGAGTAAGTTAAATATGCAAATGGACTTACTCTTCTTTATTGGAGACGCGTGTATTGGCGAGGATCGGACGGAAGACGCTTTTAAATATTACAAGATGCTCTATCGGGCCCTCTATCACGAAAGTCTTGTCTATCCTAATACTTCAAAACTTATTAAAATGCGTTCAACAACGACGAATAACCTTGCCGCACACTACATTACAAAGTATCTGTATATCTTTTATGATGACCCTTCTACTTTTGAACGAACCGATGAAGCATATAAAAATGAAATTAGTTATGTTGAAGACTTAATTTTGGAGACTGTCTTTGCGGCGCAAACAGCATTTAACGCTAATCCAAATGAAGAAACACTCTTAAACAATAATGTTAGCAATTTAAATTACTCAATCTTTTACGCTACTTTTATGAAAAACCCGAACAAAGCAATTAATAATTTGAGTACATCAATCGCTAACGCAACTAACTATTTTAGAAATAGACTCTTTGATCATCAAGGTGTTATTAATGCGCTACTTTATAATCAAATCTTTCTCGACTTTTACAATATTAAGAAATACGATTCACTTGAAGTCTTAGCGGTTTATAAGCGGGAAATGGCGCCTTATAATCCGTATCGGGTTATTCTTGACGTTGAATACATCCTTAGTTTCACAAATACGCAACTCCAAGTTATGCGGATAGAAAAGTCGCCGACCTATTTGGCGCTTGAAGCAGCAGTTCTGGACTTTATTGCCTATCTTAAAGGCTTACCGCCACTATAGAAAATAGAATAAAAT
>CAYJAE010000072.1:0-4560 GCA_964368105.1 uncultured Staphylococcaceae bacterium
AACAGCGCTTGTTTTTAGCGCTTTTTTTCTTGTTTCATGTACTCCAGAAGCCACTGAAACATTTACTGTCACTTGGCAAGATAGTGATGGAACTACACTTGAAGTTGATGAGGATGTTCTAGCTGATACTTTACCAACTTACGATGGTGATAATCCAACAAAGAATGGTGATGCTCAATACACCTACACTTTTAGTGGCTGGTCACCTGAAGTGACAAACGTGGCTGAAGATATCACTTATGTCGCTCAATATACCAGCACTATTAATACCTACACTGTCACATGGAAAAACAGTGATGAAACAGTTTTAGAAATCGATGATGATGTGCCTTATGGAGCAACACCGACTTATGATGGAGCAGCACCAACAAAAGAATTATATGGATCGCATACTTATTCATTCTCTGGTTGGTCACCAGTAGTGGAGCCCGCTAATGGAGAAACCATCTATGTAGCTCAATATACGGCAAACGCAAAAAATCCCCATGAATATTTGTATTATTCGGAAGGTGAAAATTCTGTGACTATCACCGGATTTATTTATTCAGGCTATGTCAGCTTAATTTTACCTGAATTAATCAATGATAAGCCGGTTACCTCAATTGGAGATATGGCCTTCTATAATTGCACTAGCCTCAAATACGTTGACATACCCGACAGCGTTACATATATAGGCAATAACGCCTTCTCATTTTGCACGAGATTGGAAACTGTAGAACTTTCTCAAAATGTCGCCACAATTGGCAGCCAAGCATTTAGCACTTGTTTAAGTCTTGCATCCATTGACATACCTGATAGTGTCAATTCTCTTGGTATTCAAGCGTTTGGCGATTGCAGTAATCTTTCGTCAGCCAAACTTCCTAATAATCTTCCGGCTATCAATATTGGCACTTTTCTACGCTGCCAAAAATTGGAAACGATTGAAATACCAAACAGTGTTACCACAATTGCCAACAACGCATTCTCAGATTGCCTTAAGCTGGAATCTATCGATATCCCAAGTAGTGTCGAATATATTGGCACTGAGGCATTTGTGCGTTGCACGGAGCTTAAAGAAGTTTACATTCCTATTAGTGTTACCTACATCGGCGATTATGCATTTAAAAATATAAACTCTACTCCTCAAGTATATTGTGAAGCAGTGAGCAAACCTGAAGGATGGAGCGCTGATTGGATTATTGATAGTTCTTGTGTAATTTGGGATTATCTCAATAATTAAGGAGAAAGTTATGACTAACGAAAATGATGTGAAAAAGAAAGTTGCCCAGAAGCCAAAAACCCTAGGAAAAGAAGAAAATTCTTCGAGGTTTGATGCCAAATTACTTGATTTAATAGCAATTAACATTGGTTTTTTTCTCATTTGTCTCTTTACCCTAGGACTTGGTTGGTCTCTTGCTTTTGTTATTAAAGAAAAGTGGAAATGTCAGCATACATACATCAATGGCAAAAAACTTAAGTTCGTCGGCACTGGTGGTGAATTGTTTGTCGAATACATTAAATGGGTTTTACTAACAATCATTACGCTTGGCATTTTTTTAATTTGGCTACCAAATAAAAAATACCAGTGGATTCTCCGCCATACACATTTCGATAGTACTGATACAAATGATTACAATTCGAATTTCACCGGTGGTGTGTTTGACCTTTTTGTTACAAATCTAGTTTCATGTTTAATGGTCTTTTTTACCTTTGGTATTGCCACACCGTGGGCTATTACTTTTAAAAAAAGGTGGGTTGAATCTCACTCCTTTATTGACAATAATCAACTTTCTTTTTCAGGTAATGGTTTTGGCTTAGTTGGAAGATTTATTAAATGGATTTTACTTTCTATAATCACCCTAGGTATCTATTCATTTTGGTTTGTGTTGAATCTATCAAAATGGATGGCAAATAATCGAATTATATCGGAAACAAAAATTCTTTCCACTCCAATTTTAAAGTCAATCGGTTTCACTTTAGCTAAACACAAAAAAGTTGTCATTGTGACAAGCATTGTGGCTGGTATAGTAATTACCACTAGTGCAGCAAGTGCAATTGGAATGTTAAGCATATCTCATCAGAGAAATTCTTTATACACAATTACATGGCAAAACTACGATGGCACAGTTCTTGAAATAGACGAGAATGTTCACTATGGAACATTAGCGTCTTATGATGGTGAAGAGCCATTTAAGAGTGAAAATGTTGAATATTCATATACTTTTATTGGCTGGTCACCAAAAGTTACTAATGTTACTCACAACAAAACATATACTGCAGAATATGAGCAAATAATTAGGACATATACTGTAACTTGGCAAAATCCAGATGGCACGATTCTTGAAGTGGATGAAAATGTTCCTTATGGAACAACACCGACCTATGATGGTGAGAGTTTAACAAGAGATAGTGATGCTGAATACACTTACTCTTTTGGTGGTTGGTTTCCTGAAATGTCGCCAGTAACTAGAGACGTTTTATACACCTCATACTTCAATAGTGAAATAAACTCCTATTCTATTACATGGCAAAACTACGATGGCACAGTTCTTGAAGTGGATGAAAATGTTCCTTATGGAACAACGCCGACTTACAATGGACCAATGCCAGAAAAAGATGGCACTGCCCAGATAACCCATTCATTCTCTGGATGGTCTCCTGATGTATCTTCAGTAATTGGAGATTTCACCTATATTGCTGAGTTTGTTAGTGGACCTAGTGTCTATAAAGTAACCTGGCAAAATCCAGATGGCACGATTCTTGAAGTGGATGAAAATGTTCCTTATGGAACAACACCAACATATGATGGAGAAAGCCCAACAATAGATGAACTAGGATCTTATACCTATTCTTTCATTGGTTGGTCTCCTGAAGTTAATAGTGTTGAAGAAAATGCAATCTATGTTGCCCAATACAGTTCAATAACCAAAAATCCAGATGACTATTTGGATTATATTGAAGGTGCTTACAATGTTTCCATCAGCGGTAATAAAGATTTGGATTATAGTTTTATCGATATTCCAGCTTCAATCAATGGCAAACCAGTTACTTCAATCAACACTGCTGCATTTGAGAACTGTTCTAACTTAACATCCATTATTATCCCTGATACTGTCACATCAATTGGCGGGAGCGCCTTCTTACATTGCACCAGCCTAAAATCTATCACAATGTCTAATAATCTTATATCGATTGATAGCGATGCATTCTTTAATTGCTCTAGCCTTGAATCATTAGTTCTTCCAAATAGTCTCACTTCCATTGGCATTCAAGTATTTGAAGGTTGCGACAGTCTGCATTTTAATTATTATAGTAATGGGCATTATCTCGGAAACGAAATTAATCCATATCTTTTATTAGTTAATGTCGATAACATTGATGTTTTAAACTATACAATCAATAATAATACAAAAATAATAAACCATATTGCCTTTGCGAATTGTGATTATCTGACTTCCATTGTCATTCCTAATAGTGTCATTTTCATTGGGAATAGTGCCTTCCTCGGTTGCCCTAATCTAATGTCTATCACGCTTTCTAACAATCTTATTTCCATTGGAGAAAGGGCATTTCAACAATGTTCTAGTCTTACATCTATTGTAATTCCCAACACTGTTACTTTCATCGGACGTGAAGCATTTTCAAATTGTTTTAATCTAGCAACTATTGACTTATCCGAAAGTCTCACCTCCATTGATGATTTATTGTTTTTTCATTGCCATAGTCTTGAATCAATAATCATCCCTAATAGTGTAACCTCCATTGGTGACAGCGCATTCTATTATTGCGGAAAATTAGCCTCAATAATCATCCCTAATAGTGTAACCTCCATTGGCGATCGAACATTCGATGGTTGCACCAGTTTAGAAACCGTTGTGTTCTCTATTGGTCTCACTTCCATTGGAAATGATGCCTTTCGAGAATGCTCTATCCTAACTTCTGTTATCATTCCTAATAGTGTCACCTCTATTGGTACTCACGCATTCGATGGTTGTTCGAATCTGGTATCCGCTATCATTGCAAGCAGTGTAACCTCCATTGGGAGTTATGCATTTTATAACAACAATTCTGAGCTCACCATATATTGCGAAACCCCCAATAAGCCTCAAGGATGGAGCAATAATTGGAATATTAGCAATTATTCAGTAATTTGGGATTACCTCAACAATTAGATATATTTGTTGTTCGCCTAACTCAAAAACATTAACAAAACACTTCCTCGCCGAAGTGCTTTAATTGTTTTGTCATCTATTATTCAAAAGAATTTTCCTCGTGCTTTGGCTTTTTCAAACTTAAAAAAGAATATTTATCTTTTTCTTTATCATCACATGATAAAAATGCGTGATCAAAAAAATTAATAAAAAATTAAATATTTTTCCAACTTTTTGAACTGTTGGCGACTATATATAATAGGCAACAAAAATAATAGTAATGGTTCCGGGTTAAGAAAAAGCACTTTGAGAAGTGCTTTATTGTGTTTTGTATCTATTCTTTAAAAGAATGTTCCGCGAGCTTTTGCCTTTGTTTCTTTGCTTGCAGAGAATGGAACTCTGGTTGTGTAGCCTGCTTTAGCGGCGACAA
>CAYJAE010000073.1:0-4524 GCA_964368105.1 uncultured Staphylococcaceae bacterium
TTTTTATTCTTAATTGTCCTCATTAAATAAGGAGAGTTCATAGTCACAGACTGTTTCATAAAAACTTTGTTCGTGCGACACGAGGATTAAGGTTCCGCTATATTTTATTAAGGCACCACGCAGTGCTTCTTTGGCTTCAGTGTCAAGGTGGTTTGTCGGTTCGTCCATTATTAAAACATTACCTTTTTGATTCTTTAAAAGTGCGAGTCTTACTTTAGTTTGTTCGCCCCCTGATAGTGACTTAAGGGGACGCGTTGCCATCTCATAAGTTATTCCGTATTCGCCAAGCGTCGACATTACTTCAAACTTTGTAAAGGCTGGGAAGTGCGCGGCAACAACTGAATAAGGTGTATCACTTTCACTAAAGGCACTGTCTTGGGCAAGATAAGTTATTTTAACGTTTTCGCCCCAGGTAAATTTACCGTCAAGCGCTTTAATTTGGCTAAGAATCGTTTTAACAAAGGTTGATTTCCCAATGCCGTTTTTTCCGGTAATTACGACTTTATCGCCGCGTTTTACCTCTAAATTGATTGGTTCTAGAAGTGGGTCCTTATAACCAATCACTAAATTTTCAACTGTTAAAACGTCTTTCCACGGCACACCGGCGACTGGGAAAGAAAACTTATAAGTACGGTTCGCTTTGCGGGGCGGTTCAATCCGGACAACTTTTGCAAGTAAGGTTCTTTTTGATTGCGCGGCTTTTGTCGAGGTTGCCCCGACAATATTACGACGAATAAAGTCTTCGGTTTTTGCAATCATCTTTTGTTGATTTTCATAGTGTTTTGTTTGGTGTTCAATTCTAATTACCCGTTCTCTTAAGTAATAAGCGTAATCGCCTTTATAACGATTTACACTTAGTCCTTCAAAGGCGAGAACGACACTCGCTATTTCTTTCATAAAGTCTTCATTATGCGAAATAACGATAAAGGCTTTTTGATAATTTTTTAAAAAGTTAGCAAGCCATTCAATATGCATGACATCTAAAAAGTTCGTCGGTTCGTCAAGTAGTAAGACATCCGCTTCTTCAAGTAAGAGTTTCGCTAAGATGACTTTTGCCCGCATTCCGCCTGAAAGATGTTTAATTGGCATTTCAAGAACACTTGCTTCAAGGCCTAACCCGGTGATAACGTGGTTAATCCGCGCTGAAAGCGAATAAAAGCCAAAGTCTTCTAACTCTTCACTAATCGCGGTTGCGCGGTATAAGAGTTTTTCGTAATCCCCTTCACTTGCACTGGCGACATCTTCATAGAGTTTAATCATTTCCTTTTCTTTTTTAAAAAGATCGAAAAAGACGTCATAAAGATATTCATCCACTAGTAATTCACTTGGTAAGATCTTATATTGATCAAGATAGCCGACTTTAATGTTATTAACCCATTTAACCGTTCCGCTATCGGGGAGTAAGATATGACTAATTAATTTTAATATGGTTGATTTCCCACTGCCGTTGGGGCCAACAAGTACTGCATGGTCCTTATCAAAAAGGCGGAAATTAACATCTTTTAAGAGTTTTTCATCTTCGTAACTAAAAGTCAGATTTTCAACATCAAGGACACTCATTTTGACTCTTTTTCCTCCTTTTTTTAATTTTGGTAGCGTTTAACCCCTAGTATTATACTAGTTTCGGCAAAAATAGCGATGATAGTGTTATAATTTGCAAGACTAGGAGGATAGAAATGATATCAAAAAAACTTGCCCTCGATGTATTAAATATTGCACTTAGTAATGGTGGAGATTTCGCCGAGATTTTTCTTGAAGAAACCCACAGTGCTTCTTACGTCATCGATAATGGCAAAACTCAACCACCCGCGACCTCAATTCAGTATGGCGCTGGGATTCGAATTCTGAACGGCTTACAAAGTGTTTATGGTCACACAAGTGACTTAAGTGCCAAAGGAATTAAAAAATTAGCAACCTCGCTTGCCGCTAGCCAAAAAGGAAAACAAACCGTCGTGGTTACGTCCCTTACAAAGGCGAGAGTGGGGAAAAAGCATCTTGTCGGTAAGAGTGTTGAAACACTTGGCACCCAAGAAGTTATTACTCTTCTTAAAAGAGCAAATAAGATTATGAAAGATTATGACGGCCGCATTGTTCGCGCGCAAGCTGGTCTTTCTTCAGAAGTCCGCGCTATTAGTATCTTTAATAGTGAAGGCAAAAGCTTCAGTGACGAACAAAACCGGGTTCGCTTAATTTTAGCGGCTGTTGCAATGACCCCAGAATCCTTTGAAACAAGTTTTGCGGGACCAGGCGCTCATCAAGGTTTTGAATACGTTGAAGGCTTAGACGTTGACGCCCTTGCGCTTGACGTTGCTAAACTTGCAATTGCAAAACTAACCGCGGTCGATTGCCCAAGTGGCAAAATGCCCGTTGTTATTGGTAACGGCTTTGGCGGCGTTATTTTCCATGAAGCTTGTGGTCACCCACTTGAAGCAAGTGCCGTCAGTAAAGGTTTATCCCCGTTTGCCGGAAAAGTCGGCCAACAAATTGCTAACACTGCAGTTACGGCCGTTGACGACGGCACAATTGTGAACGCTTGGGGCTCAAATAATATTGATGACGAAGGTAAACCAACTCAAAAAATCGTTTTAATTAAAAACGGTATTTTACAACATTACATGGTTGACCGCTTTAATGGTCGACGGATGAATGCTGAAAGTACTGGATCCGGTAGACGCCAAAACTATCAATTTGAACCAACGAGCCGGATGTCTAACACTTACATTGATAAAGGCCCATACACTCCCGAAGAAATAATACAAAGTGTCAAACTTGGTCTTTACGCAAAGTCACTTGGCGGCGGCAGTGTTAATCCGGCGACTGGCGACTTCAACTTCTCGTGTGACGAAGCCTATATTATTCGGGACGGGAAGATTTGTGAACTCGTTAAAGGCGCAGCCTTAATTGGAACAGGCGCTGAAGTATTAATGAAAATTGATATGGTCGCAAATGACTTAGCAAGAGCTCAAGGAATGTGTGGCGCCGAAAGCGGCTCAATTCCGGTTGACGTTGGTCAACCAACAATTCGCGTTAGTGAAATTACTGTCGGTGGAAGTGGAGGAGCACTCGTATGAACGTAAAGAAATTTTTTGCGCTTGCTAGTGAAAAAGGACTAGAAGCTGCGGAATTAGTTATTTTAAAGTCTTCCCGGAAGACAATGGAAGTATATAACGGCGCGGTTGAAAAGTTTAATGACTCCACGACTATTGAAATTATGGCACGTGGTATCTACAAAGGTAAGATGGGCTTTGCTATGAGTGAAAAAGATGATGACACTACGGCGCAATACTTAATTGCAAAGATTAAAGATGGCGCGAGTGTTTCCGAAAGCGAAGACTTAAGCATTATCTTTGAAGGTAGTAAGAAATACTTTAAAAAGAACTTCTATAACAACGCTTTAGCGGAAGTTAGTGAAGCGGATAAACTCTCAACTCTCTTTAAAATTGAAAAAGCTTTAAAAACTGCTTCTCCTCTTATTAGTGACGTTGAGTCAGTTGGCTATTACGAAACTGAAACTGATCATAAGTTCTATAATTCTTATAATCTCCACTTATCATCCAAAAATAATTACTTCTATATCGTCGCTAACGTTGTCGCCCGTCAAGGAGAGGACGTTAAGAGTGAATACAAAATGTTCCTTAATAATGACTTTGCTAACTTTGACGCTGATAAGTTTACGAGCACCTTAGTCGCAAATGTTCTCTCTAAATTAGGAGCGAAACCTTGTACAACGGGAAGTTACCCAGTTGTCTTTGATCCAAAGATGACTTCTTCACTTTTAGGAGCCTTCCTTAGCAGCGCAAGCGCCGAAAGAGTCGAAAAACAAACTTCACTCTTTGCGGGTAAGCTTAATGAAAAGGTTGCTAGTTCCAAGATTACAGTCTTAGACGCTCCTTTAACCAAGAATCTCTTCTATAGTTACTTTGATGACGAAGGGGTGGCCCGGACTAATAAACCAATTATTAAAAATGGGGTCTTACTTACCTACCTTCATAACTTAAGCACTGCGACTAAGATGGGCGTTGCTCCAACTGGTCACGGTAGTAATAAAGGCGGCAAGATTGGCGTCGGCATTAGTAACGTTGCGCTTAAACCAGGAAAACGAAGCCGCGCAGAAGTTATAAGCGGTGTTAAAGAAGGTTTATTAATTACTGAACTAATGGGAATGCATTCTGGACTTAATCCCACAAGCGGTGACTTTAGTCTCCAAGCAAGTGGCTTTATGATTGAAGACGGAAAAGTAACGAGACCAGTTAACTTAATCACTGTCGCAGGTAACTTAGTCAAACTCTTTAAAGATGTCCAAGAAGTCGCAAATGAAAATGAATTACAATCTTCAAGTTTCACTACTTCTAGCATTCTTGTTAAAAGTTTAAAAATTGCTGGCTAATTATTTCTAACATTTAAATTGAGGCTTTACATTACGGTGTAGAGCCTCTTTTTTGTTGCACTTAAATTGCACGTAAAATACGTATTTATGTTTATTGCACTTTAAAATGCATTTTCTCAACTATTGCACTTTAAACT
>CAYJAE010000074.1:0-4390 GCA_964368105.1 uncultured Staphylococcaceae bacterium
TCTTAATAAGTATAATCTAAATTTAGCGGTTTAGAAACAAAGAGCGATAGTATCTTAACTATAACTAAAAATTGCTATAATTAAAAAATGAAAATAGCACTAGTTACTACTGGAGTTAGAGACTTAACAAACGAAAAGATTGATTATTTAAAGTCACTCTTGCCCCATGTTTCCTTTTCAGTCTCGCCTGATATTGACTTTGACGCCGTAATGATTATTGGTTACCCAAAGCCAATTGAAGAGCTTGGCCTTAATAGTTTTTCTCATCTTAAAGTTATTCAACTACTCAGTGTTGGTTACGACACACTTGATTTATTCTATTTACATAAGCGTTCAATTCGCCTCTTTACTGCGCACCAAACAACATCTGCGGCAATTAGTGAATTTGTTATTGGCCAAATCTTGAATGTTAATTATGACCTTTCTTTTTACACGGAAAAACAAAATAAAAAAGAGTGGCATCCCCGTTATAAAGCAGTTGGTCTTTCAGGCTCCAAAGCTTTAATTCTTGGAACAGGCGGAATTGGTAGTGCTCTTGCCGCTCGCCTTAGTGCCTTTGGCGTTAGTGTTACTGGTTTTCGGCAAAAAGAGGATATTCCTCCGCATTTTGCATCTATTTACACCGATATTGAAAAAGTTAAAGAAGATCTTGGGGAGTTCGACTATGTAATTTGTGCCCTCCCACTTACACGTCTGACCGCTGAATTAATTGATTATCCGTGGTTTCTTAATATGAAGCGAAGTGCCCTCTTTATTAATGTGTCGCGCGGACATGTTGTTAAGGAAGTTGAATTAGAACTAGCGCTTCAAGCCGGCTGTATTCGCGCTGCTATTCTTGATGTATTCCAAGAAGAACCACTTCCTCGTAAATCAATCTTATGGGAACTTCCTAATGTTTACATTACCCCACACGTTGCTTATTATAATAATCAAACTATCGATAACATTATTACGCTTTTAGTTCACAATATTACTTCCTATTTAGCGGGCGAAAAGATTCTTGGAGAAATCATCTTATGAAACTAGCAACAAAACGGCTTCTTCTTCGTCCTTTTACGCTTGAAGACATTAATGCAGTGCACGCTTATTCGAAAAAAGAAAGTGTCACCCGTTTTATGGTGTGGGGACCAAACAAACTTAAAGATAGTGAAGACTTTGTCAAAAGTGTTTTAGTCTCTTCAAAAGAAGTTCCGCTTTATAATCATGATTTTATTGCTACCTTAAAAGACGGGAAAGTCATTGGAGCGTGTGGTCTCTACTTTAAAGATATAAATAAAGCCCCGAGTTTAGGATGGGTAATTGATGACTTATATTGGAATACGGGTTACGGCACAGAAATGGGTAATGCCCTTTTAAGTTACGCTTTTAAGCACTTACGTATTAGTCGAGTTTATGCGACTTGTGACAGTGAAAACATTGGCAGTTCCCGCGTCATGGAAAAGATTGGGATGCGTTTTGTAGGTGAAAAGACGAGTGAATCTCCAAAACTTAGTAAAAGAATTGAGAAAATTTACGAGATAACCGCCTTAGAATATAATCTCTTAACTCATAAAACATTTATATGAAAAAGAAATATTTAACCCTTTTTATTAGTGCGCTTATTCCCTTTGGTGTCCTTACGCCCCGGGCCCAAATTAAGTATAGCGACGACACCCCAATCCGCTTTAATTTAAGCGCTCCTTCGTTAAAAATAGTTCAGTTCGCGGATCTTCATCTTACTTATGGCTTTGATAAAAATGATCATTTAACTTTTGACTTAATTAAAAACATTACCGAAGCCACTAAACCTGATTTGGTGGTCTTTACGGGTGACCAAACACTATCAATATCCACTAAAGCGCGCTACCTTGACTTAACAAAGCTGATGGAAAGCTTAAAAACACCGTGGACTTTTATCTTTGGCAATCATGATTATGATTACGCTAGCCGCGCTAAAATAATTGATAAAGTTTATTCAGTAAATCCACAGTATCTTTATTTCAAAGAAGGTCCTAAATTAGATGAAGATGGTGTTGGTAACTTTGTCTTTAATTATTATTATGAAAACGAACCATTTTATAACCTTTATTTCCTTGATTCTAAAGAAGAATTAAAGAAAAAAGAACCAGACGGTTTAACTATTTATAATTATTTATCCCCCGCGCAAGTTGAGTGGTACGACCAAAAAGCTAAAGTAGATAAAGTAAATGAAGTTTATTCGTCAGTCTTTATGCATATTCCCCTTGTTCAGTTTAGGCTCTCCTTTAATGTCCCGGATGGTGACACTATTATTAATCCACCGATTGAACAAATTAGTTCGCAATCAAAAGATACTGGATTCTTTGACTCAATGCTCACAAACGGAATGTCCCAAGCCGTCTTTGTTGGTCATGATCATCGTAATAACTTCGTCTTTACCCATCAAGGCATTAAGTTAGTCTATGGCCGTAACAGTGGTTATAACGCTTATGGCGGCCTTACGCGTGGCGCGCGTATTATTGAAATTACTCCTACTTCTGAAGCGGAACCACTCTTAACAACAAAAGTAATTTTTGAGGATTTAAGTTATGAAGTTTAAAGCAAAACTATTTATCACTCTAACCTCATTTATTTTATTTGTACCTTTTCTTATTTTAACAAGAAGTTTTTGGACGCTTTTATTTTTCTTGCCCGCGGCTATCTCTTTCTTTATTAAAGGAGGACGGAATAAATGAGTTTTGTTACTGTTTTAGTTTTCGTCTTGCAATCTTCCTTTTACATAACGCTCTTTAGTTTTGTTCCGCTTGGACTGCTCTTTCGTTTCTTAATTATTAAAAATAGTGATTTAACAAAAGGGATGAAAGCACTTGTAACAATCGACTTTACTTCCTTTAGTTTTTTCTTCTTATTAAAAGAAAATATTAAAGGACAAAAACTTTATAACATTTTCTTAATAACTTATGGAGTCCTCGCCGTCTTTGCTTTTGCTTTTGGCATTAATATGTATTTTTAAAGGCTTTTTGCCGTAGTTTTATCATTAAATGAATACTTTACTAACATTTTGAATTGAAGGATGTTTACTATTTTTAAGTTAAAGTTGTTATAATTAAAGTAATGAAAAAAGAACTCATAACCTTCCTCATTACTGCGACTATTCCTTTTAGCGCTCTTTATCTACGACCACAAGTGAAGTATAGTGACGACACCCCGATTCGCTTTGATTTAAAGGGGCCGTCACTAAAAATTGTCCAATTTTCCGACATCCATTTAATGTACGGTTTTGACAAAACTGATCGTTCAACTTTTGAATTAATTAAGAATATAACAAACGAGACTAATCCTGATTTAGTGGTCTTTACGGGTGACCAAACACTATCAATCTCGAGTTTAGCTCGTTATAAAGACTTAACTAAATTTATGGAAGAATTAAAAACTCCATGGACCTTTGTTTTTGGTAATCACGATTACGATTACACGAGTCCCGCTAAGATTATCAATAAGGTACTTTCTATTAATCCAGAGTATCTCTACTTTAAAGAAGGTCCCGCTTTAGCGGAGGGCGGGGTTGGTAACTTCTCCTTTAACTACTTCTATAACAATGAACCGTTTTATAATCTTTATTTTCTTGATTCGCAAGACGAATTAAAAAAGAAAGAAAGTGATTCATTAAGTGAATATAAATACTTATCCACTGCCCAAGTTGAGTGGTACGACCAAAAAGCTAAAGTAGATAAAGTGAATGACGTTTATTCTTCAGTCTTCATGCATATTCCGCTTGTTCAGTATCATAAAGCCCTTGAGCCCGGAACAGAGGACGAACTTGACCGTGAACCACAGGAAGAAGTAAGTTCCCAATCTAAAGATACTGGTTTTTTTGACTCACTCGTTGATAACGGTGTTACCCAAGCAGTTTTTGTTGGGCATAATCACCGGAATGACTTTGTCTTTACTCACCAAGGCATTAAACTTGTTTACGGACGCCTAAGTGGCTTTAACGCAGCAGGCCAAGTTAAACGAGGCGCGCGCATTATTGAAATAACCCCGGGGACGACGAAAGTACCAAAACTTACCACAAAGATAATGAATGAGGATTTAAGTTATGAAATTTAGAGTTCCTCTTTTAATATTTCTTACTTCCTTTATATTATTTGTGGCCTTTTTCATTTTAAGTCGCAGTTTATGGACACTCTTCTTTTTCCTCCCCTTTATCCTTTCTTTCTTTATTAAAGGAGGAAAACAAAATGACGCTTAGTGTTTTATTTGTGGCGCTTGCTCAAGCTTCTTACTACTTCACTCTTTTTGCTTTTGTACCGCTTGGTATAATCTTTCGTTTCTTTATTGTTTATAAGAGTCCATTAACAAGGAGTGCTAAAGCACTGGTCGCGCTCGATTTTACTTCTTTTAGTTTTTTCTATTACTTAAAAGGAAAAAG
>CAYJAE010000075.1:0-4372 GCA_964368105.1 uncultured Staphylococcaceae bacterium
AAGGTATAAGACTTGCTAAAGAAAGAGGCGTCCACATGGGACGCCCTAAATATGTATTACCTGATAATTTTAATGAAGTTGCTGCTTCTTATTTAAGAAGAGAGATAAAATGTAGTGATGCTGTAAAATTACTAAATATGGCTAGAGGAACATTTTTAAAATATGTGCACATGAAATAAGGTTCTTACTCGTGTCACAACTTTATTAACATTAGTTCAAACCCGTGTTACAAATCCCATCTTACTTAATAGTACCTACCACTAGTTGGATTTGAACCATCATTTTTTAATCCTATATATACAAAAAATCAGCTATTTTTAGCTGATTTTTGTTAGTTTTATTACTAATTCAATATTTTTTTGGAGTCATTACTTCACTGTACAAGTCCCTACTTTTTGGGTCTGTTTTCACTGGACTGGTTAATTCTTTCCGAGTTTGGGTAAACCGAGTAAAACGGCATACTTAACAAGGAACTTCAAGGAAAAACAAGGAAGGTGGGCAATTGGTTAATTCTTTCCGAGTTTGGGTAAACCAAGGAAAACCAAGGAAAATGGAGCCCTATATTTTTCTGTGAAAACGGTGTTTAGGTTCAATCACGGCTACGGGGTAGCATTGTTTAGTTGTAATAATTTCGTCCAATTTTTAACCGCCTTTTAATGGTACTTTTAGTAAATTAGAGGTCATTACAGCACTATTGCAATGACCTCATCGCCTTATAGCAGCGAATCACTGTACTCTTCCTTTTAACGTGCCCAAGGTACCCAACACGTTCCACCCCTTACGAATGGAGAATCGCCCTTATGGTCGAAGGCATTCATGACTGCCTAATTATAAATACAAGAGAATTTTATTTCTTACACGTTTTTTAGTAAATTGATTGTTGATTCAATTTGCGAAGTAATAAAATAATCGATGTCGCCATAGTTATCTTTAATGAATTCAGCCGTTTCGTTACTGATTTGTTTTAGTACTTCCACCTTGGCAAGATCGAGTGCTTTTAGTTGTGCATCTTTAGTGAACTTATTTTCCTTTTTCAAAGCTTCAACATACGTTTGGAATACACTTCGAACGGCACGTTCAATAATCTGCGTGAGGTTCGTTAAGATACCTCTCGTTCTCTCATCCTTAATTTTCTGGTTTAAAAACTGGATGAGACGAGTTCCCCCAAAGGTGGTGAGAGGTAAAACTACACTTGTAACCACAATACTAATAACTGAAATGATAATGTCACTCACTTTTCTTTCCTCCTATTCTTTTAGTAATATGTTCATCTATTCTTTTATGAGCGGAAGAGACACTTTCTTCCACTCTTGCTAGTCTTGTCGAAATGCTATCGAACTTTGATTCCGAGTTATCTAGTCTTTTTTCAATTCGTTCGATACTTGATTTGATATACCCTAGGTCAGAGATAACCGTTCCCGATTCTCGGCCTAATTGTTTTGTGTCTGTACTCGAATTACGCTTAAAGGCAAGGTAGCCAAATGAGATGGAACTAAGTGTTCCCAGTATCGATATTACTGTTAATGTTATTTCAAGCCCCGACATCATCCCTCACCCCCTTTAGGTATTCCAAGATGTTTCGCACTTCCGCTAGAATGTCCAAATTGTTCGTGCGGTGATTCTCTTTGAGAATCATTATCTTTTCTAACGTTTCTTCACTTATTCCGAGTTTGAATTCACCAGTTTCTAAGTAACGTTTTACTTGCTCATCTATCCTATAAAGGTGATACATGTTTTTGCGTAAAATGTCGCTTACCAGGAAGACACTGTAATAATTAATAACCGCTGTTAAGTAATCGACAATGTAAGAAGAGAATGGACGGGTTCGTAAGGCTTCGTACTGTTCTTCAAACGATTCGTCCAGGAAGATGGGTTCAAGGTCGGACAAAATGTCGTCATTAAATATCTTTAAATACGGAGTTACACTTCTATCAAAATTCATTTTGTCGATAAACTGGTTTTTACCGAAAATAAAATATTCGTAGCCTTCTTCGTTTTTTGTTAGATGATCGTAACCGTTAAATTCATCTAAGACGACAATAATATCTTTGTCCGAAAATTCTGTGTTTGTTTTGTAAGCTGCCGATCCACCGTAATAGGCAAGTAGGACTTTGTGTTTATTGAAATCTTGTAGCATTATCTAAATACCTCCACTACTGTTACTTTATGATCCGTGGCACTTGAGTACAGCACCATCTCATCATCCTTGTATTCAATCGTTAAAAAATGCGTATGTTGGAAGAACGGATAACTTAACGTTTGAATTGAGTTATCAACTAAATGCAGACCAGAGAATGTTAATACTGCCTTACGGCCAATACGCACATGAAACAAACATTCTTCGAGCGGACTATTAATCCATGACAAATCATATTTCATAATTTCGGCATCTTCTTCATGGGGACTAACGATAAAATGCGAGAAATATTCATCTACCCAACTCGTTAGTTGATTTCTTTGTTCATATAATAAAGTCGTCATTGTTTTTACTTTTGGCCGTGCATTAGTGAATGCGTAATCCAAAGTTAAGGTTGTCGCAGTCTTTGTATATTTGGCAATTGGAAATTCATAACGGCCAATTGAAGTTGATAAGTTATTCTGCACTAAACTCGGCCATCCACTTGTTACTTCTTTTTTAGTTAATTCTAGGGTGTTTTGTGCGAGGTTTAAATCAACAACTACGTAACCGTTTCTATTGCCATCAAGCGAAATACTTATTTGGGTATTCGGCTCCATGTAAATCCTTCGGCCATAAATTTGTAAGTATCCCGAACCAAAGGTAATCGTATTATTACCAGCGGACACCGAAACTTCGTTTCCCACTCCTTGGATAATGCCAGCTGGGACTACGTTGAATAGGTGAAAGTTGATATCTGCATCATCCTTGCTAGTTACTGATGCCCCATCAAAGGTTATTTTCTTAAGTGCCATATTATTTGCCCTCCAATATAATTTTTAGTTTTTCTGTTAGCTTGGATCTTTCTTCTCCAAGTGTTATTAGGTAATCATCGGTCGTATTGTTCATCTCAATTTTCGTGAGAATTGTCGCTATGCTTTTATAGTTGTGTAGGAACCTTACTCTATCGCCTAGATGAATATTTTCTAAAGGAATAAAGACAGTATTATCTTTGCTAATAGAGAATGTTATGCTATGCATAAAGTCTTCTTTCCTAAATTCTTTTTCAGCCTTTTTTGCCAACGTCTGTGCATCACTATCTTGGGGCTGATACGAGACTTCAATCTTTGAAATATAAACGGCACCAGAAGTTGCTTTTAAACTGATCGCAACATCCCCATTCACTTCGTCAATTCTTCCTGTCGAATAGATTTTATTACTAGTTGATTCAATTCTTTTAAATTCACTTTCGTCTTCGCCAACACTTATTTTGTATTCACTCGTTGCACTAGCGGCTGCGAGCGTAATCTTCACTTCGGTGATTTTGGCATTGTTATCAAAGTTCGTTATCGGTACGGTTAAGACAAACGGTGTTTGTTGGGGGTTTGGTCCTGATCCAACTTGTACACCACGTGCTGTTGACGAACCATCGAACCCAATGTATGTTGCTGATGTTTGGTGCCATGTTATTTCACTTAAAGTGATATAACCCGAATTCGTCTTAACTTGACCTGATGAGAATTTGTGTTCATAAGTATTCCCTTGTAAGTCCGCATCTTTATAGATAAGTTTTTTCTCGACTACATCATGAACTCGCAAGGCTGCTGATTTATTATTCGTGATCGTGCCGTCTTCGAGTAAATAGAAACTTTCTTCAGTTTTATTTAATTCGTTTTTAATGCTCGGTAAGAAAGTCACTTTATTTAACCGGGTAATATTATTCTCACTAACGACTAGGCCTCTAATCATTGGGAATGTTGATGAGAGTATTTTCTCTTCTGCCGAATCGACAGCTGTTATTTTTATAGAACCGATTGCGCCACCCGTCATTCCTAATCTGGCTGTTAATCTAACTTTATGTTCTTTATACACATCGTTATAAAAGTCGTTGTATTTCTTGATTTTGTCGTCCTCTTGGATTATTCGTCCTTGAGTGGAAGATTCGTTCACAAGCGTTAGATACGGCTTGTTTTGAAGGGGGTCTTGGTTCGTTAAGTACTCCGCACTAATGTAGCGTAAGAGTTCACTCCCGATATTGCCTGTAAATGCTGAAACTCGCATTTCGAAAAGTAATGACGAGACAAAGTCTGTTGTTGTTATTTTCAGTTGATTTGTTTCAATAAGTTCAATCCCTGTGATCACACCAAAAAAGAAAAAGGAACGTTCATGGAGAATTGCAATGTCGCCTACGACACCAGTCGTTATGTTACTGTTAGTTACAAAGTAACTATTTTGTTTAATAATCAAATCTAACGT
>CAYJAE010000076.1:0-4357 GCA_964368105.1 uncultured Staphylococcaceae bacterium
ATTGCTCCTCCTGACTTAGGTCCTGCTTCACTCCGGTTGGCGTTACCGGTAACACTGAGGTTTTTCAAAATGAATTGTCCTTGGTCTTCTGGGTTTGTTGCAAACTCTTTAGTGCGGAGTCCAGCTTGGAAGATAGTCGCGTGTGAGACAACACTCCCGACACCCGTAATCTTTTCAGTGTCGCGTGTTACTACTGGAAGATCAAGATAACTTAAGTTAAAGTAGTTACCGTTAATTGTAAATTCTTCACCTTTTTTAATATCGCGTTGATAAAGGCTAATTGAGTCACGAAGTGAATTAAGGGTTCGGGCGTAATCTTCGTCAGTTGACTTTAAATCTTCGTCTCCTTCTTTATAGAAGAAACCGTCAGGAAGGTTTTCTGCTTCTATTTCCAGGTCATTATGAAGAATAAGTCCGTTAACTGGTAGTGCTTCTAAATTATGGGCACTGCGGTAAGCCGCCCACGGAGCGCCAACATTATCAAAATGCGATAAGTCGTCTTGATTATAAACGTTATATCCGGAAACAACATTAAATTCAAAGGAAGTTTCGTATACTTCGTCGTCAAGGTATTCGTCGCCTTCTGGACGAACAGTAAGACGGAAAGATTTTCCTTCGGCGAGTTTGCTAAATTGGTAGCGGCCCTTGACGTTATCAATCGTTACAACGTCATCTAGCGCTTTTCCGCTTAAAAGGGTGTATCCGCCGAGGGTCGTCTTCTCTTCAAGAATTACAACCATTGGCAGTTCATTAAGGACTACTTCGTCACCTTTATAGTTATAAGCATTAACAATGGGGAAGAAAACAAATTCGTTATCACTACCAACGTGATAGCCTTGTTCCCGGTCCATAAATTCCGCTCGTTTATTTTCTTTTTCACCAATATTAGCAAAATAGTCACTCACAAACTTTGGAGCGCTTAAATTATCAATTTCAAAAGTTTCGGAAACAAAATATTTCCAAACGACTGATTTTGTTAAATATGTAATAGTTATTTCGCCTTCCCCTAAAACTTCAGTATCAAGTTTAACTGGGCTAAAGGTTAAGTCTTTTCCTTTAATAACTTTTTTAGAATTATCGTCATATAGGGCGTCAACTTCCACGGCTTTTAAATCAACAGTTTCGCCGGCTTGATAATCTTCTTTAAGACCGCTTTTGACGCTAATACTTACTAATTCTTCGTCCTTTGTAGGGGTACATCCCGCTAAGGTTGTTAGGAGAACGGCACCAAGGCCATACATCATCATCTTTTTCATAATATCCTCTTTTCTACGGATCAACCGCTATATTGTAACGCAATTTTAATGATTAGTCATTAATCCGCTGCTTTTGCGCGTAATCTTAATTGGACCGAAACGTTTGAATTGTCCGCAGCTTTAACACTAAACGTTTCCGTACCTTCACGCAAGAAACTAATCCGTCCGTCTTCTTGACCAATTTTAGCAATTTTACTACTTGGATCAGTGTGGAAGAGAACCGCACTTGTCGTTGCGTCGTTTGGAGATACTTCGTAAATAACGTCAACCGTTAAGCCTGGAACATAATTTAAATATGATTGACTACTACTCTCGTCAATACTTTTAAGCCGATAAATATTTGCGGTTTCGTCAAAGTAGGTTGGTAAGAGTTCGTCACCAAGCCGGACATGAGTAATAATAATTGAGGTAATATATTTTGTTTCGTTATATATTTCGGCTTTTTGGAATAAAAGACCAATAACAATGAGCGCAATTGTGGAAAGAGTCACAATAATGAGCATTACTGATTTTTTCATTTTAAGCACTCCTTTCGTCAAAGTAATACGCCTTGACCATCCATTTGAAAAGGAATACTGCAACCGTTAAGAAAGCGAGGCCAATCAGCATTAATTTTAAAAAGGACGGATTAAAACGGACACTCGGCGGAATCTTTGTTTCGTTTAAAAACATGAAGGCAAAAAGTGCGTAAACAATCGCACTAACGAAGGCAAAGATTGTTGCTTTTGTTTCGTTTGGGTTAAAGACCGTGTCTCCACTTGTCGCGTAGAGTTCATTTAACGGTTTATTTAAATCAAAAAGTGCGGAAATTAAAATACTACCAATCTGCATAAAGAAGAGACTTAAAGCGAGGAGGAAAATATTAATAAAAGTTAATTGCATATAAATATTAAAGACAACAAGCGTCGCCGTTAGTGAGAGGAGTGAGAGCACCATATTTGGAATTAATTTAGCAATTAAGGCACTAAAGATATTAATTGGTTTAGTTTTTTTAACGTAGCCCGCTCGTCCTTCTTGGGCGTAAACCGTCGCAAGGACACTGTTTGACGCAAAGTAAGTTAGAGTAATTAAAAATAAGTTAAAAGCTTGGACAAAAGCAATCCCGTCGTCATATAGGTTCATTGATGAGAAGACACGATTAATAAGAAGTAAAAATAGCGGGACCCCAATATAAGTTAAGAGGAAATTATAAGTAAACTGACCACTTCGTCCACTGATTAAGATTTCTTTTTCTAAGAAGGCAAAAAATGGCTTCTTCATCCGCCTTACCTTTCCGCCTTGTTTAAAGTGTTCTGCTCGTTCAACGTCAACACTAATCATTTGTAAAAAGAGCGAACGAACAATAAAGTAAGCGCCAGTTAAAAGAAGCGCAATAAAAGCTAGTAAAGAGAGAAAGACAATCCACGGTAAGGGATCAAGATAGGTATACGCCATATTACTACTATATTTACCAACAATCATCACAACCAGGTAATAGATTGGTTTAAAGTAAGTTTGAAAGAAATTAGTAACAGTCGTTAATAAGTTTTTAATTGGTCCCCAGTAGTGAACAATATTAATAGTCGGGGGAATAACTAAAATGAGTTGGACAAGCAAATAAATAATAACACCCAGTAAAAGCACGGAGACAATATGTTTTACAACCGGGAAGCGCGCAAAAAAGCGTTTAATATAAAGCGCAGGGATTGATAAGACCATTCCAAGCACAACTGGAATCATTGAAATAAAGATAAAGGCAATAATGACCCAAAAGTAAAAGAAGGGACTAACTGGGGAGAGCATACCGTAAGCAATAAAAAGTGGCAGCGTCATGGTCGCGTTACGCCCCAGTTCATAAATATAAAAGATAATTATTTTTGATAAGAATATTTTATTAGCCGGTACCGGTAGTGTTATGAGTAGTTTATTGTCGGGAGCAAGGATGAGGGAGGTCACTACTTTATTAGTGGTTGTTACGGTCGAAATAACGAGAATCAACGATAAAAGCATCGTCATTAAACTAGTGGGTAAGTAGGGTGAGTTGTGGAAAATACGTAAAAACGAAGACGCCCAAAATAATAAGTAAGCAAAGGCAAGCGTAACAATAAACCGTAGCAAAGTAAAAACAACCTTTTTCAAGAGTAAATACTTATTGCCAGTTAACTTAAAGTCCAACTGGTTTTTAAACTGCATTTTTACTAAGGTTATAATGTCTTTCATGCTGTGACTTTTACTTCTTCTCCCGCTTGGTCATTAATTGTCGTTTCTAAATAGTAATCTTCCAGGGTTTGCGTCTTCGTAATCTCTTTAACGACGACCGGCGCAAATAAGTGACCTTTCTTAATAATTGCGACTCTTTCACATAAGTTTTCAACGACATCAATCAAGTGACTCGAAAACAGGACAATGTTGCCTTTACTAGCGTGCGCACGCATTGCTTCTTTAACTTGGTAAATACTATCCGGATCAAGCCCCGTCAGTGGTTCGTCAAGGAGCCATAACTTTGGTTCATGAACAAGCGCTGCAATAATTGTTACTTTTTGTTTCATTCCGTGCGAAAACGTTTTAATTTGGAAGTCAAAGGCTTCTTCAAGATGAAAGATTTTGACGTATTCATCAATGAGCGCTGTTCGTTTTTCAATACTTACTTTATAAATGTCCGCAATATAGTTAACATATTCACGAGCCGTTAGTTTTTCGTATAAAGCGTAATGGTCCGGGACGTAACCAATGTGGGCTTTCGCGGCCACTGCTTCTTTACTGACGTCAAACCCGCAGACAGAAATACTTCCTTCAGTCAGTGGGATAATCCCAACAATCGCTTTAATGGTCGTTGATTTCCCCGCGCCGTTAGGCCCTAAGAAGCCAAATATTTCGCCACCTTTAATGACTAAAGAGGCGTCTTTTACGGCGTAACGCTCACTTTTCCCATAACGTTTAGAAAAGGCGGTGAGGACGAGTGAAGCTTCGATATTTTCCATAGTATCTCTCCTTTTAATATATTCCGGACTTGCTTTTAGGGCAAGAGCATCAAATTTAATTTTTTGGCGGCGGCGCATAAGGTCCCCCAGTGAATCGTGGACCGAATAGCCAAGACTATAAACAAACCACATCGCAAAAGA
>CAYJAE010000077.1:0-4296 GCA_964368105.1 uncultured Staphylococcaceae bacterium
GTAAACAAAATTGTAAACTATATTTAGAGGTGTTTTATGAATGATTATTTAAAATTTAAAACTATTTGTAACGAGCTAGACCATTTTCCTCTTGATTCCGAATTAATTTATAAGTATGGCTTCAAACACCAAGACTTAAAGGAATTTAGTAAACAAAAGTTTGAAGATGCGGAATTTTGCAAGTTAAAATTAATGGACCAATTTGGTAATCAGTTATTTTATTGGAATAATGAGAAAGTAATCACTAATTTTTCAGGCAGCCAAGATCTAATACGTAACTCCATACTGAATCAATCCGCAGAACTTCAGAATAAGGAAGTTTTAAATAGTTTTGTCCTAACAGAAATTGAAGCAAATTTATCAATTGAAGGTGTCCGGACCACTAAAGCAATAATAGAAAAATTAAATAGAACTGATTATGACAATCTGGCAGAACCTAATGATATTAGTGTTAAAAACATGTTATTAGGCTATGAGTTTGTTAAAAATAACGATATTACTGAAGAAAATATTTTTAAACTTTATAACATTCTCTCAAAGAATTGTTTAAAGGAAGAAGAAGTGTTGTTACCCGGTGCCTATTATCGTCATGATGGAGTAAATATCATGAGCAGTGCGAATACGATTGTTGATAAAGGCGTTGAGCACCAAGCATTACCAAAGTTAATGAAGGAATTAATTAATTACATTAATAGTGAAAAAACGTATGAAGAACATCTCCTTGCTTCGCACATCATTCACTTTTATATAATATTCCTTCATCCTTATTTTGATTATAATGGCCGAATGGCGCGTGTTATGTCTTTTTGGTATAACTATAAACACGCTCCAGCGTTAAGTTTATTACTTGTTAGTGAAGCAATTAATAATAAAGTCCATAAAGCCGGTTACTATAATGCGATTCAGAATACAAGAAGTGCCGGAAATGATTTAACGTACTTTCTTGAATATATGGGAAACATTATTTTGAAATACGCAAAGATATATATTAATTTCTATAACATTGTAAATAAGTTAAAGGGAGACGGAAACCTCATAAATCGGGCAACCGAAGTTGCCTTAAAGTACGTCCTAGCGCTCCCCGGAAGTGGCGAAGGATATTTTAATTGGAAAGACTATAAAGATTCCACTCATGAAGAGTTTAGTAAACAATACTGTCTAAGACTTCTTAATGAGCTTGCAGATCTTGAAATATTAACGGTTAAAGAGTATAAAAAAGCTAAGTTATACCGTCTAAACACCGACAAATTGGACTTATTTAAGTAGTGAAGCCTGGATTAAAACTCACAAAGCTCGATCCTTTTAATAATTAGGACAGAAAATATACCAAAATCTTATTACACTTTTAAAGACAAAAAACACAATAATTACCAGTGAAGGCGTCGAAACTAAGTACCAAGCAAACTTCTTAAAAGAGCACGGAGTGAAGGTCAGGCAAGGCTTTCTATTTGGATGACCTATTAACAGTGAATATTTCATTACACTCTTTAAAGAGTGGGATCTTCAAAAATCAGTCTAAAATTTAGCCAATTAATTAATAGCGGCCTTTAGAAATGGTATAATAAACGTAAGTAGAGACAAATGGATAAGAAAAAAATTATTTTATTGACTAACAGCAGCGAAACGGAAACACTTATTAAAAAGTGCTTAAGTGACGCCTACACCATTTTTGTCACAACAATAACTGAAGTTGATAAGACAGTTGAACAAAATAAAGATGTATTTATTCTGCTCGCGGATATTACTAATAACGACGTTGATTACTTTAAAAAATATTTATTTTTACATTTAAAATACGAGTTTTTACAAATTATTGCAATTACCGGCCATGATGTTTATGCGCAAGCGAAGGAGATAGATAAATCTTCAACTTTTTGGGTCTTTAATCCAAACAACACCGCTGAGCTTGCCGCTAAAATTGATAAGTTTAAAACCCATCGCATTTCTTCAATTTCGAAGACTCGCCTTTTAGAAGATGTTTTTCAAAAAACTCCGCTTGGTTTTGCAATAATGCCCACTGATCGTAATTACGAGTCGTTTGTTAATGATAGTTTTGCAAAAATTGTCGGTTATTCAAAAGAAGAGTATCTTGCCCTAGGGTGGAACCGCGTTACACATCCGGATGATGCTTATATTGATCAATACATTCAACGGAAAGTTAATGAAGGTCAAGGTCACGCGACTGTTCGGAAACGAATTATTAGAAAAGACGGTAGTGTTTTTTGGATTGAACAGTCACTTGATATTGTTGACCGCCGTCCTGACGGCCATTATATTCGAGTTGTAATTCTCCGTGACATTACTGAGAATAAAGAACTTGAAAAAACAGTAATGGAATTAAATCGTAGTCAAGACGCAATATTCCGTAGTTTACCGGGATTAGTGTATCGTTGTTCAGATGATGAAGCTTATACGATGTTCTTTGTTTCTGACGGGGCGCTTGAGTTAACTGGTTACACTCCTTCCGAACTAGTGAATCAGCCAATTACCACGTATAACGAGATTATTTTGCCAAAATACCGGAAACAAGTGCGTAATTCCTGGAATAAAGCCATTGTTGAACGAACAAGCTTTATTGAACGCTATGAAATTAAAACAAAAACCGGCAGCACTAAATGGGTCGTGGAACGAGGCGCGGCGGTATATGACGAATATGGCCGGGTTATTGCCCTTGAAGGCGTAATTTTTGATATAAGTCGTTCGAAAGGACTCGAAGAACAAGTCCGGTTTTATAATGAATACGACCAACGTTTCCACCTCCCTAATCGCGGCCAACTAAAGAAAAGGATTCAAGCGGCAATTGATAGTAAGTCACCCAAAGGAACAATTCTCCTTATTAACTTAAAAGACACTCAAAAGCTTTACCGGGCTCAAGGGTATGAATATGTTGAATTATTAAGTTCCTCCCTCGTTAATAAACTAAAGACACTACAAACTAAACAGATTGAACTATATTACGTTGAAGAAGATATCTTTGTTTTCTATGCTGACAATAAATTAAAACATGAAGAAATCATGGCTTTTTATAATCTTATAAAGGACGCAATTATTAAAACGATTACCCGGGAACAAATTCGTTGTTTCATTGGGGTCCGTCATCTATCAAAGCAATCTATGACGAGTGAAATATGTTTACAAAAAGCCCGAATAGCAAGCGAATTCACCCGTGACGAAGAAAAGATGATTAGTATTTCTTATTTTGATGAAGAGATGGAAGCAATGATTAAACGGGAAGATACTATTAAACGAGAACTCTTAGACCTCTCTTATAGCCCAGACTTTGGGGCCTTACGCCTTGTCTTTCAACCGGTAGTTGAATTAAAAACCGAAAAAACAGTTGGCTTTGAAGCACTGGCTCGTTACACAAGTCCGGTTTACGGCATTATTCCTCCTAGTGAATTTATTCCAATTGTTGAAAGAAACCGGATGATTGTTTCGTTTGGTCGCAAGATTAATGAACTAGCAATGATCTTTGTTAAACAATTAGTGGATAACGGAATTACTGACGTCCGAGTAGCGGTCAATGTCTCAACCTTGCAACTCCTTGATTCCGGATTTGTTGCTTCGCTCGTTAAAGTCGTTAAGGATTATGGTGTTCCGCCTAACCTGATTGTCGTTGAAATGACCGAAACTATCTTTTCGGCGAATTACGAATTACTTGATGCGCGGCTTGACGAATTACGCCATCACGGTTTCCGTATTTCGGTTGATGACTTTGGAACAGGTTTCTCCTCGCTCTCCCTCGTCGCTAAACTTGACTTTGACACAATTAAAATTGATAAATCTTTTGTGGACGAACTAAATCGGAAAAATGTTGATTCTTCAATCATTCCCGAAATCATTAGCATGTGCAAGAAGTTTGAAATTGCTTCTCTTGCCGAAGGAATTGAAACAAGTGAACAGTATAATCACCTCCGCGAACTCGGTTGCCGGTTTGGTCAAGGCTACTTTATGTCGCGTCCTCTAGAAAAAGATGTTGCTTTAAAATATATCATCGATCAAAAAGCCAAAGATCCGGCTTAATTAATTACTTATTCATTAAAAACACGCGTATATGCACGCATAGATTAATATAATTAGCGAAAAAATAATTTTAAAAAAAGCCCAAAAAACGAATAATTCACCTTAAAAACAATACTTTTACTACTAAAATACGACCAATAGGCGAAAATTAACAAAAAAAACACAAAAAAATGCGTGTCGTTGTTGACAAATAAAGCGCTTTGACTATAAATAGAGTTGTATAAAGGCAAACCTAGAGCAATCTAGTGACGCAAAACTACAGGGTCTTAATAA
>CAYJAE010000078.1:0-4128 GCA_964368105.1 uncultured Staphylococcaceae bacterium
CCCAGAAAAACAAAAACTGACCTACGGGTCATTTTTTATTGGTTCGACCGAAGGGGATCGCCCCAGGAAAGAAAAAAACTGAACTACGGGTCATTATTTATTGAGTAGACCTAAGGAAGTATACTCAAATTCTATTAATATGAAAAGTTTCAATTAGGAATAGTCGAAGTGAGTTTAAGTTTAAAAGTAGGAAATAGTTTATGTTATTATAATTAGGATTGCGAGGAATATTTTTATGGAAACGTATTTACAATTATGTCGTGATGTTTTATCTAAAGGAGAAACCAAGAAAGATCGTACTGGGACTGGGACAATTTCTTATTTTGGTTATCATATGCGTTTTCCACTTAGTGATGGTTTTCCTCTTTTAACTACCAAAAAAGTTGCGTTTCACGCAGTATTAGGTGAACTTCTTTGGTTTATTTCTGGAGAAACAAATATTCGTCCTCTAGTTTTACAAAATATTCGTATTTGGAATGAATGGCCATTTGAAAAATATCAAAAGTCACCTATGTATAAGGGTGAAGACCCACCAACATTTGTCAAAAAAATAGCGGATGATGAAGAATTTGCCAAAGCTCACGGTGACCTTGGTCCAGTTTACGGGGCCCAGTGGCGGAATTTCAATGGTGTTGATCAACTATTAACGATTGAAAACGAGATTAAAAACAATCCTCATTCACGAAGACTTTTAATTTCAGCGTGGAATCCTCCTGCAATCAAAGATATGCTTCTTCCGCCTTGTCATTTATTAATGCAGTTTTATGTTTCAGCGGACGAAACAACCCTTTCTTTACAACTTTATCAACGGAGTGGCGACATATTCCTCGGTGTTCCTTTTAATATTGCTTCATATGCACTGTTGTTAACAATGATGGCGCATGCCACTGGCAAAAAGGTTGGCGATTTTGTTTATACTCTGGGCGACGCCCATATTTACAGTAATCATCTCCCCCAAATTAATGAACAACTTTCTCGTGATCCACTGCCACTACCAACAATCCGTATTAACCGCAAAGTTAATTCAATTACCGAAATTAAATATGAAGATATTGAATTGATTGATTATACTTCCCATCCCGCAATTAAAGGAGTAGTGAGTGTTTAATGATTATTTTAATCGGGGCCATGAGTGAAGACCGGGTCATTGGCAATAAAAACAAAATACCTTGGGACATTAAAGAAGAACTCGCCCATTTTCGTAATACCACGAAAGGTCATACTATTTTGATGGGACGAAATACTTATGAATCTATTGGTCGCCTTTTACCTAATCGTCATAATGTAATTATTACGTCACGTCCGCTAGATTTAGCTAATGAAGAAGTTACCGTTACAAGCGATTTAGCAGGATATTTAAAAATGTGGCAAAACAAAGAAGAAACTTTATTTGTCATTGGCGGCGCTCAAATATATGAAGCAGCTTTACCATTTGCGGATCAAATTATTCTTTCAACCGTATATGGTTCGTTTATTGGGGATGTGCATTTCCCGCCTCTTCCCCCAATGTTTGAAGTTTTTCGCGTTGAAGAACACGAAATGTTTAAAGTTGAATACTATCAAAAAAGACGTTAAATGTATTTTGCTGATGTTATGAAGAATTGAAGAGTTATTTATAGAATTTTATAGTTTCTAAACAAATTGATACTTCTCTTTTAAAGGTCAACAAAAGTGATAACAACTCTTTTGTTTAGTCCGGCCGCAAATCTTGATAAGGTTTCAAGTGTTGGTGTATGTCTGCCATTCTCAAAGCGAGAAATATTTGATTTTGGAATACCGATCCGCTTTGCTAACTCTTCTTGCGTTAATTTTTCTTTAGTTCTTAATTCAATTAACTCCTTAATTATTTCGTATTCTAATTGAAAAGAGTCATATTCTTTCTTAAATTCTTCATTATCTAACAATTCTTTTTTTAACTCACTAAATTTTTTACTCATTTTCTTTCTCAATCCGTATTCCTGTTATCAACATTGATAACCAATAACATCTTAACATAAATTTTATAATTATGATATCAATTATTAATTGTGTATATTTAATGAAAAAGAAAAGTGAGGTGCTGAGAAAGAGTCCTAATCTTAACTCGTCACGAGCAATATATATCAAATAAACTACTCCTAAATAAGATAGGATTAACACAATAAAAAATTGTTTCTGTTAAGTCTAAATAACATGAGATTGTTTTGTTATAATTTAATTATCATGGATAACAAAAAAGTAACACTAATTAATAAATTAAAAGAATATATCGCTGATAATTACATCAATAGTCTTAGTTTTTCTCGTCGAGCGGTGAAGAAGTATAGTTTACATGAGCGGCCGGTCTTGAGTGTTAATGAATTTTTGGTTGATGAACCGTTTAACGTCAAACTCTTTAAGTTAATTGATGCTTCCGGCAAAACCGATGTAGAAATTTATAAAAAAGCTGGAATAGATCGACGTCACTTTTCCAAAATTAAAAGTTCAAGTGACTACGTCCCGCAAAAGAAAACAATTATTGCTTTTATTATTGCGCTTGAATTACCATTAGATAAAGCTGAACAACTTTTAGATAGTGCGGGCTATTCTTTATCAGCAAGCTATCTTTTTGATGTTATAGTAAAGTTTTTTATTACTGAAGGGATTTACGATATATTACTGATAAATGAATCGCTATTAAAATATGACCAATCTTTAATCGGATATTAAAAATGTCGCTTTAGAGGCGACCAAAAGGCTTTTTTCATCGTGTATTATGAAGACACTTGAAAGGAGCAATAACATGCAAAAAGAAAAAACAGAATTAGTCTTCATTATTGACAAGAGCGGGTCCATGGCGGGACTTGAAAATGACACGATTGGCGGCTATAACCGCCTACTTAAAGAACAAAAGAAACTTAAAGGTGAGTGCATTGTTACTACAATCTTCTTTAACACGCGGATTGAACTAATCCATGACCGGACACTTTTAACGGATATTGCGACGCTTAAACGTGAAGAATATCGTCCAGGCGGGGGAACTGCCTTACTTGACGCGCTCGGCTACGGTATTAACAAAACCGCAGTAATGTTAAGCGGAACCAAAAAGAGTGAACGCCCTCAAAATATTATTGTTGTAATAATTACGGACGGCGAAGAAAACTCAAGTCGTGAATACAGTCAACAAAAGATTAATAGTCTTGTAAAGAGTAGAGAAAAAGAAGGATGGATCTTTCAGTTTTTAGGCGCTAATATTGATACATTCGCCACGGCTGATTCTTTAGGAATAAATCGGAAGTTTAGTCATTCTTTTGAAGCAAGTGAAGAAGGAGTTAATGTTATGTACAGCAAAGTATCTAATATGGTTTCTTCCGCAAGAAAAGGTAAAAAGTAGTTATATTCTTTACTCTCTCTAAAAAACGACCTTTCTGAGGCCGTTTTTTTACTGAAAACGATGATAAATCCTAACTTATAAAAATCTAATTAGTGGTAGCCAATACTAACGGAGGTTATAATTCCTGATTCATTAAAATAAACATCAAAAGTTGAAGGATCAAGAAAATCAAAATAGAGACCAATATCGTAGTTATAACTAAAGGCAAAAGTATCATTGCCAGATGGCTTTCCTTGATAGTCAGGTTCACCTAAATAATAAATAACATCACTTTCAGTTTTACCGACCAAATCGACTTTCTTCATAAAAGAAGTAACGAGGCGCCCGCGATCATAGCCGCGTTCAAGCCATTTTTCCCGAGTGTAGGTTTTTAAATCATAATTTTTTATTTCAATTCCGGTAATGCCAGAAATACTTAGGACCGCTACGGTGAGCGAAAGAATGAGAACATATTTCTTTTCTTTCTTTCGATCAAGGACAACAGGATTATTTTTAATATAAAGAAAGATAATGAATGCGAGACCAACGATGGCAAAGATGATAAAAAGGAATGGAAAGAAAACAAAATTAAGACCGTCCACTAACCGAACCAATCCCCAAAGCACGACTGCCGCGGTAATAAGAAGCGTGTAAAGTAATCCAAAAACAATGTCGCCAATAATGATCATTGTTTTCCGTCTTTGGGTCTTTTTATCCATAAATTTAAGTGCTCTATTCTCAAAATAAGTATAGCAAAATAACTTCTAATTTTCCATGGTTACAAACAAAAACAAGAC
>CAYJAE010000079.1:0-3860 GCA_964368105.1 uncultured Staphylococcaceae bacterium
CATATATTGGAGATGGGGGTGGAAGTGTGACCCCACCTGAACCACCTGAACCAACATTAGATAACGTTAGTGCTAGCGTTAAAAACAATAGAACTTTTCATCCGGGCGAAACGATCACTAAAAATGATGTTATTGTGACACTTACTTATAGTGATGGAAAAAAACCGACAACAACGGATTTTACCTTTGCAAGTGACGGCTATATGTTTACTTATGACGACGCAAATAGCGGAGGTTCTACAACTTCAAAACAATTCTCAATTAGTTATGAAGGGGAGTCATACAACTTTTCAGTTAATGTCACCCGTGTAGTTTATCAGGTAGCAGCGGGAGTACCCAAGACAATAGCTACTACTCAGTTTGATTCTTCTAATGTATCAAAAGACACTAAGACTCCTAGTAATACTTCTGTCACTATTGGCGGTGTTAATTTTACAGTAACAACGAACGCTTACATTTTCAGCCAAAGTGGAACTAGTTACCTTTCTTTTGCAAAAACCGATGGTTCAATTTATAACACAAATGCTTTCAGTAGTGACTTAACCGTTATTTCAGTTACCCAAAGAAGTGGATCAAGAACTGATGGCGTCCTTTCAATTAGTAAAAACGGCAGTTCCTGGACTCCTTATTCGGCGGCTGAACTTGCAAAGGGCGGTTATCGATATTTTAAATATGCTTATACTGGTTCTAGTGGCACATACAGCAATATTCAAAGTATTAATTACACTTTAGCCGGTCAAGATAGTGCAGCCGCTGTTGCTAACTACGTAATGTATCAAGATACTGATAATCAATGTGTAACAAAATTACCTTTAGCAATTGAAAAATTAAATACGATGTCGAGTGCTAATAAGAGTTTATTTTGGACGTCAGAGGATTATGTTATTGCAACTGCACGTGAACGCCTACTTGCGTGGGCGCGACACGAAGGAATGGAGTTAACCTACACTAATGAGGCTTTCCAAATTAAAGGCGCAAATGATGTTTCTGCTCTAGTTAGTGATAATCATAAAACTGAGTTTATTACTATTATTATTGTTTTGTTTATTGGTAGTCTTGCTCTTAGTGGATTCTATTTCCTAAAACGTAAAATCGAATACTAATACTTTTGTGTGTCCTAATTAAAATTTGTTAGTGGACACTCTTGCTTTTGCAGTAAATGACGTTGAGACAATTTTGATTACTGCAACTGATTTAGCCATATTGCTATCGATGTGAAACTGCCGTCCGGTTTGGTTTTTCATGAGTAAATTTAGGCCGTGAAGTTTTTCTTCTTCACTTTCAACGATGGAAGCAAGACCTCTTGCAATAACTGATCCGTAGGTTGAACTGTAACAGCAAGGAGAGTCGCCGCCAGAAACCAAGTTAACATTACATTCTAATTCAACACAGACATGTTCGTTCGTTCTTATTAAATCTAACTTATGTCCTTCTTGAGCGGAGTGCATATAGAAAATAAGCTTATCATCTATATATTCATAGCCGTAATGAAGCGGAACAATGTAAGGATATGAAGAATCAAATAAAGCAAGGTGAAGAATTTTTGCGTCTTCGACAATTTTTAAAATATCATCAACCGCTGTTACTTCTCGATCTTTTCTTCGCATTTCGTATCCTCCATAAGTTATATTTAAGAAGTTATTACTTTGGTATAACTGTAATCTCGCAACTTAAGCCACCATAAGATATTGTTACAATACCTGCACTGATACCTTTTATGGTTGCAGTGGGATATCCACCGCCGTTTGAAGACTCAAAAACTGCAATTGTGGAATCGGAAATGTCCCATATTGGTGGTAAAATCATTGAGCTATACTGATCTAATTCAATTTTTTCAATCGTTGATAATCTTGCTAATACATCCGCGGCTTTAATTACTTCAAAATATCCACTCTTAGCTAATTCCAAATAGAGCCAGCCATTATCTCTTGCCTCTATTGACTTAAGATTTATTTGAGGAAAATCTTTAACGGCATAATTCTTGTTATCCGTTGGTTTAATCAAAAGTCCCTCATCTCTAAATGGTTTAACATAAAAATCGATATTGCCCTTCATCTCTAACAAAAGTGTTTCACCGACTGAAATTGTTTCTTTTTCCTTTTTGATAAGTCTTGTATCAATTGTTTCAAAATATAAATCACGACTAATCCGGGCATGGTTTATCCGCATATCTTCATTTAGAGTATTGATAAAGCCTTGTGTTTCTTCAACTTTCTTTTCGTTTAAAATAAAGAGTAGGACAAGCGGTGTATAAGGATTAACATGCTTTTCGGTTACGTAGATTTTTTCAAAAGATAGTGTTTTAAAGGCGTCTTCGACATTTACTAAAATTTCCTGTTCATAGCCTTCTTTTACTGAAGCATAAACAGCATTACTATTTGTCCAAGTTAAGTTATCAACATTCGCAGAGGGAGTACAGCCTGCTAAGGAAAGCGGAAGTAATACCGCTGTCATTAAGCCAAAATATTTTTTGTTCATTTTTAAAGCCTCTCTGTAAATTAATGGATCTTACGTCTTTTCTTCTTTCTGTTTCATTTTATAAAAGAAGTAATGGTTTGTCATCTACTATCATTAAATGTAGCGCGTAATAGTTAAAAAGTAATAGGCTCGACAGTGATATTGTTATCCGCATTGATTACTACCTTAAAATCAACATAAACAGAATCTAAATAAGTAATAATTTCTTTCGTATTTGTAATGCCTGGACCGCCGATGTTGCCTAGTCTTAATATATTTGTACCTAGTGCAAAATCGCCTCTTTCGCGTTGAACGACGATTGTGTTGTGATAAGTCTGTTCAACTCTAATTAAGGTAAATTCATCTTTATTTGCCTTTTTAATTTCAACACTGGTGCCAAAAAAACCAAATCCCGCTTGATAGGGCCACTGGAGGTAAAGGTAGTTTAGTCCTTCTCCACCGCTACTATATTCGATGTTTGACGGTTTATCTAGCATTATTTTATTATCTGTGAGAACGTAAGAGTTATCAAACCGAAATTGAATATTACCACTATTCATTGTGATTGTTAAAATATCATTATGTAACTTAAAACTAATTAAGGAATTAAAAGATGTTGCCTCATAGTAATCGCCACTATGAACGAAAGTATATACTTTGGCTCTTTCCGTGGAAAGAGTTAGTAAGTCATTATTAATTACCGCCCATAAACTATTTTTGCTCGGTGGAAATAACTCTAAACCATAGGAATCATCAATTGTTACAGTTTCATTTATAACCTTTTGGATAAAATCCTCATTAAAATTTTCAACAAGGTGTTTAGTGCTATTAGCCCAATCTCGAGCGTATGTTTCCCAACTCTCATTTGTGATAAAATACGCGCCGGGTTTGATAGTTTCGGTTGGTTTTGAATCGGTTGGTTGTGAAGAAACTTCCCCTTCACTATCAGGCGGTAAGGTTTGAGTGCAACTAACCGCACTAAGAGTTCCTAAAAAAACCAACATTGTTTTTAATATACTTTTTTTAAGATATTTTTTATCCATTTCCTAATTATCTTCTTCGTATTAAGTATAACATTTATATAAAAAAGATAAATGTGACGGAGTGATTTGTTCGATTTTGTCGTTGTTATTTGTTATACAAGTACAATGTGGATTTGGGGGACTTTCGTAAATTGTTAAGTTTGTGCCGAGTTTGGGTAAATGATGGGAAGTATGAGTAAACGTGTCCCATCTTTAAGTTTGAATACTGTTATATGGTTCAGTTGTGTCATAAATGGGTTTTGATGATTCTATATGATAAATATCTTTTCATTTACTTTCCATAAGGTTCTTTTTTTTGGACCTACTCTTTCTATTATTTTAAGTTCAACTAATATTTTAATGTGTCGGGTAATTGTTGAT
>CAYJAE010000080.1:0-3801 GCA_964368105.1 uncultured Staphylococcaceae bacterium
TAAAATTATTGTAACAAATTTATCTATGGACTGTTTAAAAAGCCGTTAATTTATGTTGAAATTATTTTAATAGATAACAAACAATTAATAAATGATAAAATATATTTCATGGATACCAAACATTTATATGATTTATTGATTAAAGTGCAAGCAATTGCAAAAATAGGGCTTTTGTATACAAAAGATGAGTATGCAAAGACAAATTATGAAAATATTCAAGAAATGACTTTAGAGTTGCTTAGTGATTTGCAAGAAACAGATTTAAATCGCAATAATTACTTTAAACGAGATATCTATCCAACCCCTAATGTTAGTGTTCGAACTATTGTCTTTAACGAAAATGATGAATTTTTGATGGTTCAAGAAAGTGATGATGGTGGATATTCTTTTCCTGGCGGATGGGCCGACTTATACGACGCACCAAGCGAAGCTGCTTTACGTGAAGTTTTGGAAGAAGCGGGCGCAGAGGTGGAAATTGAAAAATTAATAGCGCTTTTAAACCGCACCCCATTTAAAAATCCGACTTCAGTTCCGGAGTATGTTGTAGTGTTTAAAGCTAAGTTTATTCGCTTTGTCCACGAACATGATCACGAAATTAGTAATGTAGGGTGGTTTAAGCGTGACGAATTACCACCTTTATCGGGTAAAGTTACCGCTTTTGAAATCAATAAAATGCTTGATGCAGCCTTTAATAACCAATTAATCTTTGATTAATAGCATTACGGCGGATTACTGACTTACTAAAATGATATAATTAATAAATTAAAAATTAAATAAAAGGAGAATTTTAATGGGAACACCACATATTAATGCAAAAGACGGCGCGTTTGCTAAAACAGTCTTAATGCCTGGAGATCCAAAACGGGCGGAATGGATTGCAAATACGTTTTTAACTGATGTTGTAAAGGTCACTGATGTTCGCAATATTTTTGGTTTCACCGGTTATTATAATGGTAAAAAAGTTTCGGTTATGGCAAGCGGCATGGGCCATCCTTCAATCGGTATTTATAGTCATGAATTATACACGGGATATGGAGTTGAAACGATTATTCGGATTGGAACTTGTGGTTCTTATCAAGAAAGAATTAAACTCTTTGATGTCATCGTTGCGATTGGTAGCAGCACCGATTCAGCTTGGTCAAGTCAATTCAATTTATTGGGCGGAACACTCAGCGCGATTGGAGACTTTGACTTAGCGGTTAAAGCGCGTGACGAAGCCTTAAGTAAAAATATCCCAGTTCATGCTGGTAGTGTCTTAAGTGCTGATGTATTTTACGATGATAATCCTGATTCATGGAAGAAATGGGCGCGCCTCGGAGTCCTTGGCGTTGAGATGGAATCATATGCCCTTTATACGACTGCGGCCAAGCTTGGAAAGAAAGCAATTTGTTTATTAACTGTTACTGATAGTTTTACCGATCATAGTCGAATTGCCACTGTTGAAGAACGGCAATTAGGGCTTGAAAAAATGGTGAAAGTTGCCTTAGAAATAGCGGAGTAATAATGAACTTTTTTGCATTTGGAATTTTAGAATATAGCCTCTTAGCTGTCGGGGTTATACTAGTCGTTTTAGCGCTTGTTTTGCTAATTGTTTTCTTGCGGAAAAAGTTTCTGCAAAGATTTGCATTATTACGTTATTTTTACCCAATTATCCGCAAAACTGCGGTATATTACGACTATTATCTAATTAATCAACTCCAATTGCAACTTGTTAATAATGACAGTTTATTCATTGATCACCTGCTGTTTGGCAACAAATATATCTATGTTATTAATGACTATCTTTATAAGGGGGTTTTAAGCGGAAATGCCCAAGATCCAAAGTGGATTTTGAAAAATAAAAAGGGTGAAGAAAAGATGGTTGATAGCCCCTTAATGCAAACGAAACAAATACTAGCGAAACTCAGTTTAAAAACAACAATTGATCACAGTTCTTTCATTGGTATTTCTTTAGTAAGTAAAGATACAAAAATCACTGATTTAGATGTTAATGATAGTCAAAATTTTGTCATTGACACCCAAGATTTCACAAAATTAATCCTGAAAATAGAGGGACGAGATATTAGCCCACTTAATGCTGAAGAGCTAATGAAAAGAGTGCATGAGATTGATGGGCTGAACATGCGCAAAGTCCGAGGAAAAAAATGGCCGACGAAAAAATAACTTATCGGAGTGTACTTAAAGACACCTTTAAGAATAAGGGCTGGTTTAAGAAATATGCCCTTTTAACACTTGTTATTTTAACGCTTGCTTTTGTCACAATTTACTTAAATTCGGTTGTGCCCTTTTTAGGTGCAGTTCTTCTGATTATTTTTTTGATTCCGCTCATTATTACTTTTACCGAATACACCTCTCTTGTTGAAACTGGAAGTCCAGCACCCCGTGATTTTAAGGGGTTCCGCCGGTTATTCACAAACACTTATCAATCAGGCCGAGTGCGGGTAATATTAACTTTTCAAATGATTTTGAAGTACTTCCTTTTTACAATAGTTAGCTTGTTTGTAACTGTTTTAGTTTTCTACTTTATAATTGCGAGTTTTAACGCTCCGCTTTTAGTGCAAATTCGAACGGTGATGACTGAAGCACTTAATAGTGAAACTCCAGAACTAATACTAGCAAAATTAGACATTATTGAGGGCTTGCTTTCAAGTTATGAAGCGCCATTCTTTCTTGTTAATCAAATCTTACAAACTGGAATTCTCATTCATTTCATTAATCAAAGTGTTTTTCGCGTTTTTACTTCAGTCTTTATACAACAACAACCAATGACTAGTCTAAACGTAATTAACAGTCGGTTTTTTAGTGATAAGGAAAGCAAGAATTTATTACGAAAGTCGAACTTTATTAATGTTTTTAGTGTTTCTGTTTTGTATGCCTTAGTTTACGCGGGCGTGTTTCTACTTTTATTTTATAAGAGCCAAAGCACCAATTTTATATTACAAACCGATTTAATTGCGCTTATTGTTCTAGTTGCTGCTATGCCGTTTGTGGTTCGCTTTAATTTTTATATGTACCAAGCGCTTGCTAAAAGAAAAGAAGTAGAAATCATGGAATTTACTATTTCCGAACTCAAAAACATCTTAAGAAGTCCAATGATTCCTGAAGAATCGCGTCCGTACATCGCGGAAATATTAAAGATGAGAATGAGCGAATTAGAAAAAATGAAGAGTGTTGAAAATACAGTAACACCTGTTTCCGATGAATTAAGTGCGGAAAATATAGACGCAGCGGAAGAAAAAGAAGTTTCTGCCGATATTAAAGAAGACGATAACGACAACGTTTAAACAAGTAAACAAACTATTTTTAATCCTATTTTATTCTTTAATGAAGTATTTTTAATATTAGTCGGACTTTTATCAAAAATTAACGGTTTTAAAAAACCAACATGCTTTTATATATTAATAATAAATTTTCTCGAATAACGGCACTTAAAATAACGTGAAAAACCATTAAGAAAGAATGCTCGATAGAACTATTTATTTTCAACCACATTTTTGTCATGAAAAAATCCTTTTATTTTATAAATAAGGTGTAACCGCTTACACTTTTTTAACGCTTTTTATTCATTGCAATAACAAAATATTTACCATATAATCGTAATATCTTTATTAGGCAAGTTATGACGTAAGATCTAAATGCCTGATTGGACACTAACACTTACTACTTTTGCGCATAAGTAGTAAAACGTTAGTGAGCAATAATTCGAAAGGAGAAATACAAATGAAGAAATCTAAATTATTGTTTATGACTTCTGTTGGTATGGCCGCAGTTTTAATCGGTTGTACTCCAAAACCACAAGGT
>CAYJAE010000081.1:0-3670 GCA_964368105.1 uncultured Staphylococcaceae bacterium
AGTTACTGCTTTAATTGTTGGTTTAGATAAAGATGACTACAGCACAACCGCTTGGACGGGTATTACTACTGCTCATAGTGCTGCTATTACCAACATTAATAAGGGAGCAAATGTTGCCGCTATTCAAACTGCAAGTGATCTTGCGCAAGCCAAGATTTTAGAAATGGATAATGTTAATGATTTAGTGGCGAGTTTAGATCAAAGTAATTACGCTCCAGACGACTGGGCTAAAATTACTGCTGCGCAAACTGCCGCAAATACTGCAATTAATGCTGCAACTACTGTTGAGGCCGCTCTAACTGCAAGTGAACTAGCGCAAGCTAAAATTATCGAGATTGATAAAATTAATGACGTATTCACGAGTTTAAATCAAGCTGATTATTTACCTGCTGATTGGAACGCAATTAACACTGCAAAAAACACCGCAATTAGCACAATTAATAATACAAACACAAAAACGATTGAAGCAGTTGTAGGTGCAAGTGATCTTATCCAAGCCAAAATGGATGAAATTGCTAAACTCAATGCTTTTGTAAATAGTTTAATAAAAGAAGATTACAGTGCTGATGACTGGAAAAAAATTACTGATGCGCAAACTGCTGCTATTGGTAAAATTAATAGTGCAACCTCAGTTGCAGCGGCTGTTGCTGCCCGTGAACTTGGTCAAGCCAAAATTGATGAAATTGATCAAGTAAACGATGTATTTATTAGTTTAGACCAAAGTCATTATAGTCCTGCAGATTGGACTAATATTGTAAAAGATAAAAACGCTGCGGTTACCGCAATTAATAACGCCTCTACTGTTGCCACGGTTGCGACTGCGAAAGATGTAAATGTCGCAAAGATGCTCGGCTATCAAACGCTTAAGGAAAAAGCTTTAGCGGCCCTTGAAGCGTATGCCAAAACATTAACTAATCCAAGTGAAGGTGTTTTAGAAATTATTGAAGATGCTCGACAAGCAATAATTGACGAAGTTGATTTCACAAAGACTGACGCAATAGTAACGAAAGCGAAAGCCGATGTCCCGCTCTTTATTGCTAAAGAAAAGGCGAAAGCGGATCTTGATCTATTTATTGCAGCTTTAGCAGACGAAGCAAGCGAAGAAACTGATGAAATTGTTCGGCTAGCTAAAGAAGCAATTGACGGCGCAGAAAAAGCTGCTGACATTACGACGCTCTTTAATAACGCCAAAACAGCGGTCAATACCCAAGTAGCAGCCGAACTTCTCGCTGCAAAAGTGGCGCCAAAAGACGAAATCGATGCTTATTTATTAACATTAATTGACGAACCAAGCGCTGCTATTTTAGCAATTGTTGCGGCAGCTAAAACCAAAATTGACGGGAACGGAAACATTCATTCACTCGCGGCAATTGTTGAAAAGGCCAAAGCCGATATTGATATCCAAGTTGAAGTTGACTTTGCTTTAGCGCAACAAGCCGCTAAAGATGAAATAGTTGCTTTTGTTGCCGGTCTATCCGAAGCAAATTATTCTCCAGAAAATTGGGCATTATTCCCTGAAACTGAAATGCAAGTTATTTATAGTATTTTAAGAGGACCGACCACGGTCGCGGAAATAGATGAAGCAAAAGAAGCTGGTTTAGAATTATTAAAATCAATCTTAACAATCAAGGATTCCTCTAAAGCTGAACTTGATGCTTATTTAGAAACAATAGAAGATCCAAGTGAAGCAGTTCTCGCTATTATGGATACCGCTAAAGGAAAAATTGACGCAGCCACTAATTTAGCTCTATTACCTGGGATTGTTGAACAAGCAATTAAAGATGCCGAACTTCAAAGTGCTAAAGATAAAGCTGAGGCTGAACTTAATGAATATGTTAAAGATATAGAAAATCCAAGTGACGAACTCTTAGACGTAATAGCTGACGGTCATGAGGCCATTCAAGACGCTACCGAAGTAGATGTGTTTGATGGTATTCTTGAAGACGCTAAAGACGCAATTGATCTCCAAGTTGAAAAAGATGAAGCGAAAGCAGAACTTGACGATTACGTTAAAGATTTAGTCGACCCAAGTGCAGAAGTTTTAACAGCAATTAGCGAAGGAAAAGACGCAATTCAAAATAGTTTAGATAGTGAAGAAATTGCAAGTGCCCTTGACACTGCTAAAGACGATATTGACCTTCAACTTGCAAAAGAAGCGGCAATTGCTGCAATAAATGCATTAGTTGCAGGATTGGATGACACTCTTTATACCGCAGATAACGTCGCACTAATCGCAACTCTACAAGGAGAAGCAATTGATAAAATTAACGCGAGTAACACCGTTAGTGAAGTCGGAAGTGAGAAAGCAGCCGGCATCCTTGCAATTAATAGTGTTCCAACTATTGGTCAAGAATTACAAGCTGAAAAAGATGAAGCAAAAGCTGAACTCGATGATTATTTAACAAATTCACCATTTGTTAATGAAGAGATTGAAGATATTATTAAGACCGCAAAAGAAGCAATTGATGACGCAATTTCAAGTAGCGAAATCGGAGAAATTGTTGCTGAAGCAAAGACTGACGTAATTGAAGAAATTGCGGATAACCTTGAAGAAGCAAAACAAAATGCCATTAAGGATTTAGAAGAATATTTAGACGACATTGAAAATCCTTCAGTACCAGTCAATACTATAATTGAGGCTGCGATTGATGAAATTGGAGACGTTACCGACGCAAGTGAATTAATCGATATTTTAAATAAAGCAAAAGCCGACGTTGATACCCAAGTAGCGGACGAACTTGATGTCGCAAAAGCTCTTGCCAAAAAAGAACTTGATGATTATCTTTTAACCATTGAAAATCCAACAGACGAAGTTAAAGATCTTATTAATGAAGCAAAAGCTGATATTGACGCCGCAACTAAAATAAGTGAACTTAATCTGCTCGTCGAAGGAGCAAAAGGCGAAGTTGTTATTCAAGTAGCAGCGGAATTAGCCCAAGCTAAGCAAGACGCTAAAGGCGAACTAGATGATTATCTTGATAGTATTGAAAGTCCAAGTAATGAAGTCAAAGAAATTATTAACATTGCTAAAGGTGAGATTGAAGATGCAGAGAAGTTTAGTGAAGTTGCCCCGCTTGTTAGTGGTGCAATACTAGAAGTAGACGCGCAAGTCGCAAGTGAACTCGCTGCCGAAAAAGTGCGAGCAAAAGGCGAACTTGACGCTTACTTAGCAACTATTGAACATCCAAGTACGGAAGTTACTAATATTATAAACGCCGCAAAATTAGCAATTGAAGCTGCAGAAAAATTCAGTGAAGTAGGCCAACTTGTTATTGAAGCAAAAGCAGATGTAGTCTTACAACAAGCAAAAGACAACGCATTTGCAGAACTTAACGATTATTTAGTCGGAGCAAGCGCAGGTGTAGTAGCGCTGGTTAATGAGGAAAAAGCTAAAATTAACGATGCTGAAAGTGTTGGAGAAGTTAGCGATTTATTAAGTGAGGCTAAATCCAATCTTGATTTAAAATTAGCAAAAGAAGCCGCTATTGCCGCAATTAATGGTGAAGTTAGTGGTTTATTACAATCAGATTTTAGTGAAGCAAACTGGAAAAAGGTTTTAGCCGAACAAACTGCAGCGCTTGCGGCAATTGACGCAGCAACCACAATTAGTTTAGTTAATGATGTGCGCGACGAAGGATTAGAAAAAATAGCTGCGGTCCCAACTAAAAAA
>CAYJAE010000082.1:0-3596 GCA_964368105.1 uncultured Staphylococcaceae bacterium
ACTTTTTGCCCCGAGGAACTTTTCATATTGTCGTAGAAACCTTAGTGCAACACGCGGACGGCACGTATTTAGTGACGCAGCGGGCATTAACTAAATTAGAGCACCCGGGAAAATATGAAGGTAGCGCCGGCGGTTCAGTTCTTGCTGGAGAAACCAAGGAAGAAGCCGCGGTTCGCGAAGTCTTTGAAGAAACCGCCTTAAAAGTAACGCTTCTTCAAAAGACATACTATTTTATTAATGAAGTACGCGGTGTTATTTCGCAAGGTTACTTAGCAACGACGGCGCAAGATAAAAATACAATTAGTTATGCGAAAAGCGAAACTATTAACCATAAATGGCTAACACTTGAAGAATTAATCGCTTTTGCGCAAAGTGAAGACTATAACAGAGGTCATCGTAAGCGCCTCTTAAGCTATTTACTGCGCTTAAATGACAAATAAATTAAACAATTAGATACTATATTTATTAATAAACTACTGATTAGAAAAGAGTGAAAAGGATGACGCTCTCTCTTTTAAGCAAATGTAGATGTAATTCTTTTTTTCTTTGTAATAATAGGATTGTCTAAAAAAGGAGGACAAATTATGAAAAAAATCGGATTAATTATTGGATCTAACCGTACTGGCAGTTTCTCAAGCGTCGTCGCAATGAACGTTGCTAGTCACTTAAAAGGAAAAGCTGAGGTAGTCGCACTTGAAATTAACGACTTACCACTTTATAACCAAGACTTTGATGCAGAAGGTGCGTCTCCAGCCGCATACACCAGATTCCGCGAAGCCTTAAAAGGAGTGGACAGTGTTATTGTCGTTACACCAGAACACAACCGTTCAATGCCAGCAGTCTTAAAGAACGCCCTTGACGTTGCGAGCAGACCTTGGGGACAAAGTGTTTGGTCAAATAAGAAAGCAATGATTATTGGTAACTCACCAGGCGGATTAAGTGGATTTGGCGCTGCAACTGAAGTTAAGCGTGTTTTAGGATTCTTAAACGCCAACATTATGCAACAACCAGAAGTCTTACTTGGCGCAGTTTATACCTTAATCGATGATAAAGGTGTATTTGTTGAAGCAACCGCGAAATTCGTCGGTAGCGCACTTGACGCTTTCCTTGCCTTCTAAGAAACAAAAGAAATTAAAAAGAAAGACCCGAGCTTGAGTGTTCGGGTCTTTTTTGTAGTAATTAAGAAAGGTTATTTAGTTTTTTTAACGACTGGAGCTTCCGCGACTACCTTGTCGTCCACAACAGTTTCCTTAAGGGCAGTAAGAAGTCCGGTGATGTTTTGAATTTCGCTAGGGACAATAATCTTTGTTGCTTTGCCGTCTGCGACTTTTTGTAAGGCTTCAAACCCTTTTAAGGTTAAGTAGGATGGACCAGGATTTGCGGCATTAATAAGCGCAATACCTTCTGCGTTAGCTTTGTATACCGCAAGAAGAGCTTCAGCTTCCCCTTCGGCTTCACGAATCATTTTTTCTCTTGCGGCTTCAGAGCGAAGAATAACAGCTTCCTTTTCCCCTTCAGCAATTAAGATTGAGGATTGTTTTTTACCTTCGGCTTCAAGAATTTCTTGACGCTTTGAACGTTCCGCTCTCATTTGTTTTTCCATGGCTTCTTGGATATCGCGGGGCGGTAAGATGTTCTTTAATTCAACCCGGGTAACTTTAATGCCCCATGGGTCGGTTGCGAGGTCAAGAACTTTCCACATTTGGTGGTTAACGGTATCACGACTTGTGAGGGTTTCGTCTAATTCAAGATCACCCACTAAGTTACGTAAGGTTGTCGCGGTTAAGTTTTCAAGCGCACTGAGGGGCATGATAACACCGTACATGAATAATTTTGGATCAGTTACTTGCCAGTAAACAACGGTATCAATTTGCATGGTAACGTTATCTTTAGTAATAACTGGTTGAGGCGGGAAGTCACTAACCCGTTCCTTTAAGAAGATTGGTTCCGAGGCTCTTTCAAAAAACGGAATAACAAAGTGAATACCAGCTTGACAGATACGATCATATTTACCTAAGCGTTCAATTACGATAACTGTCGCTTGACGAACAATCCGAATCGCCCGAATAAAGATGACAATGATAAGAAGTAGAACGATGGCGAGGGCAACAATGCCGACAATACCGCCAGTAGAGAGTAAGAAGTTGATTTTCATAGTTATTATTCTCCTTTCTTTCGAATAACTAAGCGATTCCCCCGAATGGAATCAACCACGGCAATTTCTCCAGCCGCGAATGTATCAGTAGCATCCTTTGGAATAGCACTCCATTGAATGTCACGATAGAGGACAGAACCAGGCATTTCTTTGCTGGCTAATGTTAGGAGTGTTACTTCCTCCTCGACGAGTGCATCAACGTTTGTATTGACGCTTTTCTTATTCAAAAATGATTTTCTGAAGAAGACAAAACTCAAGATGAGAAGAACTCCCGAAGTCAGTGCGAAGACCAAAAGTTGGATCCATATATTGATTGACGGGAATAAACTTAAGATAAGCGCAACAAGCGCTCCACCCGCAAACCAAATACTAATTAACTGCGGTTCTATCGCTTCCACGACAAGAGCAATAATAAAGATTCCGACCCAAATTGCGAAGTACCAATTTGATGAGACTAAGAACATTATATTTTGCATGTCTGTTTCCTCCTTCTACACCAATTATACACGAATAAAGGACAAATATAGCAAAAAAAAGTTGACAATTTATGTAAAATTTTTGGGTGGTTTTTTATTAATAAATCTTTTGAAGAGTAGCGATGTGGGTGTCTATAAAAATACCCTGTTTTTGCAGGGTTTTGTCATAAAATTAGCCTAATTCTTAGCGTCTTGTGAAAAACCACAAAACTTGAGCGAGTTCAATCGGGATTCCAATGAAGAAGATAGGCCAAAAATTCAAGTTATATCTAAAGAAAAGTAGTAAATAAAACGACGCTAAGAGTGACCACCAAAAGATAGTAAAAATAACGAGGTGAACAATTTTATTACGCCAGAGACGGTTATTATAGAAATAGAGAACAATCATTGATACAGGAACACTAAAAATAAAGATTAACCAACGGTGCTTTTCAAAGAAAAATATTGGTCCGTCAGTCATTTTAGCGTAGAGAAAGGCAATTGCAGCGAGTGTCCATATAACTGAAACTGAAAAAACAACTAGTAAAATATTTTGGACAAGCTTTCCTTTATCATCAGGTTTATCGCGATCACTTAAATTTTCATTTAAAAGATCACTAATCGAAACATCATAAAAAGTAGCAATGACTTCAAGTGTTTCAATGCTTGGAGTGGCTTCACCTCGCTCCCAACGACTAACGGCATTATCACTGTAGTTAATCTTTTGGGCAAGTTCTTGCTGAGTTAAGCTGTTTCTACGTCGTAAATAAGCTAAGTTTGCAGCAATAATGTTTGTAATAGTTTCCATTACTTTTTCTTCCTGTTTCCTGCATTATTGTAGTATTTTTAAGTGTTTTTGTCAATTCCCATATTTTGGGAACGCCTCTCCCAAACATTGATAATTAATTATTAGCATTCCCTTTGCTAAAAAGAGGTCATATTCTAAAATTGTTTCGGGCAGGAGATATGGCACACAAAGAAGAAAC
>CAYJAE010000083.1:0-3593 GCA_964368105.1 uncultured Staphylococcaceae bacterium
AAAAACCCCCTTTTATTTTAACCTATTTTAGGCAAAATTAAGGGGGAAGTTTCATGCGAATGGCGGAGTAGGTGAGACTCGAACTCACGCGCCAGTTACCCGACCTACTTCCTTAGCAGGGAAGCCCCTTCACCAACTTGGGTACTACTCCGTCTTGGTAAATAATAACACAAGACCTATTAATTGTAAATAAATAAATGGACCAATCGTCGAGATTTAGAAATATTCCTGCTTTTAATAAGCACGAGCAACAATAACAACGTATTTAGCGGGCTCACCACTGATTAAACATTTGTCACTAAACGGGGTTTGATTGAATGGTAATAACCTGGCGGTCGCTTGATATTTTTCTTTAATGAGATCCATATGTTCTTGTTTCCCACTCCACATGATTTTAGCAAAACCACGGACATCATTTAAGACCTTTTCTAATTCATCCATACTCTTAACTTCAACGGTGTGATCAAGTAAATAAGTTAATGCTTTTTGATACATTGCTTCGTGAATTTCTTCAAGCATCAGCGGAATTTTACTTTCAGCTTCACTGTCATCAATACTAAATTTAGCTTGATTATAGCGGAGTGAACCACTGATTTTGCCACTGTTTAAATCACGGGGACCAACTTCAAGCCGAAGTGGCACACCCTTCATTTCGTATTCCGCAAATTTCCATCCAGCGGATTTATCGCTATCATCAACCTTAACTCTGACCCCGACTTTTTTTAGTCTAGTTGCGAGTTCTTTGACTTTATTTAAGACGCCGGGTTGATTTGCTTGAATTGGAATAATAACGACTTGGATTGGGGCAATACGCGGCGGGAGACTAAGTCCGTTGTCGTCGCCATGCGCCATAATAACTGCGCCAATTAAGCGGGTCGTAACCCCAAAACTAGTTTGGTGAACATATTGCAAAGTATTATTTTTATCTTGGTATTGAATATTAAAGACTTTAGCAAATCCTTGGCCAAAATAGTGGGTTGTTCCGCTTTGGAGTGCTTTACCGTCTGGCATCAAAGCTTCAATTGTAAAGGTTTGTTCTGCGCCCGCAAATTTTTCCTTATCAGTTTTACTTCCAGCAAGGAAAGGAATAGCTAAGAGATTCCGTCCCATGTCTTCATAGACTTTAAGCATCGTTAAAGCGTGATTACGGGCTTCGTGCTCACTTTCGTGAATCGTGTGCCCTTCTTGCCATAAAAACTCACTGCCGCGCAAAAATGGCCGGGTTGTTTTCTCCCAACGCACTACTGAACACCATTGGTTATAAAGTTTTGGTAAGTCACGATGGGAACTTACAATTTTTGCAAAGTGATCACAAAATAAAACTTCGCTGGTCGGCCGAATAATAAGGGGATCTTCAAGTTTCTGATTCCCGCCCATGGTTGCAACTAATGTTTCGGGAGCAAAGCCTTCAATATGATCTTTTTCTTTTTGAAATAAACTCGTTGGAATAACAAGCGGCATATAAACATTATCATGCCCTTTTTCTTTAAATTCAATATTTAAATATGACTGAATGTTTTCCCAAATTGCGTAGCCATATGGCCGATAAATAATGAACCCTTTGACATCGGTATAGTCCATTAACTCCGCCTTTTTGCAGACGTCAGTGTACCATTTAGCAAAGTCTTCTTCTTGGGAAGTAATCGCTTCGTTTTTAATTTTACTCATCTTAGTTTCTCCTACTAAAGTTAATAATTCGTAATGCTTTTTTCTTTTCAATTGTTTGCAAGTTATAATCCTTTTTGCTTATTTCACTGCTGGCAATCAAATCAACCCCTGCTCGTATATAATACTCTATTTCACTCCAACGTGAAATACCATTTATAACAATTTTTTTCTTGTGTCGGAGCAGTTTACCAAGCGAAGCCAGTAAATAGAGTAATTCCCGTTCATCTTTCCGGGTTGCTTCTAAAATAGTTTCGTCAACCATAAAATAATCAACTTGACTATAAAGGTCGTCGGGTAGATTTAATTCGGTATCAGTAATAAGTAGCGCAACTTCGTGGCCTTTATCCTTAATTCGCACAACAAAAGCAACCATGTCTGCGACTGAATTAAAATTCTTACTAAAACTATCTTCAGAAATGATAAAGACAAACTTAATCTCCGCAAAAGTTGCTTGATATGCCGCGACTTTTTCAAACGAAGGGTATTCTTCAACATCAAGGGGAAGAAATAATTTGTGGTTTGGGTTTCGCCGTTTACTATAGTAAGAAGCACTACTTTTACGAATAACCATTTCGGTTAATTTCTCCACTTCTTTGTTTTCACGGACAAAGAGCGATAGCTGTTCATAATTAGAAAAAAGCGGACTAATTAAGGTGTAACTAACAAGATAGCCATTGATATCGGCGGTTGTTGCGGATAAAAGTGGTTGAAACTGTGGCTCAACACTTTTGCGGGAAACAATACGCGCTACTTCATTGCGGTAAACCGAAAGGTCAAAATCTTTCGTTTCCCGTTTTGGACTGTAAATAAGTACTTTGTCTTTTTCATGATGGGCGAAGTCACTTAATTCTTCGGCAGTTTTGATGCCGATTGCGATATCACTAAATTGATCGTAATAACCAATAACCCCCGCGGCCAAAGAAAAATCCTCATAACCATTAAGTTCTAAGTAGCCTTGAAGGTCGTTAATAATTTCTTTGACGATCTTTGTTAAGTCTTCACTCTCAGCGGTGAACGGGAGATAGAGACCAACATAATTTGGTTTTAGAAAACGCACAATGACCCGTTTACTGCGGTAAAATGATGTTTGATTACGTAATTCATAAATAATATGAGGTGGTATTTCACCGCTACTATCTTTTTTAATAACCTTACTAATAAGGCTAATTGCAGCGTAAGCACCGCTACCACGCAAAAAGCGACGATGATATAATTTAGCCAGTTCTTCTTCGCCCATAAAGCCAACGTTGTCGCGTCTACGCATTGCGGTATTTATTTGATGGCTGGGGGGAAGATAACGATATAGATAACTTTCTAAGTGAATTGTTTTTTTCTCATAGTCAATCCGTTTAACTTCTAAGAGGGAAACATAAGACCGTTTTTCACTTTTAACAAAGACATCAACTTCGTGGTAAAGTTCGGCCCCGCTTTTAGGAACAAGGAGGAGCGCAATCCATTTTTCTAAGTCGTCAATTCCACGCGCAGTAAATTGTTCATAAAACTGCGTCATTGGTCCTCTTCTTTGTTTTTGATAAACACCACGATCAAAGTAAATTACTTCATCATTCTTTAAATTACAAATAAAAATGCGCGGAGTGGTTAAACTGGCGATGATATTTTTATTAACTTCTTCGTCTTTTCGATTAACGGTAAGGATAACTATTACAATAACGATAATAAAAATTATTCCAGCCGCGGCAAGACCGACGATAAGTGGGTTTTCTAAAATATAATTAATAATATCCTTCATAAAATTGCTCATGTATATTATACATAATATAAACATTAAGCGCCTTAATTTGCGAAATATCTATCTCATTTAACTTCTTTTTGATATAATACTTTCGTTGGAGAAATACCCAAGCCTGGCTGAAGGGGTCGGTCTCGAAAACCGATAGGAGGAGCAATCCTCGCGAGGGTTCGAA
>CAYJAE010000084.1:0-3494 GCA_964368105.1 uncultured Staphylococcaceae bacterium
CCAGTGAATCGTGGACCGAATAGCCAAGACTATAAACAAACCACATCGCAAAAGAGAGGGCAATATAGACAACAAGATAGATTGCTTGGTAAAGGGGCCGGAAGACAAACGATAAGTCGCGAATCGTAAAGGAAACATTAAACTGGAAGAGTTTTAAAGCCCATCTTCCTAACTTATCGGCGATAAAGTCAGTGTTTAGGAAAAAGTAATCAACACTTGCGTAATTAGAAAACCAAACATTTAAAATTAAAACTAAGACAAAATAAAGAGAAAAATAAAATATTGAGTAATACATTTGTTTTAATTTTGGTCGTTCAAATAATCCTAACGCGACGAGTAAAAGCGGCATAAAGAAAGCAATTGAATGATTAAACCAAAAAGTAATCATTTGGTGGTTAGTCATTAAGATTGAGGCACTGTAATTTGGCATGAGCATTGCTATTAGTGCCCCAAAGACGTTAATAAAATAAGTAAAATAAAATAGCTTTTTCATCCGGAAGATGAGTGAAAGCGGCAAAATATACATTGCGGTATTACATAAGTGCAGCGGCAGGTTCCACGGTTCAAGGACGCTTTGGTAGGAATAACGATAGGAAAAGGTAATCATCGTTGCCACACTTAAAAAGATCATTGCAAAGTACTTCGTCTTTTCATCCTTTTTATGTAAGGCTAAAAAGATGAGGATTGGAATAATAACGGCAGCGTAGATAAACATCCGGTGTTGCACTGATAAATCGAGTACTTCTAACCGCGGATTAGTTGGTCCAAGAATATATTGAGGAATATACATTGGCATTGAAGCAAGAAAGAGCGGAAGAATTACTTTTAATAAGTTAATTACTTCACTCTTGTTTAATTTAAAAGTAAAGTCTTCCCGCCAAAGAAGGAAAAGCCCGTAAACGATCAGTCCACTTTCAAGCGAGAACATGATGGTAGAAAAAATAAAAGGATCGCTTGTTGGCGTTTGGCCGTAAAACTGCAGCGCCAGCGCGCTTCTACTAAAAACGAGAAACAAAATCATTAAAGGTGTTACGACAAACTTCAAAAAGTTTTTCGTGGATTTAAGGGGATAGAAGGGATAAATCATTAAGGTTATTACTGCAGTTAGTTCAAACCAAATAGTAAGTACACTAATAATTGTAAGTGCGGGAGTAAACGGACTTAAGCTTAAAAGCGTTATTTCTGGGGCCCGGTCGTGATAGGACAAATAACGAACGGCAAAGACTGCGATTAAGACGTAAGCAAAAATCTTTAGGTTCACTTGTTTTTTCTTAAGTGGCGAAAAAAGCTGTAGCAAGATTGCGCTAAGCACTAGAATAAAAGTAATGATAAAACTTAAGGTGTGGGTCATTTTTAAATATAATTTAACGGATTAATTATCCGTCGCTTTTAATAATACACTAAATCTGATTTTTTATCATTAAATCGTCGTTTTAGCCAGCATTATTTAATGTAATATTTATTACCAAGTAGGAACATAAAACTAATTTTTAAAAGTTAAGGTTCCGCTATGGAGGAGGAAAGCGCGACTACCACGTGCTTCAAGCTCTTCCCAAGTCATATAGGCGGTAACTACCATATTTTTAAAGTCAGCGATTTGTGAGACTACCAAGCCACCTTCTTCAATCCAATTAATAAAATAAACGTCTTCTGCAATCTCCCTGTAACTAAATGATTCGACACCGCTACTTGGTGCACCGTCATTTCTTTCCTTAAGTGATGTCCACCGTAATTTATTGTTACCTAAATAATCTATTTGAAAAAGGTAACCAGTTTCATAATCTGCTACTACAGATTTATTGTCGTATTTAAACATATATCTTCCTCCACTTTTGTATGCTAACACACCGTCAAAAATAAATCTTCTCCTTTGTTTCAGAGTGCAAATTATTTTTTTTAGCAATCAGTAAACAAAATAACTGGTGTTTAAAATGGGCATGATTCTTTTGAAAAGATAGAAAGAAATCTTCTTGAAACATACAAGAAAACATACAAGAAAACATCTAAGAAAATTGTTGAAATTCCATAAATAATGTATAATAAAACTGAGGTAATACACATATGGGATACATTCCGCCTTTTAACATAAACGACGAGATGCTTGAATCTGTAACACAAATCGTTGAAATGCTTGGAAGCATTGTAAATGCGGACAACTTAGCAAAACTTCCTAAACTTAGACGGGTTGGACGCATAAAATCAATCCACTCCTCACTTGCTATTGAAAATAATTCACTGACTATCGAGCAAGTAAGTGATATCATCAATGGCAAGAGCGTGCTTGCTCCTCCAAGTGAGATTCAAGAAGTTAAGAGTGCACTTGAAGCATATCAAGAAATAGAGAACACCAATCCTTTTATTACGACTGAGTTACTAAGAATTCACACTCTGATGATGAAGGGACTTATCGATAATCCAGGTGTCTTTAGAAGCGGGCCGGTTGGGGTCTTTGATAGCGCAGGAAACCTTGTTCATATGGCTCCACCCGCCTCAAAAGTTCCAGAACTTATTAGCGATTTATTTTCCTGGCTAAAAACAAGTAAAACGCATCCGCTTATCAAGTCGTGTGTCTTTCATTACGAATTTGAGTTCATCCATCCGTTTACTGACGGTAACGGCAGAATGGGGCGATTATGGCAAACCATTATCCTCTCGACATGGAAGCCAATATTTACTTGGATGCCGATTGAAAGTATCGTGAAAGAACGACAACAGGAATACTACAACGCAATCACATTATCAACAAAAGCAGGAAATTCCAATCCGTTTATTATGTATATGCTTAACGCAATATCTACCGCTATAGAGAAAATAGTAAATGATACGGGAATGCATATAAACTACGAAAACGAACGAGTTCGTAGACTTCTTGAAGTATTGCAAGATTACACAATGAGTGCGAATGAGATTATGAGTTTACTTGGCATGAAGTCAAAGGTTTCGTTTCGTCAAAACTACCTAAAACCAGCAATTGAAATGGGACTTGTAGGTCTTAGTGAACCTAACACTCCCACAAATAGAAATCAGCGGTATTTCAAAAAATAAGTCTTTTGTATTACAACGATTTGTTCATTTTCACTTCAACGATTTGTTGTATTTTGTTTCCGTAGTTTGTTCATTTCTATTTCCGTGTTTTGTTGTGTTTTACTTCAACGTTTTGTTAAAATGCTACTCAATAAAACCTTCATAGCCGTCATAAACATAAAGATCATTCACTATTTTTTGCCTCCTTAATCGCAAATAACGAAACATTATAATAAATATCATTTTTATCGTATAAATTATCGTTATTTTGTTGCTTTTCACTAATTTTTTCTCGCTGACGACCCGTTTTTTAATGAAAAATGCCCATTTTAGGGCATTTAGTCTATATTTTTGGCGTTTTTTCGTTACCAATTCAAGATTTGATTGGAGCCAGTATTTACTTAAAGGGTAAGACTTTTTTGGACTAAAATTCATTAACTGGTTAATTTTTCCCTTTTTGGGTAAATGGC
>CAYJAE010000085.1:0-3462 GCA_964368105.1 uncultured Staphylococcaceae bacterium
CACATAGCTTTGATAAAGATCGACTATTCGAAGTTTTGAACATTGACGATGTTGTTTATGAAAAGAATTTAACAGGTAGCTATCAAAGTGTTAGTAAACGTTATAAAAGAAATAAAGAAATGTTTGTTTTTGCCCTTGATGAAGAAGATAAACTATGTGGTTACGTTTGTTTCTTTCCAATTTCTTTGAAATTATTAACAGAACTTGAAACGGCCACCATCATGTTTGATGATAATATTTCCGCAGAAGATGTCGAGAAGTACTCAAAAGAAAAGGTCAATAATATTTTTGTTATTTCAGTCGCGCTATATCCTAAGTTTAGACGGAAAGGATTTGGCGCTGCTCTTATTCGAGAAATGTTTGCGTTTTTAAATGATTTAGCGGTAGAAGGACATACTATTGGTAGTGTTTATGCCACGACGACATCAGGAGAAGGCGAAAAGTTGTTTGCAAAGTACAATTTTAAAAATATCCGAATTTACGATAACGGCGCTAAGTTAGTGAAGTGTGATTATAGTAAGTAAACAATATATTAATGTTTATACGTTTTCAAAAAAAGTGTGTTTCACGACCCATTGTTTCATCTTTATATTTAACCAGAAACTATAAATCCCTAAAGTTATAATTGTTAGTAAAAGCCATTTTAAATAATTACCAAATAATTGCCCGCCTGTCCCGTCAAAAAGCATTTGCTTACCGCTAATTATTGTATGCTTGGCTAGCCATCTTTCTTTGATACAAACGGCCCAAGGCACACCTAAACCAAGCGTAATAAGCGTCAATAAAAATACGAGTATGTTCGTGCCAATTTGTCCTAGTAAACCGCCTGTAAACCTTGATTCTTTCATTATGTTTCTCCTTTTAACCGATATTATGGTCTATACCAAAAATACCACATATAAAATATCGTGTCAATATGAGGCAGAAACAATATTGTAATAATTAAATAATTACGGGTGAAGAATCGATATTTTGGTGCAGCCAAAGGGACTCGAACCCTTACATCTTGCAATACAAGCTTCTGAGACTTGCGCGTCTACCAGTTCCGCCATGGCTGCATCGGATTATATTTTAGCACTCTCACGAAAATAAAAAAACAAGCAAAGCATTAAAGTGGTTAGAATCCGCATTCTATGAGAAAATACATTTATGCTTAACCAAGTATTGACTAAACTTAAGACTAAAAAATACATCCTCTCCATGGTTGGTTACTTTTTATTTTTCATCGCCCTATATACGGTACTCGATTATTTAAATATGTCCTATAAAGAAATGAATAATATTTATGGCGTTGGTTTAGTTATTGGTAACATTGCTCTTAATACTTTAATGGCGGCAATTAGTGCCTTCTTAATTAGTGCGACTAGTGCCCAATTTGACTTTACAAAGAAACAAAGTAAAGGGGCAAATATGTCCTTTGTATCAATTATTTTCGGTATTTTTACTTATGGCTGTACCCCTTGTGTTATTTCTTTTCTCGCTGCGCTTGGTATCTCTTTTAGTGTCGTAGTCTTACCGCTTGCAGGCCTTCCTTATAAATTTATCTCACTCGGGCTTTTACTAATTGGATTACTTTGGATTATGCTCTCAATTAAAAAATCCACCTGTCCCGTAAATAAAGAAAAAGACGATCAAACGCTCATTTTAAAGTAGTTCGTTCCACTTTTACTGAAGTAATAAACATAAAAAAATGCGCATTATATGCGCATAATTTTTTTAAATGGCGCGGCCGGGAAGACTCGAACTCCCAACCCTTAGATTCGTAGTCTAATACTCTATCCAGTTGAGCTACGACCGCATCTTTAACTATTATAGAGTTTTACCCTTTTTTTGCAAGTGTTTTGTGCTAAATATTACGAATATTTTAGGAAACGAAAGAAGAAGAAAAGAAAGAGTTAGAGTTTTAGTTTTGGGAACATTCGATTAACTTCCTCTTTGGTTTTTAAGTTCGTTGTTCGTTCAACAATGGCATTGTAGATAATGCGTTTTTTATCATGAAGTAAGAAGCGTTCATCCCCTTTACTCGTTACAAAATGAACATAACTTTTTTTTGAAGAATAAGGTTCATCAATAAAGATAATGTCTTTAAAAGGATAAGTTAAGACGTTACCGCCTTTTCTTTGTTTTATTTCGTGTTTAGATAATTCGTAGTAGCTCGTCTTATAACCATAAATTAAGTAAACCGCAGTTAACACCGTCCAGAGGGCAATAACGAGGTAATGGACGAGTGTTGGTGGCCAAACGAGTCCGATAATGAGATAGAAAATAACCCCAGAAATTAAATATACCGGAATATAAATTCGTAAGAGATAGCCAAAGCGGGGGTAAATATAATTTTTTTTCATGAATTTTGAATGCGCAAGGTGAAGTCACTGAATTGAGCGCTAAAGTTTCTCACTTCACTCCTGATATCCTCCTCTAATTTTTTAGCGTCATTTAAGTCACTCGTGAACTCATCACTAATAATAACGCGGATGAATTCATAAATTTTAAAATATAAGGTTAATAAATATTTATTAAAGTCAATTCCAAGCATTAATCCTTCAGTGTCAAGTAAATATTCATGAACGAATAAACTCGCAAAGGCGTAATGCGGATGAAGGTCTTGGATGTTAACAATTTCTAATAGCGACTTAACCGAGTATTCTTTGTTTTTAAGAAGTAGTCCCGCCCAACCAAAACGTTCTTGGACGAACCAAGGCATCCCTTTAACTCCAAGATGAGTGGCGGTTTCGCGACTTTTCTCTTTCAAAGTTTGCGTTGAAGAGTTAACAATTCCAATGCGCATAAGGGCGATATTTCGTCTTTCTTCAAACTTACCAATGAGTTTAGGGTTTTTCGCTAAGATTAAAAACGTAGTAGTGGTCTCTAAAAGACTGCGCCAAACAATAAAAGAATCATTATAAAGTTCACGTTCTAAAAGGGAAATTCCCGCAATGATTTCTTCAAAAATCCGCATTGTTAAACCGTAAAGTGTTAATTTCTTGTCATTAAAGTTAGTTTTATCAACTTTTAGGAAGGTTTGGTAACGCCGATCAATTAAGTTTTCAAATCGCAAGATAACTGGATCAATATATTCGTCACGGGTAAAAGTGTGTTCACTATTTAATCGGGCTTCTTCGGTTTTAGTGATGTTTTTAATAATCATCTCAATATGTTGACTACTTTTAAAATAAGTTTTTTGATATTCCTTGCTGTAATTACGAATGCCGTGATTATGCCATTTAAGGACTGAAGTAGCAAAAGAATCAAAGGAACGAGCACTAAGACCAAAGGTTTTTTGGTAATTGGGATAAGCGCCTTTAATAGCAGTGCGAAAATAATTTAATTTATCTTTACTATTCGGAGAAATTTGAATGTCATCTTTTAATTGTTGTTCGACAAAATTATAAGATAGTTCGTAGTTTGCCACTTTATTCCTCCTCTTAATGTTTACTTATTTCTTTCTTTAATTATACATTT
>CAYJAE010000086.1:0-3417 GCA_964368105.1 uncultured Staphylococcaceae bacterium
GTGTTTTTGAAGTATGAAGACACTCAACACCATTAAAATAAACCGGATTATTAGATGGATTCCAATTCGGATCGAATGTTGAAGGGGAACTACTTTTACCTTCTAATTCAATACGCGCATTATTTGTATTCTTAAAAGCATCACTTCCTATGTGCGTTACGGATGCTGGAATGGTGATTTGAGTTAATTGATTCTGATCACTAAATGCTGAATCCCCTATTTCAGTCACAATCCGTCCTTTTATTCTTTCAGGAATTTGAAACGCTCCTCCGAAAATCAAATTTAGCTTATCAATTCGAATGTTATTTGTACTAATGTTTGTCGTGTTGAATAAAATAATACCCGTTGCTGAAGCCATTCTATTAAGTAATTCTTGAACACAAACCGGACAAAATGGATTACTTGTTTGTCTCATTCTACAGTTTTGGTGCGGCCTATACCATGAATTAGTTGCTTGATCAGGATTTCCATCCCATTCAGTAGAAGCAAACGGATAAACACCGACATTTTTATACCCAACCCATTGGTTCCATTTCACTGTTGACGCATTACTGGTTCTTGTCATATTAGGATATTCAGCAGGCGTTACCCCATTCCAATATTCATCCCACAGACCACCAAAAGAATGACCGAATTCATGCATCACAACAGCCTTCCAGTCACTGTTAGAATTTGAAGTGTTTATTGACGTGAGTGCTACACCTAATTGCTGACTGGAAGATGACACTTGTCCAGTTCCTCCACGCATTGCAGAATTTGCTATTATTTGAACCATGTTTGCAGAAGAAGAAGCCGCTAATGCGTGGTTTCGTGCGCGCGTTCTATCTGGTGAAGTCATCTCTAAAATCACCCTGCCCGCTGAAGAACGCCAGTTATAGTAGCTGTTGTAAAAAGTATCTCTGCCATGAACACAATTAAATGTGGAACTGTCATCGGGAGTACATTCAGGAGTTGCAGGATTACCGAAACTATCTCGACATGCAAACTTTCCATTTTCTTCTCCACTAATTCCAGAATCGTTTGAAATACTATGTAGCGCATAAACCGTTAAATAATCTTTATAATAAGTAAAAGGTTCCACAGTTATCATATAATTTGAAATTTCGGTAACTCTATCTAAAAAGGTTTGTTGCTCATTCGAGGTAAATCCATCACCCAAAAACACTGCTACCACACTTTCATTGTCAGGTCGTCCACTTGATACGACTGTAGTTCGCTGCAAGTGAGTAAAATTTAATGGTTCAAAATATATTTCACCAGAATGGACGGTTTCATCTATAACCATCCCCATAGTTCCATCTTCATAATGTGTGCTTAGATATGCTTGTTCCAGCATTGTACCATTAACCTTAGAAAATGAAGAATAAATCAAATCATCGTGTTGATGTTCAGACTCATCGCAACACTCATTTTGAGTTACATATGCATTAACAGTTGCACTAACAGAATTTAAAGACAAGGACATTGTAGTGAAAGCAAAATAAGCAAGGATAGATATCTTAAATAGACTGCCCGCGCTCCTTATATTTGCACTTTTGCTCATGACTTCATCCTTATATTTCAAGTATTGAGAAATTTAATAGACTGTTATCTTACAACTCATATTACCGAAAGAAATTGTCACAACACCTATACTTACACCTTTTATGGTTGCTGCAGGATACCCGCCCCCCTCTATTGATTCAAAAATAGCAATTGAAGTGTCAGAAATTTCCCATATATCAGGCGGAATCATAATATTGGCTTGCTTGTCTAATTCGACTTTCTCAATTGTTGATAATCTCGATAAAACGTCTGCGGTTTTAATAACTTCAAAATAATCACTATCAATTAATTCTAAATAAAGCCACCCGTTATCCCTTGTCTCTATCGCCCCTAGATTTAGCTGTGGGAAATCTTCAATAGTATAACTTTTATTATCTTTAGGCTTAATCAAAAGACCTTCATAACTAAATGGTTTAACGTAAAAATCTATATTTCCCTTCAGTTCTAACAAAAGTGTTTCACCAACTAAAATTGTGTCTTTTAACTTTTTTATATACCTTGTATCAATTGCCTCATAGTACAAATCACGACTAACCCTCGCATGGTTTATTCTCTCGTCCTCACTTAAAGCCTTGATAATGTTATCTACATCTTCTGGGATCTTTTCATCTAAAATAAAAAGTAAGACAAGTGGTGTATATGAATTAACGTATTTTTCTGTTACATATATTTTTTCAAAAGATAGTGTTCTAAAAGCATCTTCTACATTACTTAAAATTTCTTGCTCATAGCCTTCATTTACGGAAGCGTAGACAGCATTGCTATTAATCCATTTCAAGTTATCCCCCTCTTTCGATGAACTACATGACCCTAAATAAAATGGGAACATTATGGCTATCATTAATCCTATTACTCTTTTTTTCATTTTAGAAATCCTTCTCATAAAGTATTTTACTTTTATGCATTTTCCTAACGTTTCTTATCTATTTTTATTATATAAAAAATTGATTGTTAATAAAATTATTATCATAAAACGATAGAAAATATTGATGGTTTTAATCGCTAGTGAAAAATGTGGAAATATTGGTATACGGAAAGATACAAGTAAATTACATTTGTATACACTAATTGAAGAATCCGTTATTAATGAAACCATCCTTGAGATGTCAATTTCTTTACGTATTGGTAACGCAACGAAAGAAGTGCTCTTTTTTTAACTCTTTAGGTTCGACCCCATATTCGTAAAATAAATAATATATATTTATAAAATAAAAGGGCCTTCCTTGAGATTAAAACTTTCTCTCGGAAGACCCGTTTTTTAATGAAAAGTGCCCATTTTAGAGCATTTTCGCTATATTTTTGGTGTTTTTTCGTTACCAATTCAAGATTTGTTTGGAGCCATTATTTACTTAAAGGGTAAGGGATTTTTTACTTAAAATTCATAAAAGGGTTACTTTTTTCCGTCTTTGAGTAACTGTGGGTAACTATGGGTAAATGGAGATGTTTCGGGGAACTTTAGTAAATTGGTTAATTTGTGCCAAGTTTGGGTAAATGGTGGAAAGCATGAGTAACTGTGTCCCTTTTTTTTGCTTTTTAAGTTCGTATCCCGTCACACCGCGCAATTAAGTTATAAATGGGTTTTCGCACCATTTTAATGATTTTTTGCTGTTGTTTTTGCTTGTTTTCAAGAAAAGTCATCAGCCACTACACCCGGTGACTCCTGCCTTATGGTAGGCGGTGTTGTGCCTTCCTTTTTGAGTTGTCGAAAGTACTGACCATCTACCTATACTTGACTTTGCTGGTTACAGAACTTGTTGGTGGTGATAGTTTATGGGATTCAGTTGTAAAAAACTTTTTGCTAGTTATAAATACAGTCAACACAATCATGAAGTTCAAAATGTTCATGACAATCTTCACACTCTTCAGGTAAAA
>CAYJAE010000087.1:0-3206 GCA_964368105.1 uncultured Staphylococcaceae bacterium
TTTTGTACATCTGTTCAGTTTTCAAAGATCAAGAACGCGATATTGATGTTATTACTTAAGTAAGTAATACTCTCTCTCCAAATATAGCGCTTTCATATAATACCATCAATCAATTGTGTTGTCAACAATATGTTCATATTATTGCAACTTTTTTTGACTTCCGGATTGCACCTCGGTGGATGCTTGACATATTAAACCACAACTTAAATGGCGTTACAAACAATATGATACTAATTTTAAATATTTTTTTACGATTGCTTTTTAATTGTTAAATTATCGTGATTTTCAGTGCTTTTTAATAGAAAAAGGCTTGTCTAATTTACATTGAGCAAGCCTTTTATATTTATATAAACTAAATGTTGTTGATCAGTTCAGCAAAACTGTCGACTGCAAGGGAAGCTCCGCCAACAAGTGCGCCGTCAATATTGGGCATTGCCATATAACTTTTAATATTATTTGGTTTAACACTGCCGCCATAGAGGATTCTCACTCGATCAGCCTCACCCTTATTATAAAGATGGGCGATTAAAGAACGGATATAACCACAGATGTCTTCCGCAATTGCTTCACTCGCGTTTTTGCCGGTGCCAATTGACCAAACTGGTTCATAAGCAATGACCACTTTACTAACCGCTGCAATACCTTGAAGCCCAACTTCGATTTGTTCCCGAATGACGTCTTTGGTAATTCCGGCTTCAAATTGAGCGAGTGTTTCCCCAACACAATAAAGTGGAGTCATGTTCGCATTAAGTAATGCAACATTTTTAGCGTTACAGCTGGCGTTTGTTTCGTTAAAGTAAGTTCTTCTTTCACTATGGCCCACTAGTGACCACTTCACGCCAAGTTCAGCCACCATCGGAATGCTAACTTCTCCAGTATAAGCACCTGAAGGTAAATGATGAACATTTTGGGCCCCAATAATAAGATCAGGATTAATTTTCACTAACGTTTCAAGTGATAAGTAAGGAGGGGTAACGCCAATATCAATATTCTTTTTTTTAGCTTCGGCCAGAAGAGCGATTGAGGCTTCGCCGAAAACTTTTGTTTCGGCAATGGTTTTATTCATTTTCCAGTTGCCGACGAGTAATTTCTTGCGACTTTTCATAAAATTACATCAATTCCCGGAAGGTGTCCGTCGTTTTCAATCATTTCTAAGCTAGCGCCGCCACCAGTACTAATGTGACTGAAGGCGTCTTTATAACCAAATTGCGCAACCGCAGCAGCGCTGTCCCCGCCGCCAATAACAGTAAAGGCGCCGTTTAATTTTGCAACTGCTTCACAAATTGCCCGCGTTCCGGCTTCAAATTCTGGTTGTTCAAAAACACCCATTGGGCCATTCCAAAATACCATTTTGGCTTTAGCAATTTCGGCAGCAAATAATTTTTGGGTTTTTGGACCAACATCCATTCCTTCAAAACCGTCAGGAATTTCCGGACCATCAACCACAATCTTTTGCGTCCAATCTTTAAATGCGTCAGTCGCAACGCCGTCAATTGGTAATAAGATTTTGTTTCCGGCTTTAGCAAGGCAAGAAAGTGCAAAAGCAACTTGATCTGCTTCGTAAGGGGAAATACCAACTTTTTTACCAAGCGCAACTTGGAAGGTGTAAGCCATTGCTCCACCAATTAAAACTTTATCGCACTTTGCAATAAGCGTTTCAATAACTTTGATTTTGTCGCTAACTTTAAAGCCGCCGATAATGGCGACGTAAGGACGGTCAGCTTTTTCAACTTGAACTGCCCGACCTAAAGCTTCGACTTCTTTTTCAACTAAGAAACCGAGTGCAACTTCTTTTCCTTCACGTTTAAGGATTTCAGGAACCCCATACGTAGAAGCGTGAGCGCGGTGAGCACTACCAAAAGCGTCCATTACAAAGACGTCGGCAAAACTTGCCCATTTAGCGGCAAGCGCAGGATCATTTTTCTCTTCACCTTTTTCGTAACGAGTGTTTTGTAAAAGTAAAACTTGTCCTGGTAAGAGTTTTGCGACTTTTGCATTAACTTCTTCGCCACTTGTTTCCGCACTAAAGAAAACGCGGTCACGGCCAAGAATTTCCGCAAGACGTTCATAAACAATGACCATATTGTTTTTGGCTTTAGCAGCTTCAACTTCTTCGGGGGTTAATTTGTGTTTGATTTTTCCTAAGTGGGAAAAGAGGACAACTTTTGCGCCTTCTTTAAGCGCATAGTTAATTGTTGGTAAGGCGGCGCGAATCCGGTTATCATCACTAATAACACTACCTTTGAAAGGGACATTAAAATCAGCGCGGATTAAGACTGTTTTGCCTTTAACACTGATGTCTTTAATAGTTTTTGCCATATTTTCTCCTTTATTTAGATAAAAAGCGCCCGAGGGCGCTTCTTAATCATTTAATTTTTCTTATTTAACGCCGTGAAGATTTGCTAATTTACGTGCTAAGCGGATGTATTGAGCAGTATAACTTGCTTCATTATCATACCAAGCGGTAACTTTAACAATTTGTTCGCCGTCGGCTTCAAGAACTTTGGTGCCAGTGGCGTCAAAGATTGAACCATGAGCGTTACCAATGATGTCGCTGCTGACGATTTCGTCTTCAGTATAAGCAAGAACACCTTTTAATGAACCTTCGGCAGCTTTCTTTAATGCTTCATTAATTTCAGCTTTGGTTACTTTTTTCTTTAAGACGAGGCTTAAGTCAACAAGGGAACCAGTGACGACTGGAACACGAAGCGCTCCGCCATCAAGTTTGCCTTTGAGTTCAGGAATAACAAGGCCGATTGCCTTAGCGGCTCCGGTTGAGGAAGGAACAATATTCATAGCGGCAGCACGGCCCCGACGAACATTACCTTTCTTTGGTAAGTCAAGAATTGTTTGGTCGTTGGTGTAAGCGTGAACTGTTGTCATAAAGCCACGTTCGATTCCAAAGACGTCATTAAGAACTTTCGCAACAGGGGCTAAGCAGTTGGTTGTACAACTTGCGCCACTTACGACGGTCATTTCTTTTGTTAATAATTGATCATTAACTCCAAACACGAATGTTGGGGTTTCGGCGTCGGCTGGTGCACTAATAATAACACCCTTTACGCCTTTTTGGAGATGGACTGAAGCGTCAGATTTGCCTTTATAGCGGCCAGTACATTCAAGTACGACATCAACTCCGTATTTACTCCATTCTAATTTACTTGCGTCTGGTTGTCCAAACACAGGAATTTCGCGTCCTTTAAAAA
>CAYJAE010000088.1:0-3196 GCA_964368105.1 uncultured Staphylococcaceae bacterium
GCAATTCCAATTGAAAGTGCCATACCAATTGACATAATGAAGAGCATAACTTTCTTATTAATGGCACCAGAAGTCATATCATCAACTTGTTTATTTAAGACGATAACGGAAGGTTCCGCAGCAATGACTATCGCCCCAAAGAGCATACCAATCGGAATTAAAATCCAATTAAAATCGGTTTTAGCGAGTTCGCCTCCGAGGGTTTTTCCCATCGGTAAGTAACCAGCATTCGCGCCTGATAGAAAGAGGACTAAACCGACATAGGTGAACAAAAAACCTATTAAGACTTTGATAACTTGTTTTTTTGGTAGTTTAAAATATTTAACTTGGAAAAATATGAAGAAAATAATAAAAGGAGCAATTGCAATTGCCATTTGCCAAAGATAGGTAAGGAAGTAGTTACCCATACTCGTTGTATCAGGAGAAAAGTCCCAGACTAATTTAAAATCAGGATTTTGCCCGATGATGACGATACCAAGGAGTATAGAAGCGATAATTGGTCCAATTGAAGCAATCCCGACTAAACCAAAAGAATCACTATCAGCTTCTTTGTCGTTTCGTGAAGAAGAAAAACCAAGGCCGAGTGACATAATAAAGGGTACCGCCATTGGGCCTGTAGTTACGCCGCTTGAGTCAAAAGCAAAAGGAACGAATTCCTTGAAATTCTCCATTCCGGGAATAAGCGGCACAAGAAAGACGGCTAAAAAGATAAAAGCATATGAAGCAATTAAAATTGTCCGTAATTTAACTTGAAAGGCAATTCGAAGCAGTGCTAAAACAAGGAAAATACCGACCCCAACGCCAATGACAATTAATAATAGGAAGAGATTAGCAACTTTGTTTGCAGGAATCGCTGGAAATTGACTAGCTAAAACCCAAAGAGCAGGTTCAGAAATTGTTATAAGTAAGCCAATTAAAAAACCAATGACAACAACAAAAATTATGCTTGCTTTTTTCGTCATGATCCGACCAATTTTTTCGGCGATTGTAAGCATCGAAGTTTCGGCGCCCAATGAAAAGAGTGCAAGACCAACCATTAAGAGTAAACCAGAAATTAAAAATGTTAATATATTCGTTTCACCACTTGGGGCGAAAAAGGGAATTTTAAAAATAATTGCAAATATTAAAATAACAACTGTCGCGGGAATAACACTTAAGAGTGAATCCTTGAATTTGAGCAATAAGGTGTTTTTCATGTTACCTCCGTTCTTGAGTCTTTGATAAACTATAATTAAGATACTCGTTTTAATACAATAATAACATAAGTATAACATAGAAAATTGTAAAAACGTAACAAACCTTGGCGCTACAAAATAGGACCGAGAAGAAGCCTGTAAAAATGAATGATTATTAATAAATTTATCTCTACCTTTAATAATTTTACTAAAGTAAGAAATCTATCTTAACGAATATAAAAGCTGTAAAAAGAGAATTTTTAAGTCATATGTTGACAAGCGAAAAAAACGGGTGTCTAATTAGAAACTTTGGAAAAAACGTGTTAAAATAATAATTGACATTGATGTGGTTTTTTATTTGTTAAAAACTACCACAAATAATATTTGGAAGGAGGCTTATGAGTGTATTAGAAAAAATAGTTAAAGCAGAAAAAGCAGCTAGTGCTCTACTTATTGAAAGTCGTGAAAAAGCAAATATGATTATTGCTAATGCTCATGATGAACTTGATGTTTTAAAAGTCAGTAAGGCCAAAGAAGTAACACTTGCCTTGAATGTTTTTGGTGAGGAGGCCAATCAGGATATTGCCCTTTTAGGTAAAAAAATTAAGGCGGAGAAAGAAAAAGTTATTGCTGCAATTAATGCTAGTAACAAGACACGAAAACAAAAAATTGTGGATGAGATATTTAAGGATATAACGGCGCTATGATTGTTCCAGTAAAAAAAGTGCGGTTGCTTGTTAGTCAAGACGAGCAAGAAAAACTTATTAAAGTTATTCAAAAAGAAAATAAGTTCATGCTTTTTAATTATAACGAAGAAGCGACCCTACCCACGCATTTAAGTCAAGAATTACTAAAGATTGAACGGGGAATAAAAGAACTTAGTAAATATGAAAAGAAAAACTTTTTTGCTTACCACGAAATAAGTGAAGAGTCATTTGAAAACAGTGAAGAAGAAGCTTTAGTTCTTTTAACAACTGTTAAGGATGACGTTGAACTAATTGAACATAACGAAACACGACTTAAAGAAATTAAAGATGAAGTTAGTTTGTTAAAACCATACTTTAATGTAAGTGTTGCTACCCATGAATTAAGTGAACTTGTCAAAACCCGGATACTTATAGGCCAAGTCCCCTTAGCGGGTTTCCTTGAGTTTAATAATGAATTAAGCGATAAAGGCTATGTTTTTGAAGAATCTTCCCGTGATGAAGAATTTGTTTATGGGGCATTTGGCTACGAATTGGTCCATGAAAATCAAGCGACATTGCTTCTTAATTCTTATCACTTTAACGAAGTGCACCTTCCCTCTTTTACAACAAAACTTAGTGAACTTCTCCCTGTGTTAAATGCGGAAGTAGAGAAATTAGAAGGAGAAATCGTTACAAAGAAAGCTGAATTAAAGACGCTTAGTAGCGAAACTAATAAACTGCGCGCATATTATGATTATTTCTATAATAAAGCGATGCGCGAACAAGTAGTGGTTGGCAAAACCGAAAGAGTAAGTTACCTTGAAGGTTGGGTTCGTGAGGACGAATTTGTTAAGTTCCAAGATAATCTCAAAGCAAAGATCGAATGTGATATTGAAGAATTGACTGTTCAAAGTGAAGAACTTGTTCCTACTGCGACAAAAAACAATAAATTTGTTAAACAATTTGAACTTATCACGAATATGTTTAGTGTTCCTAACCCGAAAGAGACTGATCCTAATCCGGTGATGTCGGTTTGGTACTGGTTAATATTCGGAATTATGATGGGTGACATTGGCTACGGGTTAGTGATGTTAATTTTATTCACTTTATTCTTAAAATTCAAAAAACCAAAAGGGACTATGAAAAATCTTGTGACAATTTTTACACTTTCAAGTATTACAACAATTATCTTTGGAGTACTTACTGGAGGTTTCTTTGGTTTGACTGTTGATTTAGGTAATATTATTGGAAATTGGTTTGGCCAAACTGGCTGGACAACGATTATTTTTGACCCAATTAATGATCCGATTCCGATGTTAATCTTTTCAATCGCAA
>CAYJAE010000089.1:0-3088 GCA_964368105.1 uncultured Staphylococcaceae bacterium
ATAGTAATATGTATAAATTAGTAATTATTGATGACGAACCGCTTGTTCGGTTTGGTTTGAAGACAACGATAAATTGGTCGGATTATGATATCGTTTTTAGTGGTGAAGCTGAAAATGGCATTGCTGGCATCAAATTAGTGGAAGAGGTCTCGCCTGACATTGTTTTAACTGACGTTAAAATGCCCCTTTTGGATGGACTAGAAATGATTGGAAAGATACGCGAATTTAATAAAAGCGTCGAATTTATTATCCTGAGTGGTTACGGTGAGTTTGAGTTTGCAAAAGTTGCTTTTAAACATAACGTTGTTAATTATTTATTGAAACCTGTGTCTAATGAAGAATTAATTGACACAATTCTGCGGGTTATTGATCGAATTAAGACTAAAGAATTGGTAACGAGAAGTGAATATGTTCTTGATAACTCTCAAGATGAGATTAATCGCAAAGTAATCCGCATGCTCGTTCATGAACCTTATGACTCTTTAGCGGAATTAAACAGCAAAATAGCGATGTTTAACGTCACGCTTTTTAATGAAGGCTTTGTTGTGGTTGGTATTCTTGATAATGAAGAAGACCGAACAAAGATTTTTGATAATTTAAAACATTTACAAAATATCTTAACTAAAACATTTTGTGAGAAAAAATATTCCCAACATAGCGGCATTTATCATGATCGCCTTATCTTAATTGTTAATATTTTAGATGTTCAAGAACTCGAAAAAATTCTTTTAAACGTTTTAAATGAATTTGCCCTCTTTAGTGAAAAAACTATTTCGTTTGGGGTTAGTAACTTATTTACAAATGTCGCCGGGCTTAAAACAGCCTATGAGACGAGTAAAGGGGTCGCTACGAACGGATTTTTAAGATTTGTTAATTCGGTCCAAGTTTATAATGGCGAGAGCACTATTTATAGCCCAAATCTCTTACGTGTGATGGACGTTATCAATCGTGAATATATGAATGATATCAATGTAACTAGTGTTGGCGAAAAGCTTGATGTCAGCGCAAGTTACTTAATGCATATGCTCAAAGATGAAATCGGAATAACTTTTAACACTTTATTAATTATGACGCGGATTAGGGAAGCAAAGGCATTACTCCGCACTAACAAGTATCGGATTTATGAAGTCGCGAATAATGTAGGCTTTAATGATGAAAAATACTTTTCAATGGTATTTAAAAAGTATGAAGGCATGACCCCAAGTCAATTTATGAGGAAAAATGACCAAACGAATTAAATTAAACGGTTATTTATTATTATCAGTTTTACTGCTTCTTTTTGTTTCACTTACCATTGTTATCTCCGGAATGACCTTCTATAAAAATAGTTATGTTTATAATAACTTAGTGGACGCTAGTCTTGATGAAGGCGAAAATAGTGATCGTTATTTATTTGATACATTCTATAACGTTCTCCTTTATAAGAACTCTATTTTTAGTGAAAAGAATATGCTTGATTTTAGCTTCAGCGCTGATAAAGATGCATTTATTGAAGACTTAAAAGAACAGTATTTACCAAACGAACAACTCTACTTTGACGTTGCGCTTTTAAGTGATGATAATTATTACTCACTAAATAAAACAACAACAAAAGCACTTGTTAATCCCTTCCTAAGCAGTGAAGAAAGTGCAAAACCAATCAATTTACTCGGCAAAATAGCCCTTAATGACACTTATGTTGGTTTATTAAACATTAATGTTGATAGTGATAGTTTTTTCTTTTTTCTTAAAGAAAGTGCGCTGATACCACTCTTTTTACCAAGTTACGAAGATGCAATTAATCTTGTTTGTAACGAAAACAATGTTTTGATTTCCACTGATAATTCTTTGTTTTCGACGACTCTACCGGAAAACTTGGTATATGGGAAAAATCAAATGATTAATAACGTTCGCTACATTGCGATTCATGTCCCACTTAAGGAAACAAGTTTCTTCACCCCAATTTACATGATTAGCTTAGTCACTTACAATTCAATTTATGGGACGATTGATATAGCCTATCTAATTATGGTCATTCTCGCCTTTCTCGTTACATTAATTGTCGGTTTAATTAGTGTTCATAACATTAATAAGATTGTGAGCCCCATCAAAGACCTTTCAGCGCAGATGAAAACTTATAAACAAGCGGATAATGTGACAAGCGTCCCTCAAGAAACTAACGAAGTCTTTGAATTAGAACAATCTTTCCAAGAAATGGTTGATCGGATTGAAACATTAATTGCCAAACAAGAAGAAGATAGCGAAACAAAAAGAAAGTTAGAACTCGAGAGTTTACAAACTCAAATTAATCCGCATTTTCTTTATAACGCCCTTGATTCAATTGCGTGGATGAGTAAAATTTCACACAACAAAAACATTGAAGATTTCATTATTTTGCTCGCAAAATTTTATCGTCTTTCACTGCATAAAGGGGCAAAATACGTCACTATTGCCGAAGAAATGGACATTGTTAAGTTTTATTTAAGTATTCAATCAAAGATATTTCCAAACCTCTATGTCTACGAAACTTACTTTGATGAAGACATCGGAAACGCAATAACACTTAAGCTTATTTTGCAGCCTTTAGTGGAAAACGCCATTAAATATGCCTTTCATAGTTATGACGTAAAAGGAAAGATAATTGTTCGTGCCGTAAGTGAAGAAGAAAGTATTGTGCTCTCAATTGTTGATAACGGCCGCGGCTTTAATGTTGATGAACTTTTCAAAGCAGAAAAAGAAAACCGGGGTTTTGGTATTAAGAACGTTAGAGAACGCTTAAAATTAGAATATGAAGGACGAGCGACGTTTGAAATTCACTCTACTCTTAACGAAGGAACAACCATTAAAATTACTATTCCAAAAACTTTTTAATATCATCATTTATTTTACTAAGCGGATCAAAAATCCGGTTGCTTGTATATCTTATAAAGTAATTACTAATTAAAAACAAAGTTACTGCTATAATCGCTAAAATGATGAAACTCATAAGATTGCGAACAATTAAAGGGCGCGGATTAACACTAACGATAAAAGTCAAGTCATAAATCACTGTTTGTTCATCCACTAAATTGTTAGTGACCGTTATTTCACGTAAAAACTTATATTTAAA
>CAYJAE010000090.1:0-3082 GCA_964368105.1 uncultured Staphylococcaceae bacterium
TTACTAATTTATACATATTACTATTTTATTACAATTTCTACTTTTATAAAAGGAGCAGCCCGCGAAGGGCGGGCTGCTGTCATTATTCTGTTAGTTTATTACTTATGGTTTTTTCTTAAGAAGAAATTTCCAAATTAAGAATCCGCCAAGTCCAACAACTGCTAAGCCACCAACGACGATGCCAACAATTGCGCCTGGTTTTAATCCTGGCTCACTGTCGCCTGGTTCACCGGTTCCAGGTTCACTTGATCCCGGTTCGCTCGTTCCTGGTTCACTTGTTCCGGGTTCGCTTGTTCCTGGATCAACAGGAGCAGCTTCGAGAACAGTTACTTCAAGGGCTTTGCTTATTTTATTACCAGCTTCATCGGTTACAGTAACGGTTACTGTATAAACGCCAGCGGTTTCGGCAAGGAATGTGTAATTAGTAACAGTAACATTCTTTAATGAAGGTCCGCTACCAATGGTGACGGTCATTTCAACAACTAAGTCGTCTTTACTTGTTAAGTTGTCAGAAGCAGTAACGTTAATAGTTACCACGTCCCCCGCGCGATATTCAGGCGCGGCAGCGGCAATTGCTAATTCTGGCTTAACATAGTCTGGTAAGATAAGTCCTTCAACAACGACTGGGGCTAATTCGCGGACAATTGCGAGAGTTTTAACCGTAAGTGCTAATTCGACTGCGGTATTGTTTGTTAAGTGGAAGTGCATATTTTTTCCAGCGCCAAAGGCGAGTGGATTTAATCCGCTCTTCGATAAACTAATATCAAATGTGTTGTCGCCAACTGCAACGTCAGTGCTAAAGAGTTTGCCATTACGGTCTCTTAAACTACCGTCGGCGTTATCACTGAACCAGCGGACGCCACCTGGCATTTCAATTCGAACGTCAGCTAAACCGGCAGGAACTGCGACTTCACTTGTAAGAGTAAGGCGTAAAATGTCGCCATGTTGGATAACTGCTGGGATATCAAGTCCGCCACCATAGGCGTAACCTGTACCGGCTGGGGCAGCATTTAATGGAAGAGGAGCACCAATAAGAGATGTAACCACTGCTTCTATTTTGCTAACTGCAACGCTGGTGCGTTTTAAACTACCAAGGACAACTTCACCCATCGCACCCCAGTGTGAGTGGTAGTGTTCGGTTTTATCGGTATTAAAGCCACTTAAAACTAAGTCAATTTTGAGAACAACAACTTCGCCTTCAGCTGGTTTTGGAACCGCAAGAGGAAGACCATCTTCACCAATTAATTGGCCGTCTTTTAAGTATTTTGATGGAATACCGGCTTGTTCTAAGGCTAAAACTGTTAAGTCGGCCCCACCAACACCGGCAACGTAACTTAAAGTTAAGTAACGAACGCCAGCTTCAACGTGACCAACATATTGATAACCATCAACAGCAGCTTCAGCATCATTAATAACGGTTGTTTTGTATTCAACTTGTTTGGCGTTTGCGTAGAAGATTCCGCTAATTTCAATCTCTCCTACGTTATGACCCCAGAAAACGTTGATTTCGCCGTTTAATTTGCTGCGGTCGAGTAATTCGTTTTCATCAACTGCGACGAGTAACCAAGAAAAACCGTCCGCATCAACATATGGATAATTTGCGGAAAGGGTTGGTAAACCAAATCCTGCTTTTGCGTCCTTAAGCCAAAGCGCACTAGTTTGTTGGCCGTAGAAATTAAAACGTAAGTTACTAAAGTCTGCGCCTTCAAGTGCGCGGGCTTGAATAACAATGTAATCTTTAATAACTGGGTCAGCGGCGCCAAAGAAGAAACTACCATATTCTTCGGCTGCGAGGGCTGGTAGCACTAAGCTTTGACCATTGACCTTAACATCTTGAGCGTTGTTCCAAGGAGCGAGGAAGTTAATTCCGTGATCCTTGTAAGCTTGTGGAGCATCAGCATATCCCGCGGTATAAGGACCACTTGCAGTGAAATTAAAGTCATTAATGAATGAAACGTCACTTATATCAAGTCCAGGATAGACGAGTTCTGGAAGACGGGAAATAGCGTCAGTCACGAAGAAGGTGTTAATAAGAACTTCTTCAGTTGATTTAAGGCTAATTCCATAGAAATCACCACTTAAGCCGCTGTGAGCGAGGTTTATATCAACGTTCGCGTATTCAACTGCTGCAGCGATTAAACCTTCATTAAAGCGGTCTTTTAAAGCAGCGTGCGCAACATAAGCGCCTAAAGTTCCATCACCAGCCACTAAAGCTACTTGTAATGAAGAAAGGTCGCCCTTTAAACTTAAAACGATATTTTCAAAATCAATTGCTTCCGCTAATTTAATTTTGTATTCGCTTGTTGACGAAAGTGTAACATAGCGCCGGACTAATTCTCCGTCAAAGCCAGACCAATATGCTCCGGCTGGTTGTTCGGTTGCGGCCCGGGCGAAATTGTCGATAATAGTACTATTTATCTTAACTTCACGGATTTTAATAAATCCAGTATTGCTGCTGTCACCATAGAGAGTAAAACCAACAGCGCTGTCACTAACGGTACCGCCACCTGTATAAGGAACACCGCTAAATGTGTTAGGAACAGAAATACTAATATCGGTCCAAACACCCTTAACGATGGCGTCATTTACAGCGCCGTCACCATCAATTGTTTCAGTCAATTTTGCAGGAGCACTTGACCATTGGTCAACAGTGCCAGTTCCTCCGCCACGGACATTAAAAGTTAATTTTTCTAAATCAACTTCGGCGTCAATCAGAACACTAAAGATTATGTTAGCGTCCTTTTTCTCTAAGGCACTTGCATATTTGTAAATTGCATTGTCTCCACTGGCCTCTGGGTGGTTTGTGCGCACTTTGACGTAGGAAAAACCAGAATCAAATCCAGGTGCTACTGTCCGTCGTGCATCATCGTGATAGAAGTCATCGACCATCACATCTTGTTTGCTATCAAAAGCCCACGGTGTACCGTCAGCTTTGACTTTTTGGGTGTCATTTAAACCACGTAAGCCGGCGACTGCTAAACCAGCGAAAAGTGGTATCAATATACCCTTTAGAACGTTTCGTCTACCCATATTAGGGACCTCCTTTTTTTTATTTGTTACCAAAGACATTAACTTCGCTTAA
>CAYJAE010000091.1:0-3073 GCA_964368105.1 uncultured Staphylococcaceae bacterium
TTAAAGGTTCTCTTTATATTTAAAAAATGAAGTAATATGTTTTTTATGTAAACGCTTTTATATTTAGAGGAGTCCGCTCTTTTTAAAAGGACACGAATTATAAAATATCTTGATTTTATGTTTGTTTTTTCTTTTTGCATTAAATATAAAGTTTTCTTTTTCTTATAAAATAGACTTTTATTAATAAATAAGCGTTATAACTGCGCTTAAAATAATTTTAAAACACCATACAATGATTGCACTATTTAAAAACGCTTGCAGTATATACGGAGGTAGTTATATGAAAAAACGCAATGCATTTCTAACATTATTAATAACGATGGTTATTTCACCAATTGTGGTTGGTGTAAGTAGTCTTAAAAGTAAGCCTGCTGAAGTAAGTGCGGCCACTAGCGTAACAAAGAGGATTTGGGGTAAAATCGTGAAACCAGATATGTGGGATGCCGACGGGACAATTAGTCATATCCATTATTGGGGTGGTTCAAGTTCAACGAATTGGCCAGGGGTTGCTGCTAAATGGGACTATGCTAACCAAAAAATTTATTATGACGTTCCTGGGGATACTCAAAATGTCATTTTCCTTAGATTTAAAGATGGTAGTTCGAGAGGACAAACATCGGATTTAACCGCAGCAGGTCATTTTGATACTTGGTTTATAAATATTAATGATGATGGTGGGTGGACTTTTGATAATAATTGGGATGAATTCACCCCTACAACCACAACAATAGTTCAAGGACTTGCTGACTCAATTAGTACTAAAGCCAAGGCTTGTAGTTCCGCTGTCGTAACTACTGCGGTAAGCACTTATAACGGTTTATCAACCTTTGAACAAAATCAATTCAATGCCTTAGATGTTGGTGAAGGGTTTACTGGTGCACAAAGATTAGCCTATCTTAGAGCCTTCTATAATATAACGACACCACTAAGTGTAATTGAAACGACTAAGAAAGATGATAATAGTTTAATGGCTACAGTTATTATTGGTGTTATTGGATTATCCACTCTTGCGGGATATTACTTCTTACAAAGAAAAAAATCAATTAACGTCTAAATAACGATTAAATAAATTCTATGAAAAGGTGGGACTAAAATCCCACTTTTTCATAATGATAGATTTAAGAAAGTATGTATATGCGAATAATAAAAACAAGTTAAACTACCGCTATTAATTGTTAAATGATAAAATATATTTAGGAATTTAATTATTATGGGAAAAAGAAGAATAGTTAATAAGACAGAACCAATAAAGGAGATATTTCTCTGTCCAGTATGTGGGGAAACAAACCTTGAAGATATCGGTTCTATTTGTCCGATCTGTGGTTGGGAACATGATGATATCCAATCATATGAGTTTGACGATGAAGGTGGAGCTAATAAGTTATCAGTAACATTAACGCGAGAATGGCTTATGTTAAAACGAAAACTAAATCCCCGCTACACGTGGCGGGAAAATGCCGAGCAAGACGGCAATCCGACGCGAGAAGATTTAAATAAACTACGAAAACTAGTTAAAGAAAAACGATTGATTTAAAACACAGATTAATGAAAAGTGGCTTAGTTAAGGTCACTTTTTTACTTAGTCATAAGCTTTATAATTCAAAACTATATTCGATTACTTTATTCATAATATAACCGTTCTTTTCGTCACGGTCCATATTTGATAGTGTCTCGTTAAGAATGAGGTCACCAACATTAAGTTTTGATTTTTTAGTTGGTCAAAAATATTAAGTTTATAGCACTAGAGTGTCGTAATGTCCAATGAATAAAGGAATGTTACTAATATCACGAATAACATAAATAAAAAAGATATTTCCTGAATTTTAGATCCAATTGTAAACGTTAATTTCAGGAGTTAAAATTTAAATCTCATATTAAATTAAATTAAGATACTTTACTATGTTAAAATTTGTGTGGAGGTAATCATGAACATTCATCAACTAGTGGAAGCCCAAAAAGTCTATTTTAAGACAAACGAAACCCACGCATATAAAACAAGAAAAGAAGCGCTTGTTTCATTAGAGAAGAACATTAAGTTACTGGAAAGTGAAATACTAGAAGCACTGAAGACTGATTTAGGAAAAGATCCAATAGAAGGCTACATGACTGAAGTATATTTAGTATACGAAGAAATTAAATACCAACTTAAACATTTACGGCGTTTTATGAAAGATAAGAAAGTAAGGTCTTCGCTTGCTAATTTTCCAAGTCGTAATTTCCGTCGTCCTGTCCCTTACGGCACTGTCTTAATAATGAGTCCGTGGAATTATCCGTTTCTTTTAACAATCTCTCCGCTGGTGGACGCACTTGCCGCAGGAAACACCGCGATTCTTAAACCGGGATCATACTCAGAAGCCACTAATCAAGTTATTAAAAAGTTAATCTCTTTAACGTTTAAAGAAAATTATGTGACAACTGTTTTAGGCGGACGAGAAGAAAACCAAACCTTACTCGAAGAACCTTTTGATTATATTTTATTCACTGGTTCGATTGAAGTTGGAAAGCTTGTTATGGCTAAAGCTAGCGCTCACTTAACTCCAGTTACGCTTGAATTAGGCGGCAAATCGCCGTGTATAGTGGACAAAACCGCTGATTTAGCGCTTGCGGCTAAACGGATTGTTTTTGGCAAAATGGTTAATGTTGGCCAAACTTGTATTGCTCCTGATTACTTAATAGTTGAAGCTTCAATCAAAGACGAATTACTTTCATTACTTAAAAAAGAAGTAAGAGCGCAGTACGGTGAAGATTACTTACATAGTGATTCTTACGGCAAGATTATTAACGAAAAGCATTTTAATCGTTTAACTAATCTCATTAAGAGTGGCGAAGTTGTTTTTGGGGGAAGTAATGATCCCTCTACACGAAAAATCGAATTAACCATTTTTGATAATGTTGACCTCTCTTCGCCCTTAATGAACGAAGAACTATTTGGACCACTCTTACCAATTCTTACTTTCAAATCTTTGAGTGATATTGAAAAAATCATTAATCACTTTCCAACTCCGCTTGCGCTTTATGTCTTCTCTAAAAACAAAGAGTTTCAAAATAACTTAATTTCGTATATCCCCTTTGG
>CAYJAE010000092.1:0-3062 GCA_964368105.1 uncultured Staphylococcaceae bacterium
TTGTTATCTATTAAAATAATTTCAATATAAATTAACGGCTTTTTAAACAGTCCATAGATAAATTTGTTACAATAATTTTAGAAATTTTTCTAGATACTAAGGTATACTTGAAAGGGGTAATAACATGATTGAACAATGGAACGGAAGAAGTAATATTACATCTGGAACTTCATTACGGAGTGGTGGTTTTTCAAAGGGAAATTTTGCGGAACTAAACCTGGCACTTCACGTTGGCGATGAAGAATCCGCTGTTAAGAAAAATCGCAAAACTTTCTTTAATGACCCTTCAATAAATATGAAAGAAGATAACACTATTTTTGTTGCGCAGCACCATAGTGACATCACAAAAAAAGTGACTTTTGCTGACGCTGGAAAAGGCTATAATTCTTTTGAAGACGGGGTTAAAGCCGACGCTTTATATACCTTTGAAAAAGGCTTAAATTTAGTGATTTATCACGCTGATTGTGTCCCCTTATTTATTGATGTTCCCACCCGTAATTTAGTGGGAATAATTCACGCCGGAAAAGACGGAAGTTTAAATAATATTAGCGGTAAATTTGTTGATATTTTAATTAATGAAGAAGGAATAAAACCTGCCGAAATTTTTGTACATTTAGGACCAACACTTTTATTTTCAAACCGCGAAATAACCGCAAATGAGGCATTAATCATTGCAAAACGTGGTCGAAAGTACGAAAAGACTATAAAAGCAGTCTATCCCAAATATTATCTTGATCTACCTGCACTAAACATTTTATCTTTAATTGAATGTGGTATTCCACTTGAAAATATCTCGTGGAATGAAGAGTGTGTTTTTGAAGAAAATGACAAGTATTTCTCCTATACAAAAGAGAATAAAACTGGTCGTAATATTTCCTTTATTCGTCGTAATAATTAAAGTAATTTTTTAAGTCTTTTATTAACTGATTCTGGCACTAATTTACTAACATCAACGCCACCTTTTACCATTTGTTTAATGGTACTACTGGCAATAAACATAAACTCACTTCTGGCCATTAAAAAGATGGTTTCAATTTCGTCATCAATATAGCGATTAGCGCTATTAATTTGGAATTCATATTCAAAATCAGTCGCAGCTCTTAGTCCTCTAATTAATGTTTTTGCGCCAATTTTACGGGCATAATTAACTGTCAATCCAGTGGTGGACTCAACTCTAATTTTGGGGTTATTTGGATAACATTCTCTAATCATTGCAATTCTTTCTTCAACGGCAAAAGTAGATTTCTTTTCCGGGTTAATCGCAAGTAAAATAATTACTTCATCAAATATTTTTAAAGCCCGATCAATAATGTCAAGATGCCCATTAGTGATAGGGTCAAAACTACCTGGATAGATTGCAATGTTTTTCATAAATTTTTTCCTCTAATTATCGTCACGAATGTAATCCCATATTTGTATGATTTCATTGTAACATTATTTAAAATCTCAGCATAAGGCTTATCACTTTCAATAACGATTATATAATTTTCTTTTAATATTTCTGCCTTGACTACGTTCTCTATAATTTCGCTAATATTGTAATTATAAGGCGGATCAAGTAATAAAACATCAACACTTTTAGCGGCAATTCGTGGTAAAACTGTTACGTAACCCGCATTAAAAACTTCAGTTTCTTCCTCGATAAATCCAAGATTTTTTCTTAATATTTTTGCGGTTTTAAAATCTTTTTCAACAAAAATTGCCCGACTTGCGCCGCGTGATAAAGCTTCAATGCCAAGTGAGCCTGAACCCGCAAATAAATCAAGAACAACTGCGTCTTCAAGTGAATTTTGCAATGCGGAAAACATTCCTTCTTTAACCCGGTCTTTCGTGGTTCTCGTTTGGTCGTTTGCCAAAACTAGAAGGGGGCGATGGCGATACTTACCAGCAATAACTCTTCCTTTTAATGACATTTGCAGCCTTTGGTATCATTAAAATCAGCAAAAAGTTCGTGAGAAATCTTTTTATAGATGGCACCGACAATTTTAAATTGATTGTTATAAAGAGCAATTTCCGGTTCGGTATCGATAATATACTTAAGTTGGGCGAGCGCTTGCCGTAAATCTTTAACTTCAATACTATCGACATCATGAATTACTAGTTTATTATTTAGTTCGCTTTGGAGGCTTTGATATTCATTGAGAAGTGGTAAAAGACGTTCGTTTTTACTTAATTTTTGTTCTAATTCTAAAAGTAGTCGAAAATCCTTATTAGTCTCGACGGCTTCTTTTAGTTTAAGGGCATGTAAATACAGTGTTTCTTCCATGTCTCTCATTATACTAGAAAAATAACCCAAAATTATGTATTTTTGCCTTGAATTAATTAAAGTGTGCTAAAATTACGGGCGTAGAATTATGTTAAAAATATACAAAGATAGTAAAAAAGTACTTCGTACTCGCGCAAAAATGGTTAAGATACCATTAAGTGAAGAAGATCGCAAACTTGCGCTCGATATGTTTCAACACATTAAAGAGAGTCAAGACCCCGAATTCAGCGCTAAAAACAACCTCCGGGCAGGTGTAGGCTTAGCCGCACCCCAAGTTGGTGTTAGTAAAGCTATTATAGTGGTTCACATTCCTTTAGAGGACGATAAATTTTTAACTTATGTTCTTGCTAACCCCGTAATAGTTTCTTCTTCGGTCCGTCGTGCTTATTTAGAGTCCGGCGAAGGTTGTCTCTCCGTTGATAAAGACTATCCAGGTCACGTGTATCGCGCTCATAAAATTAAAGTTCAGGCTTTTGATGTTTTGAACAATCAAGAAATTGAAATTAATCATTTTGGTTATCCCGCGATTGTCTTACAACACGAAATTGATCATTTAAAAGGTATTCTCTTCTATGATCATATTGACCCCGAAAACAAAATCAAGTTTCCGAATGCAATTTCTCTTTAATATTTAAAGTTTTAAATTTACAACTCAACTTAATTTTGGCATAATAAAGACAGCCCAATTTTATAATTTATAATAGTAGGAGATATTTATGGCCTCGGACTCAAAATTTCAAATGCCGGTTTCGATTTTTGCCCTCGGGGGTTTAGGCGAAGTTGGCAAAAACATGTA
>CAYJAE010000093.1:0-3012 GCA_964368105.1 uncultured Staphylococcaceae bacterium
GTCAAGTAGTAGTAGTTATTCTCTAAGTCTATCTATTCGAAGTCTTCATCTAAAAGATCTATCTTAATACCAGAACAAAAATAAAAAGGATTTATTATCGCTGAAAATGTATTAGAAATTTAAACTGTTTGTCCAGGTTAAAAAGAATATGGTAACTATGCCAATAGACACTTATCATCTTATGTGTTCAAATATAAACATTAGAAATTTAATTGTCTATGTAAGTAAAGATACATTGACCTATCGAAGTGACACTAATTATTTTGGAACATATATATTTATTTATTATTCCCACCTAATATTGTAGCTATTTTCTTTCCTTACAATTGAATCGATTTTATTTAGTTAGAAATGAAGACTGCTTTGTTAGTGTATAAAACATTTTAATCATATGCTATTGAATTAGGTACTTCTTAATTTATTTTATCTACAATTAATTAAAGGAATAAAGTTGTCTATTGATTATAGTCTCCTTCCATATTTAACATAATATTCTTTATGCTGTTGTCATTAAGAACTAGTGTAAGGAATTATTGTTTGTCTATTATATTTTTTGTAGAAGTAAATTATAATTGGAATGATGCTTCAACTGCTTCACTCTCAAAAGATTATATTCTTTAGTACTGTGGTTCTTGTGCTCTGTGTACTGTATTAAAGTATCGACTCTTAAAATTTAGTCTCATAGTTTATTTAAAGAAAAAAAGTTCGAAGAACCAAAAAAGAATTAGTCTTCACCAGTAGCTGCCTTAAGTTAATTTCTCTTCGTCAGTCATAGGTCTATTATTAATATAAAATCTATATCCTTCTAAATTATAACAATTAACACAATGTCTACAATCCTTACAGTTCACCAATAACTAACATTATTCACAGTTAATACAACTAGAACAATCTTCACATAGAAAACAATCTTTACACTTGTCACAAAAATAACAGTTCTCATTACTCATCTTATATATAAGAAATAAAAAAAAATGAAATTATAAATATGAATCACATAGTTGGTTTCTCAACAACCTTCTCCATCTCATCAGTAAGAATAATATTATTTTCTTATGGTCTAATTTATGACCAACTCTCTTTAATATAGACGACGTTCATATCAATTGAAGTATTAACCATAGTGCTTCCGGACACAGCGTATTAACAAAGGTTTACCATATCATTAACAGCTCCTCCAGTAGATGCTGTAGGAATATTGCCTGGAGCATTAGTTAAAAGAGAATTGTTGTAGTTAGCAAAGCCACCCCACTACAATTAAATTGGTGCACTCTACATATCGAGACCATCACCAGCCACATTATCTGAAAGGGCATCGTTCCTTAGAGACTCTGTATTGAAAACTAGTAAGTGGAGGAATAGTTTATATCGTTTCTCATCGAACATTGAGCATGCGGAATTTTAAGAAGTTTAATAGAGTCTAAGTGCTTGTAGAGTTATATCTTTAAATCTGTCCATATCTTTGATACCAGTGTCTCCAGTAATTAGTTATTGAGTCTAATTATTTCCCCAGTTAATGTAAGCCTAGTAGTTCCATAAGAAAGGAGTAGTCAAGTTGACTCTTCTTGAATTTAACATTTTAACTATATCGTAGGCACAATATAACGAAGGAAGACCATGACACTTAATTGAATCATTAGCTTAGTCATCATTAATTTAAAAGAATTACATAATATCTTAAATTTATTTCTCAGAAGATTGTAATTAAAAGTTTTATGAACCAACATCATCTTTAGAGAAAGTTCTAACTGGTTACGCTGCGTAAGTTTATAATTTATTAGTAAAGTAAGGTTATGATCTTAAGAACTGAGTGAATCTTTGACCCTATTTCACCACAAGAATTAGTTTCATATCTTTAATATAGGAAGCATATGAGTTACCAGATAACATGGTAGAATTGAACGACCCAGTACCACCAGAAAGATCAGTTACTAAATTAACGAACCCTAAACCAGTGTGTCCATTTACTGCCGTAGCATTTCCTGCAGTGTATCTAGTTCCGAACAATTTATCAGAATCATATGGCATTAATTTTACTTACAACAACATACTCTCACCTTGAACTGCATTAGCCAAGAAGAGATTACTTTGTGTTTGAGCGAAGATATCATTCACTAAGTTCAATGGAATTTAGAATTTCTTATAAATAGTTACTGCGTAGTTTACAGTATAAGCTTTATTTGCATCAGTAGAATCAACAGCTGTTTGAGATAACGAAAAGTTAGGGTCTATATTTGCTTGTGTGACTGCGGTATCAGCTACCCAATTCGTCAGTCCCAAGAACTTTCCTTCTTTTTGTGGGCGACCATCAAAGAAGAGAGCGTAGTCACCAAAAGCTGTCTATGGATTGTATTCATTATTCGAAAGGAAGTAAGTTTATAGGTTCTTGGCTGTTGAATCACCTGCTGCTTTTAGAGTATAATATAACATCTTATTTCTTATATAATCATTAGCTCTGTAAGATTTCATTGCATTTACTTAAGTAGAAAGAATTGGGTTCATAGCATTGATAGGAGCGGTACCTACTACATAAGGTGTTCCTATTGGTATTGGTGCCGCTGCATTATCTGTCCCCAATTATATTTCAAATTTTTATTACATTACTTTACCATTAATAATCCATGCGCACTAACATTCTTTTACTGCTGTTGGATGAAAGTGGTATGTTAATTATGCTGTATATTCTAAAACTGATTTTTAAGTATCAATTGCATATGAAGAGAGTGGTATATTAAAGTTGATTTATCTTCCACTAGATGAACCAATCTTGTAGTCCTATGCTACTGGAGGAACCACAACTATTTAGTTTGCTATTTCTTAAGAGAATGGTGATATAAGAACTTGTTGTCCTTGAACTATTTAATTTTCTGGAATTATAACTGCTGTCATTTTTTTAGAACAAAAAAAAATTACTTTCCGTCAATCAAATTAAATTTCTTAGTCATTTATTTTTAATTAACTATACTCAATATCAGAAGCCTTCTTTACATCTACATCATAATAATATATTAC
>CAYJAE010000094.1:0-2954 GCA_964368105.1 uncultured Staphylococcaceae bacterium
AAGCTGTACTTGATGGTGATTATTACGTAATCAATGGTAGTAAAATCTTTATTACGAATGCGGGATACGCTGATCTATATGTTATTTTCGCTTTAACTAATCCAAGTTTAGGAACTAAAGGCATTAGTGCTTTTCTTTTAGAAAAAGAGACACCAGGATTTAGTGTTGGACCAAAAGAAGCAAAGATGGGTATCCGCGGATCTTCAACATGTGAACTTGTCTTTAATAATGTTCGTCTCCATAAAGAACAACTTTTCGGTGCAGAAAACGAAGGATTTAAAATTGCGATGAACACGCTTGATGGCGGGCGAATTGGTATTGCCGCGCAAGCCCTGGGTATAGCGGAAGGCGCCTTCGCACGAGTTGTTGAGTACGTTAAAAAACGTGTCCAATTTAATAAACCAATTGCTTCTTTTCAAAACACTCAGTTTAAAATTGCGGAAATGCGTACAAAAATAAGAGCAAGTGAATTATTACTAGAAGCGGCTGTCAGTGATAAAGAAAACGGCCGTAATTATAACGAAAGTGCGGCAATTGCTAAATTATTTATTTCCCGAACCGCAGTAGAAGTATGTGACGAATGTGTCCAACTTTTAGGTGGATACGGTTATATTCGTGATTACGAAGTAGAACGGATGTATCGGGACGCTAAGATTACCGAGATTTACGAAGGAACATCCGAAGTCCAAAAAATGGTTATTGCCGGAAAGGTGTTACGCTAATGGATATTTTAGTTTTAGTAAAGCAAGTTCCTAATACTAGCGAAATAAAAATTGATAAAGAAACTAATACGTTAATCCGTAAAGGAGTGGAAAGTATTATTAATCCTGATGATTTAGCAGGAGTGGAAGAAGCACTAAAACTTCGAGAAAAATATGGTGGTTCGGTAAAAGTGGTAACAATGGGACCACCCCAAGCGGAAGGGATGATCCGTGAGCTTTATGGTCGTGGAGTTGATTACGCTTATTTATTAACTGATCCTAAATTTGCAGGAAGTGATACACTTGCTACTTCAACAATTTTATCGAGTTTTATCAAAACATTAAACTATGATCTCATTATTGCTGGTTACCAAGCGCTTGATGGTGATACTGCCCAAGTAGGCCCGCAAGTAGCGGAATTCTTAAACGTTCCCCAAGTAAGTCACTTAAAAGCTTTTGGTGATTATAATGAAGGAGTTCTTCGAGTGTATAAGGATAATGATGAGGAACTTATCACTATTGATGTGAAGATTCCAGCTCTAGTAACAACCCTGCGGACAATGAATAAACCGCGTTATATGAATGCTTGGGAGGCATATAAGGCTAAAGAAAAACAATTTTCAGTCGTAAAATGTGGTGATTTTCCGCTCGACATGACCCGGATTGGTCTAAAAGGATCGCCGACTATTGTTAGTAAAACTTATACACGACAACTTGTTGCAAAAGCACCAATTTCTAAAGTAAGTCCTGAAGAGGCAACTAAAGAAATAATTAAGTTAATCTATCCTTATTTGGGAGCAAAATAATATGAAGAAAATAGCAATTTTTATTGAAGAACGTGAGGGTCAAGTTGCACCGGTTGGACTTGAATTGTTAAGTGAAACACGGCGGATTGTGGGGCGTGGCGCTAGTGTTGTCGCTCTCTATTTAACCGCTAAAAGCAGTAGTAAAAATATTGAAAAAATAAAGTTAACAGGACCAGATGAAATCATTGTTGCAGAACACCCGCTTCTTAGCAGTTATGACACTCTTCATTTTACTAAAGTGCTAAGTGATATCGAAAAAGAGCACCAATTTGCGGTATTATTACTTGGTTCCACCCTTTTAGGCCGGGATTTAGCGCCACGTCTTAGTGCCCGTCTTTTAACGGGATTAACAGCAGATGCGACAATTTTAGATTTTGTTATTGATGAGAAAAAAGTGAGTCTACACGCAACTCGGCCAGCTTTAGGTGGCAACTTATTTGCAACAATTCTTTGTCCAAACACTTTCCCACAGATGGCAACGATTCGGCCAGGAGTTTTCAATATTTCTTCTTTTGTTATCACGCCACGTATTACAAATTTCTTAGTTTCCTTGAGTGAACATGATTTGCTGAAAATTGTTAAACGAGAAAAGATAGAAAAAGAAAAGATTGAACTTGCTAAAGCAAAGATTATTGTCGCTGGCGGACGGGGTGTAGCGACTCGTTTTAATGACATAAAAACCTTAGCGGATAAGTTAGGAGGAGAAGTAGCAGCTTCCCGTGCGGTCATTGACGCAAACATCGAGTCAAAAGAGCGGCTTGTCGGCCAAACTGGAACGAATGTCAAACCTTCTGTTTATCTTGCCTTTGGGATTAGTGGCGCAATTCAACATGTGAGCGGAATGGATAAATCAGAATTAATCATTGCAGTTAACACCGATCCCGCTGCGCTTATTTTTAAAATCTCCGACGCTTCCTTTGTTTGTGACGCTAAAGAAGTTATGCCGCTTCTTATTGCGGAACTTGATAATCTTGCTAAGTTTGCTCATTAAGCCTCGTTATAGAGCGTAATGACATAATTAAAAACTCGATATTTATGGTATCGAGGTTTTTTGAAATTATTTGCTTTTTTCTTAATTAACCGCAATTTGTGGATAAATATCAGCAAAGGTAACTTTAATTAAGGGCGTTTTCTTATTTAAAAATAAATAATTCCTCTTAAAAGTTAAAGCCAATCCCGTCTTCAATTGGAAGGGAAAAACAAATAGCGCGAGCTTCAGTTGTGATGCCGTGATTATTGGCAATTGCTTTAAGGATTGGTTCGTGCTTCTTCGGACTAACTACTATTAAAATTATTTCCTTTTCCGGGTGGATTTTAATGTTAAGAAATGTTTTAACTTCTTCCGAGGCTGAACCGCGAGCGTGTAAAATTGTTGCTCCCGTTGCCCCAGCATTACGAACTGTATCAATGATTTCACCGGCGTAGCCATCATTACAAATGGCCATAA
>CAYJAE010000095.1:0-2946 GCA_964368105.1 uncultured Staphylococcaceae bacterium
GTCTTTTGACAATTGTTGGGGCACTCTTTTTAACTAAAACAACTTTGAGTAAAACCGCAGCGGAGTGGGATCTTAAAAAAGTTGAAACTAAGTTATTTTCTAAAAGTAATGAAGTACGAGCGGATAATTATAAGCAAGTCACTGCGGAGACGAACAAGTTAGCGAAGAAACAAATCTATTATTCGGTGATTGCTCTTTTTGCCCTGGCGGCCTTTATCTTTCTTTTAATGTACGTTACCGCTACCTTTTCCCTTAATTACTTTCTCTTTTATTTCTTTTCTTTTGCCTTTTACTTTAGTGAGTTAAAAAAGATCTTTACTTTGATTGAGGATAAAAGTAGTTATTATATGGCGTTAAACATCATTTTCAATCACAAAAATTAAGGTGAAATTGTGACTTATGCTAAAATAAACGTATGCAAATTGTAAAAATTGAATTTATTGATGACTTCACACCCAAGTACACTGACTACCTTGAGAAATTTCAACTAATTTTCCAAAACACCTTAAAAGAATTAAGTTTAAATGAACATAATTATTTTATGGAAGTTAATATTGTTAATGAAGAAGAAATTCATTATATTAATAAAGAGTATCGCGCGGTCGATGCCGTTACTGATGTTTTGTCCTTCCCACTAGAAGATAATACGCCAGTCGTGCTTGATGAAAGTAATATCCCTTTCATTCACCTTGGCTCAATTATGATTTGTGCGCCTCGCGCCCAGGAACAAAGTGACGCCTATGGCCACTCGCTTGACCGCGAGTTAAAGTTTCTCTTCGTCCATGGTCTCCTCCATTTACTCGGTTACGACCACATGCATGAAGAAGAAGAAAAAGTGATGTTTGAATTACAAAATAAAATTATTGGGAAAAGAGGAAGTAATGATGAATAAACAAGAGTTAATTAAAGAAGCGATTAAGGCGCGGGCTAATGCCTATACCCCTTACTCGAAATTCCAAGTCGGCGCAGCGCTTTTAACGAAAGACGGCAAAGTATTTTTAGGCGCTAATATTGAAAACGCTAGTTATCCGCTTTGTATGTGTGCGGAGCGTAATGCGCTCTATCACGCCCTTAATAACGGGTACAAACGTGAAGACTTTGTCGCGCTTGCTGTTACTGGAAAGACAAGTGGACCAATCTCCCCGTGTGGCGCCTGCCGTCAAGTCATTAGTGAACTTTTCCCGCGCGAAGCACCAATCTACTTAACAAATTTAGAAGGAGCACTGCTTGAAACAACGATTAATGAACTGCTTCCTTTAGCGTTTGACGATAGTGATTTATGATTAAAAGTGGCTTTGTAACAATAGCAGGAAGACCAAACGCTGGTAAATCAACGCTTTTAAACACGATTTTAAAAGAAAAACGGGCGATTGTCACCGCTAAACCACAAACGACCAATCAAACGATTCAAGGGGTCTATAACGATGAACGTGGCCAAATTGTTTTTCTTGATACCCCAGGAATTCATAAACCGAAAACAAGTTACGGTGAACATTTAAATAAAGCCGCTTATCAAGGCATTAGAAGTAGTGACGTAACACTGCTTGTAATTGACGCTAGTGTTGACTACGGTCCTGGCGACGAATATTTATTTCAAAAATTAAATATTGATCACGAAGTTATTATTGTTTTAACTAAAATCGATTTAGCGGGTCATGAAGAAGTGCGGCTAATTAAAGAGCGATGGGCCACGAATTATCCTAAAGCTGATTTAATCGAAGTTAGTAGTCCGCGTAACTTTAACATTGAAGACTTGGTAACCCTCATTTTTTCTAAACTTGATCAAGGTCCGCTTTATTTTCCACTTCCCGAAGACTATAAAATTAATCTCCCCCTCTATATTAGTGAAGTCGTACGGGAAAAAATTATTGTCTTAACTGAAGAAGAAGTTCCCTTTAGTGTCGCGGTTGTTACTGATAAAGTTAGTGAAGGCGAAACTAAGATTGAAGCATTTCTTTCAATCTATACTGAAAAGGATGGTCAAAAAGGAATTATCATTGGTAAAGGGGCGAAAATGGTTAAACGAATTCGCCTACAAGCCCAATATGAACTTAGTAGATTTTTTAATAAAACAGTTTTACTCGAAATTACCGTCAAGGTAGAACCTTCTTGGCGCAGTAATCCAAAAATTTTGCAAAAACTCTTAGGATATTAAACGCGTGGAAGTTGTTATTATTCGTCTTACCCCGTACCGCGAAAAAGATTATATCGTTAATGCTTTAAGTAGTGAAGGTATTATTTCTTTCCGGGCGCCTGGTGCTTTACGTCTAAATTCTAAACTTGCGGGTTCACTGACGCTTTATAATCTGGTTGATATAGAAGTGCAAACCGGTAAAGCAGGTTTTGTCCTTTCGGGGATTAAAGCATTGTCCGCGAGTCACAAAATATATTTAGACACTAATAAACTTGTTGCGTTAAATGTCATTGGTGAAATTAGTCAAAAGTTATTAATTGACGATGATTCAGTGCGGGAAACGTTTATTCTGTTAAAAGAAGTGCTCCTTAATTTGCCGGAATGTAACTATAATCTTTCATTGATTTATCTCTACATTACGAACTTACTAAGCCTACTTGGCGTGAAGCTTGTGACTGAGGGCTGTGTTCACTGTCATAAACGGGTCAATATTGTTGGTCTTGACCTTTCAGCGGGTGGATTTGTCTGCTCAACGCACGCGGGCGCGCACACGATATATATGGGGGTGCATGAAATTAATATTATTCGTTATGGCTTCATGATTGACCATACAAAATTAGTTAATCATGAGTTTAAAGACGAAGAAGTAAGTAAAGTACTGAAACTTATGCTTACTTACATTGAAGACGTTTACGCTATTAAATTAGTCAGTAGTGAATTACTCTTTTAAAAAGTCAAAAAAAACAAATAAAAAATATTAGAAGGTTTTACCAAAGTGGATATAGAATCGACTAAATTTTAAATAAAGTAAT
>CAYJAE010000096.1:0-2939 GCA_964368105.1 uncultured Staphylococcaceae bacterium
ACTTACTTGACGCTCCAGGCAACGACGACTTTGTCGCTGATATCATTGGTGTTCTAGACATGGTTAAGGCCGCTGTCCTTGTCCTTGACGCTGGCAAGAAGATTGAAGTCGGGACTGTTAAACATTACAACATGCTAAAACGGAAAGGCATCCCAACCTTTATCTTTGTTAATAAACTTGATAAAGAGATGATTAATTACGAAGCCTTACTTGAAGAAATTACTGAACGACTCGGCAAAAAAGCGATTAGCTTTGTTTATCCTTTAGGAAAGAACGAAAACTTTGATGGTTTCATTAATGTTATCTCACTTAAAGCCCGGAAGTTTGACGGCACAAAGAGTGTTGACGACATTATTCATGACGACAAGAAAGAAATCGTCTTAGAACTCCATAACACTCTGGCTGAACAAGTTGCCTTAACTGACGACACTCTCCTTGATAAGTTCTTTAGTGGCGAAACACTCACTAACGAAGAAATTAAAGCTGGACTTCATAAAGCCGTCTTAAGTGGAGAAATTGCTCCAGTCTTAGTTGGAAGTAGTGTTAAAAATATTGGCGTTAATACACTCTTAGAATTAATGATTGAATATTTACCAAACCCAGTTGATTTAAAGGGTTATCACGGTACTGACCGTAACGGTAAAGAAGTGGTCCGTCTTACTAACGAAAGCGAACCATTTAGTGCATACGTTTTTAAAACAGTCTTTGACCAATATAAAGGTCTCACTAATTACGTCAAAGTCATTAGCGGCGCGCTTAATATTGGCGACGAAGTATATGTTTCACCTGCTAACGATACAGTACGGGTTACCCAAATGTTTAGTTTACTTGGCCAAAAACAAACGCCAATCACCCGCGCCATCAGTGGCGACATTATTGCTCTTACAAAGTTAGACAACGTTAAAACTGGTTGTTCACTTAGTGAAAAGAATAACGTCATTGTCTATCCAGTCGCAAAGTATCCGACCATTGTCTACCGCCGCGCGATTAAGAGTAAAACCGGCAAAGACGACGAAAAGTTAGTCCAGTCGCTATATAAAGTTGCAGGCGAAGATCCAACGATTGAAATCGTCCGTGTTCCTGAAACTAAACAATTACTCCTCGGCGGATTAAGTGACTCCCATTTAAACTTTATTCTTGAAAAAGTTAAAAATGCTTTTGGCTTTGAAGCGATTACTGAAGCCCAACAAGTTATCTACCGCGAAACTGTTAAGAAGAGCGCAAGTGCGATTGGTCGCTATGTTAAGCAATCAGGCGGCAGCGGCTTCTATGGTGTTGTTGAAATGCGCTTTGAACCAAGTGGGAGTGACGAGAACGTCTTTAGTGAAGAAGTCTTCGGCGGAACCGTTCCGAAAAACTATCACCCCGCAGTTGAAAAAGGTTTCTTTGAAAGTGTCCAACAAGGATTACTCGCCGGTTATCCGGTCATTGGCTTAAAAGGCGTCCTTTTTGACGGAAAATACCACAGTGTTGACTCCAATGAACAAGCTTTCCGGATGGCCTCCATTCTTGCCTATAAAGAAGCTTATTTAAACTGTGGTCCAACCCTTTTAGAACCAATTAATAAAATTAGTATTAATGTTACGAATGAATTCACCGGAAACATTATGAACGACTTAAATCAACGTCGGGCCCGGATTCTTAGTATGGACGAAAAAGGTTACGGCATTCAAGAAATTACCGCGCTTGTCCCTCAAGCTGAACTCTTAGATTACGCAATTAAACTCCGTGTCCTAAGCCAAGGAAGTGGTTTCTTTAATAGTGAATTTGATAGTTATCAAGAAGTTCCGGCAAATATGCTTCAAAGCGTTATTGCTGCGAATAATCGTCTCGACAACCGTTAATTAATAATTAACTAATTAAAAAAAAGCACCTTTTATTGATGAGGTGCTTTTTCCTTAATGGTGGGATATTTTTGATGGTAGATAATTTTTAAATTAAGAAACCTTTTTATATCACTAAGAGTCGCAAAAAGGAGGGCGCGATGTTCAAACTCACTCCGCGTTAATGGTAGGGGAAGCGCCCGGTAATGCGCTAAGAGAAGATTATGTTCTGCGAGTAATGCGGTCGCAAAATCATCTTGCCCAATTTGCGTGGAAAAAGAGGTTAAATACTTAATGATTTCTTCTTTAAACGGTGAATTCTCTTCACCTTTTAAGTTTGCGACAATTTCTTCAAGTATTTCTACTTGTTCGCGGCGCATATTAATGTAGGCATAGATTTGGTTAATATTGTTAATTGCGTAATTATCAATTGCTACTTGGACGTTCTTGCTAGTCTCGGCAAGAATACCTTTAACTCTAGCGAAGTCATAATCTTCATCTAGCGCAAAATAAGTGAAAATAGTCGCAATTTCTTGATCCAATTTATTTTGGGCATTAAGGAGAAGTGGCGATTTTTTAAATGTAAAGTAATTAAGAATTAAAGCCGGAACTGTTCCTATTACCATAATAAGTAGTGCGTTAAGTGGCGCAATTGCAGTTTGTTCCGCCCATTGTTGACCAATAAGAACCAGAGCAATAGTCGCGCCAAATTCAAGTTTAAGTAAATAAAGCGAAACTAAAACTGTTAAGACAACTAAGAATAAATTCCAAATAGTGTACTTAAAAACAAAGAAGAGTAAAGCACTAATTCCAAGTCCTAAAAGACTAGCAATAAGCCGAGTAACTGCACTTTTAACAACACCGTCTCGACTATACCATAATTGTAAGACGGCAATGACTCCAGCGGTATAACTATAAGGAAGTTTAGCAAAGTAAGCAATGAGAAAACTAATAACAAAGCCAATGAGCATTTTGACAAATAAGGCAATTCTTAATTTCTTTTCCATTTCAAAATAATAATAACAAAATTTATACTTTTTGCATGCATTTTGCGCTTAAAAACTAATATAAGACGATATTGCTATAGAAGAAGAATAGAAAAAAGATTTAATTATG
>CAYJAE010000097.1:0-2907 GCA_964368105.1 uncultured Staphylococcaceae bacterium
CTAAAAAATAATTAAGTAAATTATCTTGGTCCACCTGGTCCGACTGACTGACCAATTTTTGTAATAATAGACGTGATAGTTACGTTTGTTGTCTTACTACCAGTAATAACCGAGTAAGATTTACTCTTGGCAAAAGAAGGTAAACTAACAACGACGCTTTGATAGTTTTTATTAACACCAAAGACTGTATTTGGATCAAAGGAAGCTAGTGAGGTATTTCCGTCTTTGATTTCAACTTTACCTGACGCGCTTGCGGATAAATTAAGCGCTACAACATATTGGGTTGAGTTAGTGGAAGGAGTTTCAACCATCCCGTTTGAACCAACCGCAACAAGTTTGCCGCCGGTGATAATAATACCCGTTTCAGAATCAAGCGAACCGTCCCGTCCTGATGTTGGTCCGTAAACATATAATTCGCCGCCACTAATGAGGATGCCACCATTAGAATCAATGCCGTCGCCTGAGGCATTAACATAAGTTTTACCACCAGAAATTTTTATATAAGATTTAGTTTTTTGAACTGCAGTGGAAGCTTCACTTGAAGCGTTAATTCCGTCGTCTATCGCACTAATCTTAACAGTGCCACCAGCGATTTCAACAGTTTCAGCCTCAATCCCTTCGTAACTTTCAGTTACAGTGATATTTCCACCCCTAATCTTGAGGTTATTATCAGCATTTAGACCGTGTTCTGCGGTTTTAATTGTGATGTTTCCTTCTCTAATTAAGAGGTCTCCACTATTGGAATGGAGGCCGTTGTCGGTTGAATCAATCGTTAAGTAACCTTGATCAATTAATAATGAATATTCAGTATCTTCAGTAATTATATGTTCATTTCCATCTTCATCTTCATAATCAATTTCGCCAACTTTGATTCCTTTGTTGCTTTGGCTTAATTGATAATAATTTGCGTAGTTTTTAGCGTCTTCGCCAGCAATTCGCGTGTAAACACCGTCCACTAATTTGAAAAGGCTCTCATTGTTTTTTGCACTAATAAAAGTTGGGAGTGTTTTAATACTAATGTTACCGCCACTAATAAAGGCAAATGTATCGGCTTGAATACCATCCCCGTAAACGCCGTTAATTATGACGTTTACACCGAAGTTTATAAAAACATAACCACGATTTCTTTTAAAGGTTGGGTCTTTAATTAAAACGTCGTCTTCCGTCTCGGCGTGAAGACCGTCTTTTTCAGCACTATTAACAGTAATGTTCCCGCTTGTCAGGATGATTGAGTCTGCGCTAATGCCGTGACCTGTACCGGCATTAAGAACTAACTCGCCACCTAAACTATAAAAAGCGCCATCTGCCTTAATTGCTGATTTGGTTGCGTCAATCGTTAATTTCCCGCTTCCGTTAATTGTTAGTTTACCGGAAACACTAATGGCGTTAGCTTCTTCACCGTCACCAGTATTAATAATTTCATTAGCGGTGTTTGCAACTAAAACAATGATAAGGTCTTCGTCACTATTAATTACTTTTTTACCAATATTAGAAATAGAAGTGCCGGCAAGAAATAGTTTAACACCCGCGGATGTAACTTCGATTTGCTTACCTATTTCACCAGTTAGTTTGTAGTCGCCCGGTTCTTTAATTGTGATTTTTTTGCCAGTATACTCTATTGCAGTTGCGGTTGAATCATCAGTATCTTTTTGATTCTCATCAATTGCGTCGGTAATTTCTGTGCCCTTAGTTACTAAATAATCAATATCATCCATATCTGCAGAACTTTGGCTATCACCAATAGTTCCACCACCTAAATTGTCCCATGGCCCAGAATTAGAATCTGCATTTTTGCCGCCGCAACTCACGAGTGAAGTGGCAACTAACAGAAAACCAATAAAAATTGGCAAATGTTCATTTTTTTTCATAATTAAAATCTCCTCTTGTTAATGTTAACAAAAAGCAGATAAAAAACATTAAACAAAAGTCTTCTGCCACTAAAAACTACTGAAGTTGGATATTATTGTTTTAGCGGTAGTTTCGTTATTTAGAGAAAGGAAATAGGTCTTTATTTTTTATAAGTAATATGTAGACTATCATCAAGGGTTTTTTCAACACTTTTTAATTTGTAAAACCTTGGGAAACCGCTCATTTGTTCTTCGTTTGCTTCCGCTAAAGTGAGTGATTTACTTTTGCCATCAACTGCGGGAGTTATGAGGACACTAACTTCGTCAACTAAATCTAGAACAAAAAAACTCGCGTTAATAACACTGCCGCCACATAAGGCAATTTTATCTAGTTTAAATAAAGTATTTAGTTTATGAAGGACAAGTGATAAGTCAATTGTTTCGTCTCCCGCAATAATGTAGGGGATATTCATAGCTTTTAAATAGGCGAGGTAGGGTTTAGGGGCCTTTTTAGAAAGTACAGACAAAACCCGATTATTAATGCCATAAGGATGTTCAAGAACTTTGTCCGCCCACATTAGTTTACCGGAAGGGTCAAGGGCAATAGCGTAAGGCATGCTTTCTTCTAATAAGACGTTATCTTCGTAGGATACATCACTATTTTCATATTTAGCAAAGTCTACTATATTTCCGCTCGTAAAGTTTTGTTCAAAGCTTGTTCGGCCACTAATCCACGCTTTTGGCGCTAGTTGAAGTTTTAGAACATCGTAATAGCCATAGATATTCCACGATCTTTCATCCGCAAAACTTGCCCCAATAATTTTGCCGTCAATTGAAGTCATCATATGACAAATAATATATGGTTTATTCATAGTAAATCCTCCTGTGATTTTGTTACTGTAACCATTATACTGGATGTGGTGCGTGTTAGATAAAAATAGCCGTTCCGGCGAGTAAAATTTCTCACGAATCGTATAGTTTTAATGAAAAACCGCCAATTTAAGGCGGTTTTGCTGTGTTTTTGGCACTATTTCGTTACCAATTCAAGATTTGTTTGGTG
>CAYJAE010000098.1:0-2684 GCA_964368105.1 uncultured Staphylococcaceae bacterium
CGATAAATAGTTCTTCAAAGATCGAAGCCTCAGTTTTTTCTTCAATCCGCTCTATGGCTAAGCCTTGAATCATTTTCCGGTAGTGACCGTCTTGGAGCGCTAAATAATACGCCCAATTTAAGAGGACACTCTTCACTTTGCGCGATAAACTATCGGCTTCATTAGCGAAATGCATCGCTTTAATTATTTGTGTTTTTTGCGCTAACGTCGACAAAAAGGTTGTTTTTCCGCTTCCAGGACCTCCAAGTAAGAAACCAAGTCCACTTTTTTTCTCAGGATTAAGAATCCAAGTCAGACACTTTTCAAACAATAAACTTTGAAAAGCGAAATCTTTAAAACGCGGCTCATAAGTTGATCTTAGCAAGTTTTCTTTTAACTTTTTATCTTGGGCTTCTTTATAAACTTTATAGTTCTTAATTCCTTTATCAATTGCCTTAATTAGCGTTTTATACTTCGTTTCGTCAAGCTCACCACTTAGAGAGTGACCATCAAGAAAATCAATATAACTAAGATCAGTAATTGAAATTGGTACACTCGCATTATAAATACGGACTGGCATGACCTTTTTACCAATTCTGTCACCGTAAGAGAGGATATTTCGGTAGTTACTTTCTTCACTAACCGAATCAGCGGTTATTAAAAAAAGAATTGCTTCACTCTCTGCTACTTCCGCATGATAGTTAGCTTCGTTAAAGAGGACAACGTAATTAAGTCGTTCTAAGTCTTCTTTAATTCTTGCCGCAAAAAGAGCGGTATTAACATTACCGGCAAAAAGAGGGCTATAAGCGAGAAATATTGTTTTCATAAGTCTTCCTGCTCTTATTATACGGGTTTTTAGTTCGTTTTAATATATAACTAAAAGCGTAAAAGAAAGGATTTAAATCCGGGCTTTTATTTGTGAACGATAAATATTAGCGTAAACGCCGTCTTGGGCGAGTAAATCAGTATGTTTTCCTTCTTCTACTTTAATGCCGTTTTCTAAAACAACAATCTTATCAGCGTGCTTAATCGTGGACAAGCGGTGCGCGATAACAATCATGGTTCTTCCACTCTTAACTTTTTTAAGCGCGGTTTGAATCATAGTTTCCGTTTCCGTATCAATATTTGCGGTTGCTTCGTCCATTATTAACACTGCGGGATTATGAACGACTGCGCGCGCAAAGGAAATGAGTTGCTTTTCGCCGAGGGAAAGATTACTGCCGCCCCGCGCTAACATTGTATTAATGCCTTCGCTTAGTTTACTTAACAAGGCACTTCCACCGATTTCGTGCAGTACCTTAACAATATCTTCTTCACTTGCTTCACTTCCAAAACGGATGTTTTCGGCGACTGTTCCTTTGAAAATTACCGGGTCTTGGAGAATAATTCCGATGTCTTTGCGGTAGCTTCTCTTTGAGTGCGTATTAATATCAACTTCATCAATATAAATATGCCCCATATCGTAATCATAATTTAAATCATAAAACCGTAAAAGGAGGCTCATCATCGTTGATTTACCGCTTCCAGTGTGTCCGACTATCCCAACCATCGATCCGGCCTTAATATCAAGATCAATGCCTTTAAGAACTGGTTGACCTTTGACATAGGAAAACCAAACGTTATCAAACCTTATTGCGCCTTCATAACGTTTAAGTGCTTCAACCTTATCCTCTTCTTGTTCCCCGTCAATAAGAGTGAAGATCCTTTCAGTCTTTACTATTGCATGTTGTAAATTACCAATTTCGCGGAAAAGCGTGCCAACTGGCTCAATTAACCGCGAGAGGTAATCGTTATAGGCGTAAATTATTCCAGCAGTGACGAGAAAGCCAAAAACTGTCAGTTGATTATAACCAAAGTAGAGAACAATGACGGCGGTCACAAGGGCTCCAACAAGCCGGATTAAGTTCCAACCAAGCGAGAGGTGTAGTTTTTGTTCCTTAACTTGTTCTTTCATAAATGAACCACTTAAATTATCAAACTTCTTCACCGTCTCGGGCCGATAATTAAAGATTTGTAAAATGTTAATACCATTAATGATTTCGTTTAATTGGGCGGTAATGAGGGAGCGCTCTTCATTTACTCGAACCGCAATTGTATTAAGTTTTTTAATAAAGGAGCGGAGCCACATATAGACAAGCGGGAAGAGCACAAACGTCATTAAAGCAAGTTTAGCGTTTAAATAGAACATGCCAATATAAGCAAAGACAATTGAAAGCGTGGCATTTACAAGAAGGTTCATAATCGTTGAAAATAAGTTCATCATTCCCCCGACGTCACTGATAATCCGGTTCGCGGTTTTACCAGCCGGCTCACCTTCTAAGTAACTCATTGGTAAGCGTTGAAGCGCCTTTACTGCGTCTTTACGCGCATCACTTACAATACTTACATTAATCATTGAAGTCGTTATCCGCTGGATGTAGGTAAAGACGATTTGGAGAATAAAGCGGACGAGTAAAAGAATGAGTAAAACAGTTAACTCATCGATAAAAGGAGCGTAAAATGCCAGTACTTCAGCGTTATTTAAGACAATATAGCGGTAAGAGACACTTTCGCCTTCAAGTGGCGAAACTATTAAAAAATCATTTTCGACTTTCTTGTTTCCGCCGATTACTAAGTCCTCAACAAAATAGTATTTACCGGCGATGACAATAATTGAAGCGGGATGTTCAGTTACTTCCTCTTGTTGATAATAATGATCGTTTAGT
>CAYJAE010000099.1:0-1130 GCA_964368105.1 uncultured Staphylococcaceae bacterium
TTTTTTGTTAGAATACTAAAAGACTAAATTCTCAATTAGTTCTTACTTCATTATTGTTATTAAGGAGCGCCAATGTCACGTTTATTAAAAAAATTAACCCCTTTACTTGCTGTCCTGCTTGTTGCTTGCGGAGACACTCCATCAAGTTCAAGTAGTGAACTTCTCTCAAGCGAAGTTCCTTCAAGTGAAATTATTTCAACTGAAATCCCTTCAAGTGAGACTTCTTCAACTGAAGTGACTTCAAGTCAACCCTCCACAAGTGAAGGTTCGTCAGAGACCTCTTCCGAAGACGGTTCCTCATCATCTTCTCTCCCAATTGATGACGGCAAAGAAAGAAAAGCGCTGAAGTTTAGCCCAGCTAATTATAACTATAAGTATAACGGCTCTAAATACTATGACACCGGTAGTTTTGGTAAAGGTCAAATGAACAATTATGTTTTTGAACATTATCGCGCTGCTAAGGGAAGTGGCGCCATTGCTTTACTACCTTATTATCAAGATAGAAACGAATACGAAATAGGTGGATCGCTTACAAACTCGGTTGGCTTTTTAGGGATGAATCAAATAACCTTGACTTACCTTACTTCGGGTGATACTGGGGTTAAACCACGTCTTTATACAAGTGATACTCTTCTCTTTGAAAATTACATTGAATTTCCACAAAGTACGAGCAAAACGACGATAACTATCCCCTTTTCACCCGCAAATTACTTTCGTTTTGAAACGGGTGACCACAAACTTGAACTTCAAGAATTCACCATAATGTATGAAAATAAAACAGTTGCACCTACTTTTGAATACAAAGGATCAGGCGAAAATTTTTGGAGATTAAACCCAACAGTTTACAAAGGAAATCTTCAAGAAGGCGCGACCGTCACTGTTCCGATTGATGTTGTTAAAACTGGTAGTAGTTACACTGTTAAAAATTCGAAAACTTATACTTACTATACCTTTGACTATGTTTATGATAACCAACGGCTCTTTAGTGATGTTAGTCAATTTGCTTATACTGACCCAGTCGACTTAGCGGCCTTTTATACTGCTTTTAAAACATGGCCTGCTAATTATGCGCATATAAGTTATTTTGAAGAAGTAAAAGATGTTTTTGGTTTTGATGCTCGCCAAGTTTC
>CAYJAE010000099.1:1230-2649 GCA_964368105.1 uncultured Staphylococcaceae bacterium
TTTTCCTTGTGTATAATAATAAAGACATGAAATTCTTAAAGAAAAACCTTCGTTATTTCGTTTTAGCGCTTTTTTTATTAACAAACGGAATAATTATTACCGAAGCTTCACTTGCAGGCGGAGAGTCCGGCGCTCGTTCGGGTCTTGTCTCGCTCTTTTTAAGTGTTTTCTTTAATAAGACGATGCCCGCTCCACAGCCTAAAGAAGAAATCTTTGTAACGGGAATGGCGCTTAAGAACCATGAAGACGAATATTTAGAAGCCGAAAATCATTATTATATTCCGCTTGGTATTACACGGCGCGTGACGCCAGTTATCTTTCCAAGTGACGCGACAGACAAAAGTGTCACTTACAAAAGTAGTAACGAAGACGTTTTAGCGGTTTATCCGGGCGGCTACCTAGAAGCGCGGAAACTTGGTGAAAACGTTTTAGTGACGGTGACTCCGGCTAAAAAAGACTATGAACTTTCCTTTTACGTTACCGTTACCAACAAAGTAGCGCCACCCGCATTTACCGCCTCATTAAAAAGTTCCACAATCGAAGAATTTACAACGACAAGACTTGATCTTAACTTAACTGACCGTGAATTACGTGAATATGATCCTTATAAACTAGAGTACATTAGTGAAGACGAAAGTGTTGCCTTTATTAATAGTTATGGCGTAGTTAAAGGCATAAGCCCCGGCGAAACGTACGTTAAAGTTCAAGGACACCCTGAAAGATATAAGATCACTGTTACCGCTTCTTCCACGCCTGAAGTCTTACCTGGTTCTATTGAACTTAATTTACGCTCCTTTGGTTATGTTTATGACCATACCCCGATTGGTTATGATTTTGATATCCCAGAAATTAGTGACGAATCAGTAACTATTATTTCTTCCGCTCCTGAAATTGCCCGCATTATTGAAAAAGAAGACGGATACTTTGTTGAAGGAACGAAAGTCAGTGGCAGCGCTAAAATTACCGTTTACTTAAATAGTGACTTTAATGTTTACGCCGAACAAACAATTGAAATGAAAAATGTCTTGCCTTCAGGCTTAAGTCTAGAAAGTATTAAAAGCGAAGTAAATGTTGGGGCGAACCTAACAATAAGTCCAAAGTTTATTCATAGTGTAACTGACGGGTTTCTCGAGGACCTTGAAGTAACCGATAAGCGCCTTACTTTTACTTCGAGTAATCCAAGTGTCGCTTCCGTCAGCGCAAGTAACTTAACCGGTATTGTTCTTGGTAAAAAGGTTGGCGAAACAGTTATCACCGCAACAAGTGTCGCCGATCCAACCATAAAAGCCTCGATTAATATTAAAATAACGACTCCACCTTTTATTAATGACAATAACTTTAGTGATTTCCAAGGTTTTATTAGAAAAGCCCTCGGCCACTTTATGCTCTTCTTTGTCGATGGCTTCTTTGGCTTTTGGA
>CAYJAE010000100.1:0-2644 GCA_964368105.1 uncultured Staphylococcaceae bacterium
TGCCGGTTTCGATTTTTGCCCTCGGGGGTTTAGGCGAAGTTGGCAAAAACATGTACGTCATTGAAAATGAAAAAACACTTTTAATTTTTGATGCAGGTGTACTTTTCCCCGAACAAGACTTACCAGGAATTGATTATGTCATTCCTGATTTTACATATTTACGGGATAATGCTCGCAAAGTAAAGGCACTTTTTATCACCCACGGCCATGAAGACCATATTGGTTCAATTCCTTTTTTAATTCAACTTGTTCATATTCCTGTTATTTACGCCCCTCCTCTTGCGGCCGCTCTTATTCGCTATAAATTACAAATGATGCGCGTTAAAACCCCAGTTAATATCGTTGAATACGACGAAAACAGTGTTTTTCAAATTGATTCCTTTAAAATTAGCTTTTTCGCCGTAACTCACTCCATTCCTGATTGTTATGGTTATTGTGTTGATACTGAACACGGCCGTATTTTAAGTACTGGTGACTTTAAAATCGACTTAACACCGATTGGGAAAGATATCCAACTCGGGAAAATTGCCGAATTAGGTAACCAAGGCGTGGATTTATTAATTAGTGACTCCACGAATGCTGAAGTTCCTGGTTACACACCAAGTGAACGAAACGTTATCGGCGCAATTAATGAGATTTTTGCTAATACACAAGGTCGACTTATTATTTCAACCTTCTCCAGTAACATCAGCCGGATTCAACAAATTGTCGAAGCAACTGTTAACTATAAGCGAAAAATCGCTATTATTGGTCGTTCAATGGAAAAAGTTGTCATGACATCCCGCGAACTAGGGTACATAAAGATTCCTGATTCAAGTATTGTCGATGTCACTAAAGCCGATTCGCATCGCCCTGAAGAAATAGTTATTCTTTGTACTGGTTCTCAAGGCGAGCCAATGGCGGCTCTTTCGCGGATTGCCGACGGCACTCATAAAGACATTTCAATTATCCCGGGTGACACAGTTGTATTCTCGAGTTCACCAATTCCTGGTAACGGAGTAGGGATTGACCGTGTAGTCAACCTTTTAACAAGACTAGGTGCGACCGTCTTAACTAATTCGATTTTACGGAATATTCATAGTTCAGGTCACCCTTCACAAGAAGAGTTAAAACTAATGCTCCGCTTAGTGCGGCCTAAATACTTTATGCCAATGCACGGCGAATATCGGATGCTCAAACTTCATACCGAGTTAGCCTCTAAAGTGGGCGTACCTATCGAAAATTCCTTTATTCTTAAAAATGGCGAAATGCTCGAACTACGTAACGGCAAAGTTTCGCGCGGAAGAAGTATTGTTGTACCGGATATTTATTTAGACGGTAATTCCACTGAAGGAATGAGTCGCGCTGTTTTAGATGATCGCCGGCAACTTAATCAAGACGGAATGGTTACGGCCTTAATCGCGGTTGATCCAAAGAACAATTGCTTACTCGTCCCTGTTGAACTTTATAGCCGCGGCTTTATTAGTTACAACGTTTCAAACCTTTTACCAACCGCCGAAAAGTTTATAAATGAACTACTAACTGCCCACTATAATGAGAAAACAACCACATTTGGTGAGGTTAAAACGATCGTTCGGGAAAAACTTGAACCATTCTTTTTTGAAAAAACTGGGCGCCGTCCAATGATTATTCCAGTAATTATGAGTAAAGGAAACTAGAGTGTTTATTCTCGCTTCCCGCTCCCCACGTCGTCAACAATTATTAAAATTATTAATTGATGATTTTGAAATTATCGTTCCAAATATTGACGAAAACATTTCAGTCGGTATTGCAAGTGATACCGCTAAAACTATTTCAAAATTTAAAGCTTACAAAGTTTTCGCTTCTTTTCCAAAGGATACAGTCCTCGCTTGTGACACTATTGTTGTTATTGAGGGCGAACTTTTAGGGAAACCAAAAGACCCAGAAGACGCGCGGCGGATGTTACGCTTGTTAAGCGGTAAAAAACATCACGTAATCAGTGGCTTTACCTACTTAAGTCCCACTTTAGAAGTAAATAAAAATGTCGTAACTGAAGTGTTCTTTAATGAATTAAGTGAAGAAACTATTGAAGAATATATAAAAAGCGGCTCCCCGTTTGATAAAGCAGGAGCCTATGGTATTCAAGATGAAGAGTTTAAACTTGTAAAATCTATTAACGGAAGTTACTATAACGTCATGGGCCTTCCAGTTGAAGAGTTAAGTAAGATCATCAAAAAGTAATTTGATTTCTTCACTAACCACTAACATAATTTTTGATTTCATCGTAATCGCTCGGTCCACACCGAGCTTTTTTAATTCTTCTAAATTTATGAGGGTTTGGTCAACTAAAACGACATTAAGTCGTGAACCATGACGCTTAATTTCCACGACATTATCACTACCCCCAAGCTGGAGATAAAAATTTTCTTTTAAAGCGTCGTTGACGACGACTGGCGCGACTTTTTTTTGCTTAAGCCGTGGAATAAGTAAGAAAACAATAAGTAAAACAACAATAACTAAAAAGATTGCTAAAGCAATGTAAATACTATATTTACTAAGAAATTCACTTAAACCCATTATTTTCCTCCTAAAAAGGCCTCATTTAAAATTTGTGCATAACCACGACTCTTTTTATGCATAATCCGAACTTTTTTCCCGCTTAATGAAACATTAATTTTAAACG
>CAYJAE010000101.1:0-2633 GCA_964368105.1 uncultured Staphylococcaceae bacterium
TATTTATGTTTATTGCACTTTAAAATGCATTTTCTCAACTATTGCACTTTAAACTGCAATTTTTTATTTACACTTTTTTCTCTTTTTTATTATTGCTGTTCAAAATAATAAAGTGTGCTATACTACAACTTGCGAATGGTTCGCAAAAGGATTGAACGATGAAAACTAAGTTTCTTTTATCCCTAATTAGCGCTAGTGCATTGCTGCTTGCTAGCTGTAATCAAAAAAAGGCGGACGTTATAACTGCTTCTTTTGTTAGTTATGACGCTGTTTCTAATATTGCGGGAGACTCACTTAATATTTCGAATATTATTCCTTGGGGCAGTGAGATGCACGGCTTTGAACCAAATCCAAAACAAATCGTGGCTATTAATGAAGCCCCTCTTTTTTTCTACACTTCGCCAGAACTCGACACATGGGTTAAAGACCAAGTAAAAAACACTAATGCTTATTCATTAAGTTCTCTTTATGAAAACCATGAACATGACCATGATGAACCACATGAAGAAAATGATGAACACGAACATGATCACGGCAGTCTTCACTTTTGGACAAACCCCGAAACTTATGTTCATATTCTTGAAGAAGTTTTAGAACTATTAATTGACATTTCTCCGGCAAATAGTGCCTTATTCACTGCAAATCACGCTTCTTATAGCGCTGATATCAGTGCAGGTATTACTGAACTCCGCTCATTTTTTGCAGAGTTTAGTAGTGTCCCCACAATATACTTTGCGGGCCACAATGCGATGGACGCCTTTAGTGATGAATTTCATTTTGAAATAAAAGCCCTTAGTGAAAGCTATAAGCCAGACATTGATTTTCTCTCGCCTGACGTCATTGCTTTTATTGAAGAATTAAAAACAAATGATGTCCACCACTTATTCGTAGAAGAATTAAGCGAACCACGGGCGGCAAAAATCATTCAATCCCAATTAGCAAAGGAAAACCATGCTCTTGAAATATTAGAACTCCATGGTTATCACAATATTACAAGTAAACAAGCAAAGGAAAAGGTGACGTATGGACAACTCTTCAGAAACAACATCGAAAACATCAAAAAAGCGCTCAGTGCTTGATTTAATTAATGTCACCGTTGATTTTGGTGACGTTGTAGCGCTTAAAAACGTTACTTTATCAATTAAGGAAGGCATGCTTTTATATGTCGTGGGACCAAACGGCTCAGGAAAAACCACTTTTATTCGGCTTTTAACTAATTTACTCTCTCCCACCAGTGGCGAGTTAGTGCGCACACACAATCATCTTGGTTACTTACCACAAAAAATAAATCAAAACCCTGATTTTCCAATTACGGTTGAGGAAGTAATTTACAGCGGCTTTAAGAAACAAAGTCTTTTTATAAGTAAGGGTGACCAAAAATTAATCGTTGATTGGTTGGTAAAGATGCAAATTGGCGACTTAGCCAAAAAGCCAATGAATCACCTTTCCGGCGGTCAACAACAAAGAGTTTATTTGATCCGCGCTTTAATTAGTGATCCTGATTTTATTATTCTCGATGAGCCAACTTCAGCACTAGACCCGTCATTTCGCACTTATTTTAATGAAATTATCATGGAACTACATCATGCTGGGAAAACAATTATCTTTGTAACTCACGATTTACATGAAACACTTTGTGACTGTGCGCATGTCCTCTATATTGATCAAGAAGTTCGTTTCTTTGGTACTTATCCCGAATTCCATAATAACGAAGGAGGCCACCACCATGTTTAGTTTCTTACAATATGACTTTATGGTTAATGCCCTGCTTCTTGCCCTCCTTATCTCGCTTGCTGCGTCCCTTCTTAGTCCCTTCCTTGTCTTATCAAAACAATCACTAATAGCAGACGGGATGGCACATATTGCTTTTACGGGGATGGTTATTGGCATTTTAACCACTAATGAGCCACTTTATATCGCAATTCCTTTTGCAATTGTAGCCGCTCTTCTTATAACATTCCTTTCAGAGCACGCTAAGTTTGATAGTGACGCCGCTATTGGGGTTGTTAGTGTCTTCTCTCTTGCTTTAGGCTTAATTATCATCAGTGTCAGTGACGGCTTTAATCGTTCAGTGGAAAGTCTTCTTGTTGGTAGTTTATTAACCGTTACAACTTTCGAATTAATTGCGGCTTCTCTCCTTGCACTTCTTGTTATTGTCTTTGTCCTTGTCTTCTATCGAAAACTCTTAGCAACGACATTTGACACGACTTTTGCGCGCTTTTCCGGCACAAATACCCGTTTACTCAAGTATCTTCTCTCGGCTTTAACCGCTGTCTTTGTTGTCATTGGCGTGCGTGCAATTGGTGCGCTTCTTATCTCCGCCTTTATTATTTTCCCAAGTTTAATTTCCCGGCAACTCGCCAAGAGTTTTAATAACTCCCTCTTCGTCGGGATTGGCGTTTCGCTTCTTTCTACTTTCCTTGGTGTCTTCTTCTCTTATCACCTCGCCCTTCCTACCGGACCAACCATTATTATGGTCTTTACTATCTTCCTATTACTTTCATTCATCATCAATAAAATAATACTTTCAAGAAGGAGAAAATATGCGCTTAACGAAAAACCGAAAACTAGTTTTTAATGTTTTTAAAGATAACAATACCCTCTTATGTGCGGAAGACATCAATCGCTTACTA
>CAYJAE010000102.1:0-2431 GCA_964368105.1 uncultured Staphylococcaceae bacterium
CCGTGCAGTTTTGATACTGAACAAAAGTTTGGTGTTTCTTTAAAAGAGATGTCAATTGCGGAAGCCTGGTTTAGTGAACGCTTTAAGACTTTCCGGAAAAATCCCTTGAAGCGCTGCGCGTCTTGTAAAATCAAAGAACATTGTTTAGGCGGTTGTCCTTTAATGCCGGAAATTATTTTATGTGAACGCGAGGAAAAGGAAATTATTGTTTTTGAATAGGTGTGACAGAATGAAAGATTAGTTTTAGTTTATTTTCTAAGTTGGTCAATTATCTAGCAAAATAAACGTGAATTATAAAAAAGAACAAAGAAAAGGAGATTAAAGAGTATGAAAATTAGAGCAGGGTTTGTCACTAATTCAAGCAGTTTTAGTTCGGTCAATTTAACCATTACGTGTAAACCACTAGTGGATATTATTAACAAGTATAAGAAAATTTTAAAACTTGATGAGCAAGAACTAAAACATTTAAAAACACTCACCAAGGGCGATAAATTTTATTATAAAGAAGAAGCTGACGGAGTAATTGTTCCTGGCCGTAATAAGCAAGATTTCATGACTTATGTTATCAAAGAGATTCTCCATTTCTTAGAAAACCATGAAGCTTATTTAAGTGAGAAAGACCAAAAAAAGAATAAAAAACTTTATAAACCTTTAGTGGATGAAATTCAAGCAAATCGTGATGCAATCATTGAAGGAACAACCGCGGTAAAGTATGATTTATCGCATTACTTTTACGGAGCAGACATGCCTTACCACCGTAAAGAATTCGCAGAAATCCACCCAGACCTAGATTATGATAATCACTTTATTCGCACCTATAGTTCTTGGTTTGATTACTCCGCAAAAGGGGGCAAAATCATCGAAGAATTTGACCATGATTTTGAAGTTGAACCTTTTTTTGGTGACGACGATTAAGTTGGCTAAACTAATCATTAAACCTTATCTAACTTCCTTTTGCGCTACTTTTTAAATATAGAAAAACAAAGACTATATACTACTTAAATATCATATTGTGAAAAGACCCGCTCCGTGTTAAAATTAATTTAAGCAAAAGAAAGGGGAGTAGTTTACTACTTGTAAGGTAATAATAAAGATGAGATCTATTTTTGATTATAAAAAAATGCTTAAAGCCGGGAATGACCAAGCCTACTATTATTTAGGCTATATGTATATGAACGGTATTGGTGTTAAAAAAGACGAAGTTAAAGCTGCTCTCTATTATAGTGACGGCGTTTTAAAAAATGTTCCGAAGTGTCTTTATAGCCTCGGCGTATGTTACTTAGAAGGTCGGGGTGTTAAAGCAGACGCTCCTAAAGGGAGAGAATTACTAAAAGCTGCTTATCTTCCGATTCTTCTTGAAGCAAATGACGGCAATACCGCCGCGGAATTTATTATTGGTAATTACTACTTTTTTGAAGATTTTTGGGTTGTTGAGCAAGATTACGCGAAAGCACTTGAATGGTACACAAAAGCAGCGCTTAAAGGTCACGCCCACGCCGAGTATGCGCTTGGCCATGCTTATTACGAAGGTTACGGAGTTGAGAAGGATTACGCTAAAGCGGTTGAGTGGTTAAGTAGTGCTGCGGAAAAGGGTGACGCTTCCGCGCAGTATAATCTCGGACTTTGTTATTATTTAGGCGACGGCGTAAAGCGTGATTATGATGTATCTTTTGGCCTCTTTATGAAGGCGGCGCTTCAAGGAGATTCAAGCGCTGAGTTTTATGTCGGGGCAAGTTACTGTAACGCACGCGGCGTAAGTGAAGATCAAAAAAAAGCCGTGAAGTGGTTTACTAAATCCGCCTTAGCCGGAGATAGTGACGCCGAGTATGCGGTTGGTCTTTCTTATTATTACGGCGACGGAGTTAAGAAGAATTATAAAAAAGCGTTTGAGTGGTACACAAAAGCGGCTTTACAAGGAAATTATAATGGCCAGTACGATTTAGCGGGTTGTTACTATTACGGCAAAGGAGTAAAGAAAAACTTTAGTAAGGCGATATATTTTTATACTCTTGCCGCTGATCAAGGTCAAGTTGAGGCGCAGTATACTTTAGGGTGGCGCTATTATAACGGTGAGGGAATTAAGAAAAATTTAAAAAAAGCAATTCACTATTTCACGCTTGCCGCAAATAAGGGTCACGACGAAGCACAGTATCAATTAGGGATTATTTATTATTACGGCATCGGGGTCAAGGAAGATAGTAGAACCGCGATTGGGTGGCTTATAAAATCCGCGCAGAAAGGCAACGATTGGGCGGATGAATTCTTAGATGATTTAGGCCTCAATCAGGATTAAGAAATAAGAAAGTCGAGTTCTTGGAGTTGTTTTTATATTCACGGAATTGAGACTAAGGTTTATTTAGAAGAAGGAATTAAGTAGCTAAATTTAGGATGTTTTAACAACGATAGAAAAGGAAAAGTTATCATGCGCGCC
>CAYJAE010000103.1:0-2431 GCA_964368105.1 uncultured Staphylococcaceae bacterium
GGGGATAAGAAAACTTGCCGCGATGCAGTTTCTTTTGATAGAGCCAAACAGCGTTAGCTTCTATTTCAATGACTTTTATTGCGTTTAATGTTTTGTTAGCGAATATATAAATTGAATTTTCTTTCGCGGAGTTCCCTATAAGTTTACGAAGACCATAGATGCCAAGCCGAAAATCAGTAACGCCAGGATAGAGATAGACAGTGTGCCTGTCACTAACCCTAAACATGCTTTGCTCCTTGTAAGAGGCGGAGAAGCGTATTTAAATCACTTTTAAGTTCTAGGCCGTTAATAACAACGGTGATTGATTCAGGTGCCTCCTTGGCATTTTGGAGAGCGGTTGTAACATCTAAAAAGGCGGGTTGAAAGGGCGTTTCTACCAAGGCGGGATCAACATTATTTTTCTTGTATTTTTGAATCCATTTAGCAACCGTGGAGCGGGGAACGTCATACTTTTTAGATAGATCACCATACGTTGACCTTCCGGTTGCATATTCGTTGGCGAGTGTTAATTTGAAATTAACATCGTATCTTATTCGTTTGTCCATAAAAAGTTCTCCATTCATAACGATAGAATAGAGAATATTTTATGTTTTGTTAAGAGCGGTTATCTTTCTACTTCACAGTTAAATTTAATGTCTCTTTTTTTGTATCATTTAATGTCTCATTTCTTGTATCATTTGTATCATTTCTTATATCATTTAGTGGATTATTGCTTGTCTTAAAGTTGATGTTTATTCTTATAAAGTTCGGATAAAATTCAAAGACATCTTTACTATAAGTTTTTAAGATTCTTGCAACTCCCGTTCCTAACTGCTCGACTAATCCTAAGTCTTTAAATACTCGCATTAACTCTGGATGTCTAGGAGCGGAAAAACCATTTAAAAATTCTTGTTTTGTAAACCATCTGGCAAACCACCACTTGAAGATATTGAAAGATGATCAGAAAAGAATTCGAATTTTGGAGGATACTCACTAAGCCAATCGTTATGTACAAGCGCATTGACAACGGCTTCTCTTAAAGCGATTTCGTCGACCATTCTTAATTCCCTTCGCTCAGCACCAGTTATTTTGGTGAATGTTTTATTTTCTAAATTCATTTTATTAATGACGTTTTTCGTGGTTTTTACTAAACAGTTAAATCCGTGTTCCTCGCTCTCAATGAGCTCAAATGAATTTAGGCCATTGAATTTTGCAACTTTAACAGAAATAGTATTATTGTCAGAAAGCAAATAGGCAAGGTAGTTGTATTTGCTGTCTTCGGTAAGCAAATTCAAATGATATAAGAAATTATCATTAATTGAATATCCTTTTTCCTCGTAATATATTTTTAATTGGCTGAATGATAATTTTTGGATTGGAGAAACAACATTTCTTAAAGAGTTCCTTGTTCTCTTTGAAAACATTGAAGTAATCATATCGGTAGTCATACTTTCAGTAGCGCTGCCAACTCTAATGAAACAACCGTCGGTAGTCATACCCAATTTTCTTAAATAATATGGTTTTTCATTACCGCTTGCGATGACGACATGGACAATATTTTTGTTATCAAGTGTCTCAACCACAATATCAAATAGTCCGAGCGGAGTAGGCGAAATATTGTTCTTAATCCTATCTTTAATTTCTAATTGAAGAGCATCAATATCTTTTTTGGCGCCTACTACTTCATTTTTATCAGAAATTCCGACATAGATGTTTCCACCTTCTTTACTATTTAAAAATCCCACTACTTCTTTTTCAAAGTTTTGATTGAGATGTAATTTTAGTTCTATTCGTGAGTTTTCAAATATTTTTTTCATCAGATTACGCTCCCGATATTTTTGTTTTATTCCTTAATAATAAATACAAGAACTGATTCAAAAATGATTCAAATAGTACGTTGTTTTTTTGGTATTCAAGTAAAATGTGGGTTTTGTGGAACTTTGAACCGAACTTTTGTGGAAGAATCAACCGAACTTTTATGAATAACTAGATGTGGTCATTGTGGAACCACATAACAATAATGCTTTCAAAAAACAGTTTTAAAATTTCAATACCAAATTGACGGAGTGATTTGTCGATATTTGCCGGAGTAGTTTGTTTTGATGGTTGGTGAATAAAAAAAACCGCCAAATAAAGGCGGCGTTATTTGGTCCTTCTGTTACCAAAGTAAATTGTAAGTGGTCTCATTATTTACTTAAAGGGTTAGACTTTTTTGACCTAAAATTCATAAAAGGGTTAGTTTTTCCCTTTTTGGGTAAATTAAGGAAACTGTGGGTAACGGTGAGTAAATGGGGCGGAATTGGGGAACTTTCATAAATTGGTTAGTTTGTGCCGACTTTGGGTAAATGGCGGAAAGTATGAGTAACTGTGTCCCATTTTAAGTTCGTGCGTTCGAATTCGTTCCTTATGGTTTTGCATTTGAAAACAATAAAGAATTTAAGTTAAGATTAAT
>CAYJAE010000104.1:0-2369 GCA_964368105.1 uncultured Staphylococcaceae bacterium
CCATCCAGCAATTCAAGACTCCTTGCGTAGACACTTGTTCCCTCATAAGCAGGAACGTCCACTATTGAGACATCGTATAACCGGTCAATCTCTTTAACGGTACGCTTTGGTATCTCGCCACTCCTATCCCAGGATTGACTTTTTACCGTGAATGCAAAACTCATCTTATCCAAGAGGCCATTTCGCACCATTAAGTAAATATCTCGATTAGACTGGGTGTCTAATAATTCAGCTTTAATCTTGAGCCCAACATCATCAATCTCTAATTCAAGAGATTTGTTTCGGGTTCTCGCTAGTACCAAGAAGTTATCTTGGTGGTTGTACTTGAGGGGAACGTCAGTCATCTTCGCTCCAGTTAATGCACTTCGATCTATTTCTTCTCGAAATCCATACTCTTCGCTACCGATTAAAGTTTCTTCATTGAACTTAATCGCATAGCCTTCAATAATCATTTTTTCGTCACTTGTTGCACGTATCTCGGCAATTCTAGTTTCCTTGTTGTTCATCTTCTTTTTCCTTTCCTACTTGGTATTCGTCCGCTAGGTTAGCGTTGACGAAGTTGAGACTTTGTATTCGTTTGTTTCCGTCTTCGATTGGTGGATACCCTAACACCCCTCTCGACTCATTAATTGAGAAGATACCGAGTCCCATCAGTTTCTCAATCGCTGTAATCTTACTTGCCCATGAAGCGTAATTTAGACGCTCTCCGTAGAACATTATTTGTTCTCCCTCTGTCAGTGCTTTCCTATCAAGAAGCGCCTTGCTAAAGGCATTTGAGAGAAAGATTGTTAAGGGCTCAAGGGTATTTTCATAGAAAGCGTTGTACTCGTTTTCGTCATAAGTTGAGTTAAGAATTCCCTCACTTACTCCGAAGTAATTTAGGATCTTATTTTGGACAAGATTTAAGGTGTCTTTATCGATTAATTTTGGGTCACTTGTGAGTGGAATATAATCGGATTTTAAGTCAATTGGAATAATGCTTGATCCGTTTTTCCCAGTACTGGTTTTAAGTCCCTCATCGAAGAGTTCTTTTTGGCGCTGCTTGTCTTTTTCCGATAACATCGCATTCATTTTTAAGAGACCTTTTATCTGGAAGCTGGACTTTATTGCATTTTCTAACCCGGTCAACAGATTTTCGTTTGTATTAATGTTTTTAATGAGCTGTTTATGATTAGAGATTGCTCCGTCTCCACCAAAGATTTCGTGCCTTTTATATAAACGTTTTAAATGAATCATCGTTTCGTATGGTAATGTATACGTTTCTCCGTCACCAAAGTTCATTTCAAGAAATAAAGAGTTACTTAAGTCTTGCTTAACTTCTACTTTGACGGGATTAAGCGGGTATAATCCACTTATTTTTCCCTTTTTGTCGTATGTAACATAGATAAAACAGTTGTTATTGAGGAGTAAAAGCGAGATAACTTTGTAAATAAACTCGGAAGTCGTCATTAATTCGTTTGGATAGTGAGTTAAACGGAAGTTTATTTCGTCATTTAGGACTTCAACCGCTCCGCCTGTTGCATTTTTTATGTGTTTTGGTCGCAATTTTGAAATGTGAGTAGCGATACGATCAATACAAATTTCGGCAAGGTCGCTATCTTCAATTCGAGTAGCGTTCACTCCAGTGAAAGTGAAATTAGATGAAAAAAGATTGAACTGTGTACTTTCAGTTTTCTTTACTTTCTTACTCTTAAAAATATCAAAGATACTCATCGGTTCATCCCCTCATATTCTTGTTTGTAACGGTTCAAAACTGCATAGGCAATAATGAGTGCAACCGCTCCGTCAATTCGTTTAAATTTAGACCCTAATTTTGATGGTTGGATGTTTCCGTTTATATCGACTTTTGCTTGTGTGTTAGCAAGGTTCCATTTCATCATTGGGTTGTTGTTATAGTTCACAAGTTTACTCTTTAAGTCGGCTTCTAATTGTTTCATTGGTTCGGATAACGAGAAGATACCTTGACGGACTTTTTCGAGTGTAAACCCGGCTTCTTCCATTTCCTTTACCCAGTAGAGAGAGTTCCATGGATCAAAGCCAACCCAGAGTGGACGGATGCCGTGTTCCCTAATCATTTTTACGAACCAAGCTGTTACCAGGGAGAAGTCATTTTGGCTACCTTCTGTTAATGTAATAAGTCCACGTTGTACCCAAATATCGTAAGGAGCGTTATCTTCTTCTTTCCGTTTTTCTAGGACTTCACTTGGCATAAAGTATTGAGCGAGAACAAACTTTTTATTGTTCTTTACAATGAGTAAAAGGGCGACTGTTAAGTCGGTTGTGTTTGATAGGTCCACTCCACCGATAGCGTATGTATCACTGATTTCTTTAATATCAAAAGTTTCCGGATTGTTGACGTCGTTAAATTC
>CAYJAE010000105.1:0-2356 GCA_964368105.1 uncultured Staphylococcaceae bacterium
TTATGAGAAAAGTAGAGACAAAAAATAAAGCGAAAGGATTATTCGGCTTTTTCGCCACTATCGCCCTCGCTCTTGGAGTGGGTGTTAGTTTAGCGCCGAAAGAAACCGTTAAAACACAGGCGGCCAGTGAATACAGTTATACTATTGCAAAAAAAGAGTGGGATTCTTATGGGACTTCCAAAAAACTGGGCGGGGTTTCATGGACACTTAATGGAATAGGGGGAACTGTTCAAAATTATGATGGTAGTTCGACGAACAAAGGGCAACAATTTGGTTCAAAGAACAGCCCTACTACCAAATTGAATCTTAAGACAACGGATATAAGTGGAACAATTTCAAATGTGAAAATAACAACTTCCGGAGCCGCAGATGTAAAGTCGAACGTTAGTGTGAAAGTTGGTGGCATAAGTTTCTTAACTAACAGCAACGCTACGGCAACGTTAACTGAATCATCTAAGGAATTTAGTTTTCTCGGAAGTTCTTCAGGAGAAATTGATGTCGAGTGGAACACATCAGCAAGGGCGGTATATCTAAAAAAAATAGTTGTTACATATGAAACTGCTCCGCTTATTAATGTCGAGTCTGTTACAGTTTCACCTGTCTCAGATTCAATCTTTGTTGGTGGAACCACACAATTAAACGCAGAAGTTTTACCTTCAGGAGCGCCAGAGGGTATTGAATGGTCCACCGGTGATAGTAGTGTGGCAACCGTTAACTCAAGCGGTTTGGTTAGTGCTGTTGGTGTTGGAGATGCAATAATTACCGCCACATCTACCGCCGACAAAACCAAAAGTGGAAAAGCGACAATTCATGTTTCTCCAGTTAGTGTTTCAAGCGTTTCCCTAAACAAGAAGAGCGTTGAGTTGTATGAAGGAAAAACCGAAACTTTAACTGCTACAGTTTTACCAGCAAACGCAACAAACAAAAATGTTTCATGGACTGTACAAGACGATGATGTGGTTACTGTTAACAATGGCTTACTTACTGCTGTTGGAGCGGGAACTACAACGGTTAGTGTTAGTACTGAAGACGGAGAGAAAACAGACAGTGCAACAGTTACAGTTTTAGCAAATCCAATCACAACCCTTACTGTAAACTATGATAGTGTTAAAAAGGCATATGCGTTAGGAGAATCATTTGATGGTTTTGCGGGATTAGTCGTTAAAGAAAAGCGCGCTAGCGGTGAAGAAACAGTTATTACTGACTACAGCATTAGTACAATTGACACGATGGAATTAGGCAAACAAGTCGTTCGTGTTGAAAAAGGTAGTTTCCATGATGAGTTTGTTATTAATGTTACAAACGAAGGCGCTAAAGTTGGTACAGTAGAAAAATTAGCAAAAGATTTATTCTTCTCAGAGTACATTGAAGGAAGTGGCAATAATAAAGCATTAGAAATTTACAATGGAACTGGGAAAGCTGTTGATCTAAGCAATTACCAAGTAAGTCAATATAAAGATGGAAACTCAACTACAAATCAAACATTACAACTCTCTGGAACATTAAGTGATGGTGATGTTTATGTTATAGCGGCGGATAGCGCTAATAACCAAATAAAAGCAGCCGCTGATTTATTGGTCTCACACACTAATAGTAATAGCCCTGTTCACTTTAATGGTAATGATGCGATTGTTCTTCAAAAAAATTACACTGCTATTGATGTTATTGGCTATATTGGTGACAATTTCACTTGGGAAGTAGGCATCGGCGCAACAGCTGAATATACGTTAGTGAGGAAAGAAACTGTTTATGAAGGATTTATTCCAACAATAGACTATGCAGATTCAATAGAGAACGAAGACGAATGGATGGTATATGCACAAGACACCACCACCTATCTTGGTTCACACGTTTTTGCAGGTGGGACAGTGGTCGGTGATGTTACTTATGAAGAACAAGCCTTAGCGTTTGCCCGCTTTGTTGGTCGCGCAGCTTCAGCAGGAACCGAAGGAAAAGGTCTCCGTAAGTCATTACTTGGACCAGCTACACAAGTAGCACCAACATGGGAAGAAGTACAAGAAGAAAAAGGCGCAATGGATCCTGAGTCTCTCGTTGTCTTTGAAACAAGTACAGACCCAGAAATTGCTGCGGGACGTGAAGTATACGGTGAATTATTAGAAGAAAACGAAAGTGCATTCGCAGATGCTTCAGCGTTCCATGCTTATATTATGGGCTTAACTTCTGAAGGCGATATTGCTACTGTGGATTGTGCCGCAAACTTTGAATTAGCCAAAGAAGAATGGAACAAATTAAGTGAAGAAGCACGTGAAGTATTCCTTGAAGCAAGTAATACCGGATACACTGAAGGACGCAGCAGATTACTCCATTGGACATTTGTTAATGGTTGGGAATTTAA
>CAYJAE010000106.1:0-2349 GCA_964368105.1 uncultured Staphylococcaceae bacterium
TCTACCCTGTAACAGTCGTCGAAGTATTACCAAACGTTGTCACCCAAGTTAAAACGGTCGACAAGGATGGTTACTCCGCCCTTCAAGTTGGTTATGAAGATAAAAAACCAAGTCGCGTTAATAAACCTCAAAAAGGAGTTTACGCAAAAGCTAATGTAAGTCCAAAACAAGGACTTCACGAACTTAAAGGTGACGAACTTGCAAGTTACGAAGTTGGCAGTGAAATCAAAGTTGACATTTTCCAAAAAGGCGATGTCATTGATGTTACTGGCACAAGTAAAGGTAAAGGATTCACCGGTTCAATTAAAGCCTATCACCACAAAATTGGTCCAAAATCACATGGTTCTGGTTCCCACCGCGGTGTTGGTTCCATGGCTAACATGGGTCTTATTGAACGGATCGTTCCTGGAAAGAAAATGCCAGGACATAAAGGTCATGAACAAGTTACCGTCTTAAACTTAGTGGTCGTTGACGTTCGTCCTGAACAAAACGCCATCTTAATTAAAGGCGCCTTACCAGGACCTAAATATTCGTTAGTCAAGATTAGAAGCGCTGTTAAAGAACAATTAAAAAAACGTCCGGTTAAAGACTTACTTAACCGCACAAGTAATGAAGAATAGAAACGGAGGAGAACTTTATGGCAGAAAAAAGTATTAAAGCAATCTCATATCCGGTTGTTAGTAGTGCGGGTGAAAAAGTTGGCACAATGAAACTAAGTGGCGAAATCTTCGGTGTTGAAGTCCACGAAGACGTCTTACACCAAGCAGTCACAACCTACTTAGCTAATCGCCGGCAAGATACAAGCAAAACTAAAACTCGTGGTGAAGTGAGCGGTGGTGGTAAAAAACCATGGCGGCAAAAAGGCACAGGCCGGGCCCGTGCTGGTAGCAGCCGTTCCCCAATCTGGGTTGGCGGCGGTACCGTCTTCGGACCAACTGGGAAACAAAACCACGCATTATCAATGAATAAGAAAGCTCATGCGCTCGCGCTTAAGAGTGCCTTATCCTTAAAAGTAAGTGAAAAAGCATTCATTATCGTCGATGAAGCACTTGAACTTGATGGCAAAACCAAAAGCGCAAAAGCCTTACTTGAAGCATTAGGCGCTAAAGGAAAAGTCTTACTTATTAATGATGACAACAAAAACTTATTACTCGCGACCCAAAACTTACCAAACGTCTTACGCGTTAGTCAAGATAACGTCGCAGTCTACGATCTCTTAAATGCAGATCAAATCGTAATTGAAAAGGCAACACTCGTTGCTTATGTAGGAGGGCTTGAATAATGGCAGCGGTAAAGAAAAGCAAAAAAGCTGAACAAAAAGTTGTCGTTAGAAAAGCGACAATCCAACAATTCGATCTCATTGTTCGCCCAATTATTACTGAAAAGTCAATGGCGCTCATGCAAGATCAAAACAAAGTGACAGTCGAAGTTAGCCGTCACGGCAACAAAGACTCAATCAAAGAAGCGTTTGAAGCAATCTTCGGTGTCAAGGTTACTGACGTTAAAGTCATTAACACCTTACCAAAGAAAACAAAACGTGGGGGCCGCTATGAAGGCAGTGTCCCGGCAATGAAAAAAGCCATCGTCACCATTAAAGAAGGTCAAGCAATCGACCTCTTCAAAGAATAAGGACGGGAAGGAGAAATATTATGGCAATAAGAACTTATAAACCGACAACTCCGTCACGTCGTGCGATGAGTAATACAACATTCGAACAAATTACAAAGTCGACTCCTGAAAAATCACTCTTAGTGGAATTAAAGAAGTCCGGCGGTCGTAATAACACTGGAAAGATTACAACCCGGCACATCGGTGGTGGTCATAAACGTAAATATCGCGTTATTGACTTCAAACGGAATAAAGATGGCATCGTTGGTGTCGTCGCCGCAGTTGAATACGATCCAAACAGAAACGCAAACATCGCCCTCATTAATTACGCTGACGGCGAAAAACGCTACATCTTACATCCCCAAGGCTTAAAAGTCGGGGCAAAGATTGTCTCAGGTGAAGCGGTTGATATCCAAGTTGGTAACGCAATGCCACTTAACGCAATCCCTGAAGGTAGCGTCGTCCATAACGTTGAGTTATATCCTGGCAAAGGCGGACAACTCGTACGCGCAGCCGGAACAAGCGCTCAAGTATTAGGACGTGAAGGCAAATACGCAATTGTTCGTCTTCAATCAACTGAAGTTCGCAAAATCCTCTTAACCTGCCGCGCCACAATCGGCGTTGTTGGTAACGAAGATTACAACTTAATCAACTTCGGTAAAGCTGGGAAAACACGCTGGCTTGGAACTAGACCAACCGTTCGCGGTTCGGTTATGAACCCAAATGATCACCCACACGGTG
>CAYJAE010000107.1:0-2297 GCA_964368105.1 uncultured Staphylococcaceae bacterium
TATCATATATTATCATATTGTGCTTAATCCAACCATTAAAATGGTTAAATGTTTTCCTCAAACTTTTGCTTCTTTTCAGCAATTTCAACTTGCCGATTTTCGGCTTTCCGTTGTTCAATCGTAAGAAGGCTTTGCGCCAGTCTTTTTCGATGAGCGTTTTCTTCACTTACATTCCTAAAGGCAATCGTATCGTTTTTGTCGGCAACGATGGTGAAAGCAATCATATCAAAGAGACTTTCTTTTTTCTTGCCGAACATTCCAAACAAGAAAGAAACGATATGAAAAGGCAGAACAAAGAAAACAAAAGAGAGTAAAAATACCGACAAATTGCGGGCAAAAGCACGTCCTGGCTTAATTTTGTAACCAAATCTATCCAAAACAATTGTCTTCGTTACTAGTTTACCTAAAGTCACTTTGTCTTTTAAAATCAATGGCAAAAGTACAATTAAAATAAGGGCGCTTGTTAGGTAAGTCATCGCGATAGTAACCGCTTGATAACGATAATTATCAAAGAGCAATTGATTGACAATTGGATATTCATTAAAGGCGCCATACGCCTTTTCCATTTCATTAAAAAGAAAAGTTTCAACCTCATTTGTTTTGCCGCTTAGCTGCGGAACGTTATACGGTTCATAACTGCCGCTTTCAAAAAGTGGGAAATTGAATAAAGTATCGGGTTTGCCCCGTCTTAAAATAACATCATAAAAGTCATCTGCGCTATTATAATTTTTCGGGTCATCCGTTAAAAGTGGGGAATAACCACGAAAAGGGACTCCGTGTTCATCGGGATGATCAACATAAAAAAGATAGAGTGCCTTTGGCATATCTTCATATTCATTAATCGTATCTAGTCCACCCATATCATTTTGTTTATATAATCCGGAGGTGGCTCCGTATTTATAAAGCTCTTGGTAGGACTCCGCCCAACCCGCTGCGTTGGTGATATGAACCGCCGGAACATAGAGAAAAACACTTAGTAAAAGGACGAAAACTAAATCAAGTAACCCGGATAAAAATCTTTTTCCGGAAGTTTGCCGTTTAAAATAATGATTCATCTAAGCACCGCTATCTTCATTAAATCTTTCACCAAATAGTTCTTCATTAAACTCACCGTCCCGCGCAGTGGAAAAAACTTTTAAGCTGTTTGCGTATTCATTCGCATCAGTGTAAATGTGTGATTTAGTTAAATCAACCACCCGCGTATTAGCGGCCAGATCATGAACTGATTTATTCCGTTTAGTAAAGACCATTACCGTTAGAGAAACGAAAGGAAGAACGACCGGAATAAAGAGGTTAGAAATTAAATTAACAATCAAGAATACGAAATAACGTAACAAGATTTGAACAGGCTTAACTTTATAACCATAAGTTGTCACTAAACCTAATTTAAGGAGCATTTTGCCGAATGTTTGCCCATTTTTAAGGAAAAGTGGGAACGCAAGGAACACAATTGAACTTCCTAAGACAATTAATAAGATGTTTTCCATCAACACTAAATTATTAACTTCGATATACGCTTCGTTTGCTTGAAAAATTGAGATCGCCGCTCGATATATTTTTAAGTAAAATTCATTAAGTTTATCGGCGTCTGGTTCACTATCTTTATAAGTAATTCCTTCGGGTAAAAAAGGATCAAAAGCAGGCACTTGTTCACTTGTTTCTTCACTACTTTCTGCTGTGCCTGAATAATTAATTTTGGGGTTTGGCCCAGGAACTTCAAGCCGCTTAAAGAGTGAATCTTCGCTCTCAATTAAAAGGATGTTTTTTAGATACCACTCTTCGTTAATTGGTTCGCCCTCATCATCAATTCGTGAACTAAGAAAATTTAAATAAAAGTTATAAGTAGCTTCCGCTCGTTGATGAGCTTGGACGGAGTTTTCGAGCACTTCCACCTTATCAATATTACTTTCGTCCGGCAAAATTTCCTCACTAAGTGTTACTAAATGACTTCGCTTCATTTCACGTTGTTGTTCATTATATTTGGTTGTAAAATCAGAAGTGGCGTTCAAAATCGGTCGAACCGCAAGCGAGAGTAAAAACATTAAAAGGACCATCATAACAACATCAATAATTAAAGCACCAGCCCTTTTCAATGCTCCAGCATTAACAACTTCTAAGTTGTCGACTTTTTCGATTTTTACTTTAGCCATAAACCACCTTCTAGTAATAGTTATTTTAACGTAAAGAGGGACAATTTTCAATTGAAACTACATTAAAACTAAAGAGTTTTTCCACTCTCTTTTTTTTATTAATTTTTGACCTTCTTTTTCTCCTTTTTATCTTTTTTATTATTAATA
>CAYJAE010000108.1:0-2213 GCA_964368105.1 uncultured Staphylococcaceae bacterium
GCATACATTACATAACCTCCTTTATATATTCACTTGGACTCGCTATGATGGTAGAATAATTCTTTAGGGACCACTGCTATGCGGTTAAAGCTAGTGAGGCTATAACATAGGAAAGATACCACAACGAATAAGATAATTCAATTATTCCGATACATTTTTTATTAAAATGTGTTTAAATCGTCGATTTTTTATTAATATGAGCAAAATACAGTCTTTAACTATCACTTAACTTTCCGTATTCTCGAATCGAAAAATGGTCTTCATGCGAGACAATAATGTGATCATAGAGTTCGATTCCGACATTATGACTTAACTTCGCAAGTTCCGTCGTTGTTAGGACATCATTTTCACTCGGCGTTACTTTTCCGCTCGGATGATTATGAATTAAAACATAATAATCAGCGTTACTAATAACAAGTTCCCGCACTATTTCCTTCGTATCAATTACAAAACCACGTTCGTGTCCTAAATAGATTTGTTTTTCACTAATGATATGAAGTCGTTTATTTAAAGCAATCAAGTACAGTGTTTCTTTATTCAAACGTCCGATTTTATTTTTATAAACACTAATTATTTCTTGGGCGTTATAATGAAAAACACCTGGATTATTACGGGCAACTCCTAACCTTTTAGTTAGTTCAAAACAAGCAATAAGCGCTAGACCTTTTGCCACCCCAATTCCGCGGATTTTTAAGTTTAAATAGTCGTTTATTCGATATAAATTCGTGAGTGTTAAGTGTTCGTCAAGCAGTCGTCCTGCTAAAGATAGGGCACTCGCGCCTCTCGTTCCGCCCCCAATAATCAGCGCTAAAAGTTCTACTTCAGTTAAAGAGTTAATGCCGTAATATAATGCTTTTTCCCGCGGTTGATTTAAAAGCGGTAAATCTTTAATTTTATTATTTCCACTCAAACTTAAAACCGCCGGGAATGGTCGTTGAGCCTTGTTTTGAAGTAAAAAGTTTAAACACTACGACCGTGACGATTGCAATAATTAGAATCGCCATAACAGCGGTGAGCGTAATAGCTTCTCCGCCCTTGATTTTGCTTAAAGCATAATTGTCTAAAGTTAACATATAATTCCTCCTACTATTAAATAAAAGGAATAAAGAAACTTTATCGCAATTTTCTTAGTTTTTCACTAACAATTGCGCGCGTTTCTTCAAAGTGCGCAAGTTTTGTTTCTTCTTCTTTAATCTTTTCCGCGGGAGCTTTACTAACGAACCCTGGATTTGCGAGCATTTTGGAAGCCCGAAGAATTTCCGCATCAAGCGTTTTCAGTTCACTTTCGAGTTTTTTAATAAGTTCTTCACTATTTATTTCAACTTCAAGTCCGACTTTAACACTCTTTAAATTAATTAACGGTAAGTTGTCTTGAGCGACTGCTTCTTTAATTTCATTAATAAAGCAAAGTCTTTTTAATATGTCATAGTAAGGTGAAAGCGAGAATTTAGCTTCACTGATATAAATATTAAGTGGGGCGTTAATAGCAAGACTATTACTACTCTTAAAACTACGAATTTCTTTAATTAAAAGAATTAATTCCGCACTGTTTGCTGCGGCTTCACTAAAGCGTTTCTTAGAAACACGTGGATATTCTTCTTCCATGATTGACGTCTTTGCGCCCGGAATACTTAAGTAAATTTCTTCACTAATAAATGGAGAAAATGGGTAAATCATCATAATAATGCCGCGTAAAACCTTATACATAACGTTATGCGTGTTAGTGTGGTCACCAGGCCGCGCTAAGACGACTTTAACCATTTCTAAGTAATTACTACAGAAATCATCATAAACAAAATCATAGAGATATTTACTGGCAAGACCAAAGTCATACTTATCCATAAGACTTGTTACTTTCGCAACTGTTTTCTCATAATTATGTAACAAGAATTGATCAACTTCAGTTAAAGCACGGTAATTAATCGGACTTGCGACAAAGTCTTCCGGAAGATTAAAGAGGACATAACGAGCGGCATTCCAAATTTTATTTAAGTAATTTACACTACTTTGGAGTTTACTCTTTGAATAACGGCTGTCTTGTCCAGGCGTGCTTGTTGTCGCTAAGAAATAACGTAAGCTATCAATCCCAAATTCTTCAATTACGTCACCCGGATCAATACCGTTACCAAGCGACTTTGACATTTTTCGTCCTTGTTCATCCCGAATAAGTCCGTGAATTACGACGTCACTAAACGGTTTTTGACCAGTTAATT
>CAYJAE010000109.1:0-2198 GCA_964368105.1 uncultured Staphylococcaceae bacterium
GCCGCGGCACTTTTAATAAACTACAACTTAGAAAAAACTTATAAGTATGGCGATTATGTTAAAGCTGAAGACGCCTATTTTGTCGAAAAAATTGAGGACGAGGCTGGTTTAATTAAAGCCGAAAAATATGTCGTCCCCACTGATAATAAATATAATAGTCAAAAGACTCGTTCTTTAGGCACTAATTTAATCGGCGATATCGAAACTGTTTGGTCAACCTATACAGGTGAAGGAACCACTATTGCTATTATTGATGATGGCTTTGATTATAATCATCCTGAATACACAAGAAGTGACGGAACAAATGCAATTCTTCAAACTAGCAGATATTATTACGCAAATGGGAATAATTCTTTATATAAATCTTATTCAAGTGATCCAACATGTATTGCCGAAGACTGGGAAAGTGACGGCGACGGGGGATATGAATGGGCGAGTCACGGTACAGCGACTTCTACTACTGCCGCTGCCCCGATGAATAATAATGGTGGAGTTGGTATTGCCCCTGGTGCAAATATTTTAGCTCTAAAAATTGATTTTTCTTTTGCGGCGATAAAAGGGGCAATCGACTACGCTGTTGCTCAAAAAGTTGATGTCATTAATATGTCTTTAGGGGCTTACGCCGAAACCTTTACTGATGGATGGGGAGAAAAACAAACAGGTTATTATGATACTGCAACATATTTAGATGCAGTTTGCCTAAAAGCTTATAATGCGGGAATTATTGTGGTTGCTGCTGCTGGGAACGAATCAACCTGGCATAAGTCATATCCTGCCTGCAATACTAAGGTAATTGGTGTTGGGGCGATTGGCGACTGGGATAACAAGGGAAACGCTGATAAATTAGCGGAATTCACTAATTATGTTGGTGCTTCACAAACCGGAGAAATTAATGTTGACATTTTAGCGCCTGGCTATGTTTATACCGCTCATCAAGCGGGGACCCAAAGTAAACCGACACATATCTACTACGATACTCAAGGTACTTCATTCTCTAGTCCAATTGTTGCGGGTGCCGCTGCTCTTTGGAAAGAAAAGTATCCAAACGGCACACCAAGTGAATTTTTAAGTCAACTCCAAAGCAGTGCAGATGGAATTGGCACATATGAAAATAAAATGATTCCGCTTAAAAGTTGGAATTCTAAACTAAGTGATGTTGGTCCATCAAACATCACTAATGGCCGCGTTAATGTTTCAAAATTATTAGATATTAACAATCCATATGTAACAACAAAACAAACGAATATGAACATTACAGTCGGTGAAAGTCGGCAAATAACTTTAGAAGTGTCTAATGGGACTATTACTTATAGTTCAAACAACCCAAGTATTGCCACCGTTAATAGTAGTGGGTTAGTTGAAGGAACAGGTGAAGGCACCACAAACATAATTGTAACTGCAACAAAGGGCGGAAAAACCGCAACTGCAACTGTTAGTGTTACCGTTGCTCCTTTGGTTGCTGCTAATTCGATTACTTTTAATCCTTCTGCAGTCACTTTAAATGTTGGTGAGACTTATAATGCTGAAGCTACATTAACCGTTGCCCCAAGTAATGCTTCACGTATTTTCTTATTTGAAAGCTTTGATGAGAGTATTGCTATAGTCGATATTGATACTGGATTAGTTACTGCTGTGGCAACTGGCACGGCCGAAATATACGCTATGGCTGGTTATGGTGACGGAGAAGCTTATTTAGAAATTACAGTCGAAAACGCAATTCCTCAAAGTGGTGAAATTAACTTCAGTAATCAAAGTGGAGATGTAAATGTTAATTCCGCTAGTGTAAGTGCGAGAGACAACCTAAGTAATTCTTGGTTAATAACTACAACCGGAACGACATCATTTACGCCATATACTACCTATTCTCAAATAGGATCCAGTAGTAGCCCTGCATCAACGATAGAATTTAAAATGACTTTATCTTCTTCCGTCACTTTCACTTCTGTTAGTGCTTCCTTAGGCGGAAATAGTGGAACGTCCGCAAACGTTGTAATCAAAATTGGCTCAACCCAGATTGGGAGTGGAACGGTTCCTGCCTCAGCAGATCGAACGATAACAAATACTTCAAATGCTTCTGGCGATACTCTTATTATTTACTTGACAAATATTAAAAAAGGCATTAAAGCCTATTCTATCTCTTATTCATATATTGGAGATGGGGGTGGAAGTGTGACCCCACCTGAACCACCTGAACCAAC
>CAYJAE010000110.1:0-2187 GCA_964368105.1 uncultured Staphylococcaceae bacterium
GATATCCGCCGCTTAACAATCGATTTACTAAATATCCTCAAAGACGTCTTAATCTATAACAAAACCCAAAACATTAACCTGCTGCACTTCTTAAGAGAAAACGAAGTAAGTATTTTAAAAGACCTTGCTCCAAGTGACTTAAGTATGATGATTGATAACTTCTTAAAAGCCCAAAATGATTATCGCTTTGCTAGTGACATCAAAAACATCTTTGAAATAACCATTTTAAAAATAATTGCGCTTTTAGGTAAAGAGGAAGTAAAAGTAGTTACTCCGGTTAAAGAAACGCCACTTCCTAAAATTGAACCTAAAAAAGTCGAACCCGCACCGCTTCCGTCTAAACCAGTGGAAAGTGCTCCGGTTGTTACTGAGCCCGTTGAATTACCGCCGTTCCTTGAAGAAGCACCAAAGCCCGTTACCAAGCCGGTGGAAACTCCAGTCGAGAAAGAAACACCAGTGGAAAAGCCAGTCGTTAAGAAAAAAGTCCTTCATTCGACAATGTTAAAAGAAGGAACGGAGATTGTTTTAGAAGACGACCTCTTAATTAAAATATTAACGCTTGCGGATCGAGATGAGAAAATGAAGTTAAAGAACGAAGCGTGGGACGAACTTGCTCTTCTTTCAATGGAAGAAGAACGAGGAGAATACGCTGCTCTTCTTTTTGAAGGCACGCCGTACGCTCTTTCTAGTGAAGTATTAGTGATGGAATTCCAGTTTGCGCGCCAAGTAAAGCTTGTTAACCTTAAAGAAAATCAAGCCTTAATCCAAAATGTCCTTAGTGACTTACTTGGCCGAAAGATTCCAGTCTACGCTTTAACGAGCGAAGCCTCCTTAAAACTAACAAAGAAATATCGGAGTATGTCTCAAGTAAGACAACTACCAAAAGTAAAAAGTGTCAGTGAAGAATTAGAAGGGAAATTTTAACTATGGCAAATATGCAACAATTAATGGCACAAGCGCAAAAGATGAAGCGTGAAATGCAAAAGGCGCAAGACGCCCTTAAAGAAAAAGAATTTAGTGTTACGAAAAGTGGCGGCGTCACGGTCGCCATGCTAGGCTCTAAAGAAGTCGTTGAAGTAAGTATTAACGAAGACTTATTTGATAAAGATAATAAAGAGATGGTTGAAACTCTTCTTATTATGGCAATTAATGAATGCGTCGCTCAAATTGAGAGTGAAGAAGCCGCGATTAACGAAGCAATCACCGGCAGTTCTTCTGGATTATTTTAACTATGGATAATTTGCCTCATTTAGATGCACTGATTGAACACTTAAAGCGTCTGCCAAGTGTTGGTCAAAAAAGTGCTGAACGGATGGCGCAAGCGCTTTTAACGTTTAATGATGAAACATTAAAGTCACTTGGCATAGCAATTAGTGAAATTCGTGAACACATTCACCTCTGTCCGCGCTGTGGTGACTACTGTGAAGGTGAATTATGTTCTTTTTGCAGTGATACAACAAGAAATAGTGATACTTTAATAGTAGTAAGCTATCCAAAAGATATACTTGGCTTTAGTAAGCTTGATGATTACCGTGGTCGCTTTCATGTGCTTGGTGGCGTCATTAGTCCTAGTCAAAATAAAGGTGCAGATACGCTTGATCTTGATCGGCTAGAAAACCGCATAAGAAACGAAAAAGTCGAAGAAATAATATTAGCCACTAACCCAAACATTGAAGGAGAATTAACCGCCCTCTTTGTTAGTAAGAAACTAAGCCATTTAAACGTTAAAATTACTCGTCTTGCTTATGGTCTACCAATGGGTGGACAAATTGATTACGCCGACGCTTTAACACTCTTTAAAGCATTAGAAGGTCGCAAAGACTTAAAGTAGGAGGAAAGTGTATGTTCATCACCTTTGAAGGTCCAGAAGGAAGCGGAAAAACCAGCGTTCTTAAACGTGTTTTTGAAGCATTAACCGCTAAAGGGTATCCCGTTATTTTAACAAGGGAACCAGGCGGGACACCAATTGCCGAACAAATTCGTGATGTTATTTTAGATAAAGCGAATACTGCTCTTGACCCGCGCGCCGAAGCACTCCTCTACGCTGCAAGTCGCCGTCAACATTTAGTGGAAAAAGTTTGGCCTGCACTAAAGGAAGGAAAAGTCGTCCTTTGTGACCGCTTCTTAGATTCCTCTCTTGCCTACCAAGGAGGCGCAAGAGGACTAGGCATTGATAACATTCTTAAT
>CAYJAE010000111.1:0-2178 GCA_964368105.1 uncultured Staphylococcaceae bacterium
ATTTAATCGTTAATTAGTCAACGAATTCAAGGATAACCATTGGTGCGCTATCCCCACGACGTGGTCCAAGCTTTAAGAGTCTTGTGTATCCGCCGTTGCGACTAGCAAATTTTACTCCGAGTTCGTTGAATAACACATCAAGTGCTTTCACTCCGTCTTTACGGACGATTCCGTCGCGAAGTCTTGCCGCGGCAAGACGCCGTGAATGAAGATCACCACGTTTAGCAAGAGTAATGAGTTTTTCAACATTTACTTGAACTTGTTTTCCAACCTTTGCCCCGAGAGTAACTTTACCGTAAATAATTAATTCACTAGTTACATTGCGAAGCATCGCTTTGTCTTTGCTTGTTGTATACGCTGCCTTGAAGCGAACCCCAGTTTTACCGTGTACGTTTTTCCGACCTTGTGCTGGCATATGTTGCCTCCTACTCTACATTTCCTCGGAAGTTTAGTCCGAGTTCAATAAGTTTTTCTTTAATTTCTCTAAATGACTTTTTACCTAAGGAGCGAAGTTTAAGTACTTCATCTTCTGTCCGGTTGGCAAGTTCATTAATAGTTTGGATACCGGCCCGTTTTAAACAGTTGTAAGAACGGACACTAATATCTAATTCTTCAATCTTCTTATCATCGCTTTGTTGTGCTTCAAGTTCAAGTTGTTCATTGAACACTTCAACGTCTAAGACACTTTCTTCGAGGTCTAAGAATGGTTTATAGTGTTCAATCAGAATTTGGGCACTTAACGCTAAGGCGCTTTGTGGAGTAATTGCTCCGTTTGTCCAAACTTCTAAGGTTAAGCGGTCATAATTTTCATCATGGCCAACCCGAGTACTGGTGACACTATAGTTGACTTTAGTAATTGGTGAGTAATTTGAGTCAGTGGCGATAATACCGACACTTGAACCGACTTTACTACGTTCTGCTTTATTTGCTTCACTCGTGACGTATCCTCGGCCATTACGGGCGTAGATGGTCATTTTAAGGCTACCGCCTTCACTAACGTTAGCGATGACTAAGTCTTCGTTAATGACACTGACGCCGTAAGGGAGTTCAATGTCAGCGCCAGTTACGACTGCTGGACCTTTAACATTAATGTTAAGGCGTTTAATGCTGTCGTCTTTTTCATCAATCTTCAAAATTAATTTCTTAAGATTAAGGTTGATGGTTGTCACGTCTTCAACAATCCCGGGAAGGGTTTGGAATTCGTGTTGGGCACCGTCGATTTCAATTGCGAAGACACTAGCGCCTGGTAAGGCACTTAATAGTAAGCGGCGAAAGGAATTACCTAAGGTTTGTCCAAATCCTCTTTCAAGCGGTTCAAGGACGAACTTGCCGTAACTTTCAGTTGCGTAATAATTCTTTTCTTTAAAGACAGTCGGGTTGAATGGGATAATAATATTACTCATATTTCCTCCTTATCCACGTGGTTTTTTCGGTGGGCGGCAGCCGTTGTGAGGAATTGGGGTTGTATCTTCAATTCCCGTGATCGTAAGTCCAGCAATGGCGAGCGCGCGAATAGCGGCTTCGCGACCTTGTCCTGGTCCTTTGACGTTAACATCAACTGTTTTAAGTCCTTGTTCCACTGCTACTTTAGCGGCAGCTTCCCCGGCGAGTTGCGCTGCCCAAGCAGTGCTTTTCTTACTTCCTTTAAAACCTAATACCCCAGCGCTGCTCCAGCTAATTGCGTTACCACTTTCATCAGTGATAGTAACAATTGTGTTGTTGAAGGTTGCGTGAATATGGGCGATACATTTCGTATACTGACGACGAATTTTGCGTTTGCGCGTTGTCGTCTTTTTTGCTTTTGCCATTATCTACTCCCTCCTTAACCTTGTGAAGCTTGCTTTTTATTAGCAATGGTTTTCTTTGGACCTTTACGAGTCCGAGCGTTAGTTTTGGTTCTTTGGCCGCGTACTGGTAAGCCACGACGGTGACGAATGCCCCGGTAACTACCAATTTCATTAAGACGTTTAATATTTAAGGCGACTTGCCGTCTGGCGTCACCTTCAACGCGGTACTTTGTAATTTCTTGTCTGATTGCACCTAATTGTTCTTCAGTTAAATCTTTAACCCGAATATTTTCATCAATTGCAACCGCAGCTAAAATCTTTTTCGCGGTCGATGCCCCTACACCGTAAACGTATTGTAGGGAAATAACGACGCGTTTGTTATTTGGAATAT
>CAYJAE010000112.1:0-2164 GCA_964368105.1 uncultured Staphylococcaceae bacterium
ATTATCTTGTAGACGCCGCAAAATTAAATATTCCCACACACAGCGCCGCCTTAACATTTTTAAAAGCACAAGGCTTTAAAGTTAATCCGGAAACAAAACTTTGTTACGGTATTGAAGAAGTCATTAATTATATTGAGTTAGTTAGTGAAAAACGTAATAGTTTTCCTTATGAAATTGACGGTATAGTTATTAAAGTTAATGATCTTTCACTTTATAATACCCTCGGTTACACCGCTAAAACACCGCGGTGGGCAATTGCTTATAAGTTTCCGCCTCTTGAAGTCGAAACTATTTTAGAAGATATCTTCTTAACAGTCGGGCGAACCGGGAAAATTACACCAAACGCACGGCTAACTCCAGTTTACGTTCAAGGCTCAAAAGTACAATATGCTACTCTTCATAACTTTTCTTTTATTAGTGAACGTGATTTAAAGATTGGTGACCACATTTTAATTAGAAAAGCCGGTGACATCATTCCAGAAGTAATTCGCGCTTTAGCGGAAAAACGAAATGGTGAAGAAAAAGAGTTTGTGATGAGTGAAGTTTGTCCAGTATGTGGAGAGGCTTTAACTTATAAAGATCCACTTCATTTTTGTCTAAATCCGACGTGTCCCGCGCGAAACGAAGAAAGTATTATCCACTTTGCAAGTCGGGGAGCGATGGATATTGAAGGACTAGGAGAAAAGGTTGTTGAAATTCTTTTTAGTGAAAAACATTTAATGACAATTGATGATATTTATACATTGCATTTAAAAAAGAGTGCACTTGAAGATCTTGAAGGATTTGGCGCGAAGTCGGTTGAAAAACTAATGAGTGCGATTGAAACAAGCAAAGAACAGTCCCTTGAAAAATTGATCTTTGGCTTAGGAATTAAAGAGTTAGGCGCTAAAACAAGTAAAATTCTTGCTCAAAAATATTTAACACTTGATGCTCTCATGTTAGCGCAAGAAGACGAACTTCAAGCTATTAAAGATATTGGGCCAGTCGCGACGAAAAGTATTATTGAGTATTTTGCTAGTCACGTGAATCAAGAATTAATCCAAAGATTAAAAGAACACGGCTTAAATTTTGCCTATCTTGGTGAAAAAGTTGCAACTGACACGCCTTTTAGTAACAAAACGGTCGTCATTACTGGGCGTTTCAATGATTACTCACGTGACGAATTAACAACCCTTTTAGAAAATATGGGGGCTAAAGTCGCGGGTAGTGTTAGCAAGAAAACTGATTTCGTTATTGCGGGAGAGGACGCTGGTAGTAAACTTGAGAAAGCCCACGAACTTAATATTAAGATATTAAACGAAGAAGAAATAGTTAATCTTCTTCGCAATTCATGATATATTACTAACGAGGTTAACGATGAAAAATTATATACGCGGATTAGCAAAAGAATTATATATTACATTAACGCCAGAAGATGAAAAAGCTCTTTTAACAGCGCTTGTTGTTTTTAAAGAACAAGCCGATGTTTTAGGGCAAATTGATAATGTGGACGAAGTAGAGCCGCTTATTTTCCCTTATTCCCGTACCACAACATATTTACGAGAAGACGTTATTGAGCCGGTACCAAGTCAAGCAGAAATCTTAAAAAATAGTAAAAATAATGATGGCCAATTTGTGGTTATTCCAAAGGTGGTCAAATAATGAAACATATGTATTACACAATTGCCGAGCTTCACGAAGCTTATTTAAAGAAGGAAGTAACTCCTTTAGAGATCGTTAGGGCAGTAATCGAAGCACTTAAAAAAGACGAAAACAATATTCTTGAAGCAACAATGTATGATGAGGCGCTTTCTTTTGCCGCAACGCTTAAAGAAGTCGAAAAAGATAATTTACTTTGGGGAGTTCCCTTCTTAATTAAAGATAATTTTTCCACCAAAGGCACGGCTACAACTGGCGCAAGTAATATATTAAACGGTTATGTACCGCTTTTTGATGCGACCGTCGTTGCTAAACTAAAAGCGGTAAAAGCTATCCCAATCGCTAAAACGACCCTTGACGAATTAGGGATGGGCGGACGCGGAGTAAGTAGTCACTTAGGAATTACTTATAATCCGTACGGAGAAGCAAAGACTCGGATCGTTGGCGGTTCTAGTAGCGGTAGTGCGAGTGCAGTTGCAAGTGGATACGTCCCGTTTGCGCTTGGTAGCGATACCGGAGACTCAAT
>CAYJAE010000113.1:0-2107 GCA_964368105.1 uncultured Staphylococcaceae bacterium
GTTGAAGTTTCTCTATATTTATCATTCATATCTAAACCCGTTTGATACATTGTTTTAATAACCGTATCAAAACTAACAAGCTGGTAATCAGTTAAAAAATAAGCAATGCTAAAGGCGTCTACTGCTCGCATTGCCGCAACCGCATTTCGTTCGATACAGGGAATTTGCACATAGCCATTAATTGGGTCACAAGTCAAACCTAAATGATGTTCCATCCCAACTTCCGCTGCATATTCAATTTGATTAATTGAAACATTAAATAAATGAGCAAGACCAGCGCTAGCCATACTACAAGCACTGCCTACTTCAGCTTGACATCCGGCAACTGCACCACTAATTGATGCATTCGCTTTAATTAGATTACCAAAGAGACCACTAACAACTAAAGCTTCAATTATTTTTTCATCACTAAACGCATGCTTTTCTTGCATATAGTAAAATACTGCTGGGACAACGCCACAAGCGCCACAAGTAGGTGCTGTCACTACTCTGCCAAGTGAAGCATTTTCTTCACTCACCGCAAATGCATATGCACTTATTAATCGTTTCTCATCTAAATTAAAGTTAAGATTTATTCCTTCTTTATTAAATAAAACTTTTGCTTTTCTTTTTACACCAAGATTTCCCGGTAAAGTACCACTCTTATTTAAACCACTTACGACACTTTGTTTCATTACTTGCCAAATATTATGCATAAAACTTAAAAAATTATCATCTTCATTCTCAAGAACATATTCATATAAATTTATTTTTTTATTAAGGCAGTAAGCTTTAATTTCCGCAAATGTTTTTTCTTTATATATTTTATCTTGTGTTTCAACTAAAATACTTTCGAAAACAATTTTTCCGCCACCTATACTATTAACATTTTCACTAATTAAAAGACAATCATTTTCAAACAACTTAAACGTCATCGCATTTGGATGTCTGTCCTTATTTAATTGATAGTTAAAGATAACTTCTTTATTTGGTAAATTATTAGTAATCGCTTCTCTTGTCATATGACCTGTCCCGGTTAAATATAGCGAATTATATAATGTGATTTCATATTTAGTTGCCCTTGGGTATAAGCTCATTAAAATACCCGCGGCATTACTGGGTCCCATTGTATGACTACTACTCGGGCCATATCCGATTCGATATAATTCTCTTAACGATTCCATTTAATCACCATTTCTTTAAACTAATGTACATATTAACTATAACGAAAAACATCTAAAAAGCAAATACTATCTAGTTTAAATATAGTAAACTTGACAGGACAAGGTGTTACTCACCTTTATATTGAAGATTGGTTAAAAGGCACAAACAACTTAATTCGTTTATAAATGTGTCACGAACTCATGTTTTATTTGTCTTTGTGACAGGTGTTTAATACTTACTCTTAATAAATAAGCAAGATCCTTAACTACTTTTGCCAAATAATATTTGTCATTCTTAATTCTATCCATAAATCTTTATTCCTTCTCGAAGGATTGAAGTTACTAATTCCCTATTATCTAAGAAATCCTCAATTCGAATAATATCAACTTTCTTTTTGAGTGTCTCCCGTAATTTTTCCACCAAGCCGAAGTAACGGAGGCCACTTTCATTTGTTTCAATTAGTAAATCAATATCAGAAACTTCAGTCGCCTTTCCTTTAGCGTATGATCCAAAGAGATAAACCAGGCTAACACTATAGGACTCAGCTATTTTAGTAACTACAGAAACAATATCTTCTAACTTTAGAATTCCATGTTCTTCATCTACTTTAAAATACTCGTCAATTAATTTTAAAATATATTGCTCTTTAATTGGAGAGACATTTCCTGCTTCATATCTCCGGATTGTTCGGGAAGATAAACCAGTCAGTTTTGCTAATTCATCTTGCGATATATTTAGTTTTTCTCTTTTTTCTTTTATGTTCATAATTACACCTAAGTATAATATATCGCTATTTGTCCTATTTTGTCAAGTGCAAGAGGACATTTTGTCCGCTTCTTTAAAATAAAAAAGGACAGATTGTCCTAATTACCTAATAATTCGAGTTTTTAATGACCATACTTAATCTACTTTACAATATCTTGATTTTGCAAAATTTAGGGGGAAGGATCATTTTTCTGGCAAA
>CAYJAE010000114.1:0-2054 GCA_964368105.1 uncultured Staphylococcaceae bacterium
TGATAAAACGATTGATCATCTTATTAAAACTAAAGAAGCATTATTATCTTCAGAGAATAATCTTCGTTTAGCGAATAATAAAGCTGACGAATTAACAATTAAGAAACTAACGAGAAATAATCCAACAATGAAAAAAGCCTTTGATGATTTGAAGGACGACGACGAATAAAGATTTATGTACCCAGTCATTACGATTATTGTAATAATTGCGCTTATTGTCCTGGTCTTTTTCTTTTTACTTCCTAAAAGAACTAAAGGCGAAAGAGGCGAACGGGAAGTAAGTAGAGCTTTAGGAAAAAGCGAAAAAGACGTTAAATATGTTATTAATAATATAACGATTGTAAGTGAAGGCAAATCTAGTCAGATTGACCACTTATTTATTAACAAAAACGGCATATTTGTTATTGAAACTAAAAATTATGCTGGACAAATTTACTGTAATGAAAACGGACAAGAATGGACTCAGTCATTACAATACGGTAAAGTCAAAAACAAGTTCTACAATCCAATAAAACAAAACAAAACGCACATTTATGCATTAAGTAAAGTTCTTGATCGTAGTGACTGTTTTATTTCCGCCATAGTTTTTCCTGAAGCACAATTAAAGAACAACACCTCACCTGAAGTTGGTAATATATATCACCTAAAGAAAAGAATCAACGCACAAACAAGCGTAATCTTTAGCGTTTCAGAAATGAACTCAATTTACGAGAAGTTGCTTTCTATCAAAAATAATCCGCAGGTGAGCCCAGAGGCGCATATCGAACAAATTAACCAAATGAAAAGAAACATTACAAATAATATTTGTCCGCGTTGCGGCCGTCCTCTAGTGCGCCGCTCGGGAAATTATGGTGAATTTTTAGGTTGTTCTGGCTATCCAAGTTGTAAATTTAAAACAAAACTCTAGTTTATTTAAGCTTTTTAACTTCTACTTTATCTTTCTTATCAGGAAGTTCTTTTAGTTTAGGTTTAGTGGCCGCCGGTTCTTCAATTAATTCAGGCGCTTTTTCTTCAACTTTACTTTTCTCTTTTAAATGAAACATGTGTTTCCTAACTTTCTTTTCGGTTTGGCCTTTATGAACATCTTCAACCTTTTTCCGCATTTCTTCACTTTCAACTTCCGGAACGAGGCTTAATACTTCTTTTAAATTCTTATTAATGATTTTAACAACGAGTGAATTACCTTTTTTAAATTCTTCAATGTCATAATAAAAGGCGTTTTTAATAAGGGCAGTTCTGCTATTAATGACTTTAACGATAACTTCGGAAATAATTGAGAAGAGAAAGCCAAAGATCATTAAGAGGGTCATTAGTAAATCAATAAAGGTAACATTTGGTCCGTTTTGAGCAAGACTAATAATTGAGAGAGTAATTAGCACAATTCTAATTGCGCGTTTACTCCATTTAGTAATAAGACGGACAATCTTTCGTGTTTCTTTTTGTTCTTTCGTATAAAATTCCCGCATTGTGGAAAGATGAAATATAAAGTCACCAAGGGTAATCGTGAGGAGAATAATATTAAAGACAAGGTAACCTTGTTCTAATATAATCCGATAAACAACGTAACCAATATAAAAGAGTTGATTAATAACATCTAAGCCAAACATTGTCCGTTTAATAAAATCAAAAGTATCAAGCGTAGCGCTTGTTGTGTATTTTATATAGTTTCCCTTTTCTTTAGCGGGCTTTTTTTCTTTTGGTGGTTTTTTCTTGAAAAAATTAAACATAAGTACACCTCTTCCTTTACGCTATCTTTAGTTTACCAACAATTTAAAAATATCGCGCCTCTTTATTGTTTTTGACAATAAAAAAGCTCTTCTTTGTTAATTCGCTTACTAATTAAAAGTTTGGCTTTTAAAGGCAAAGTCTAAGTCTTTTAAGTTTTCTTTATTTTCGCGCGCTGATTTGTTTGGGTCACTGTAAAGCGGTTTACCAACGTGAATTGTGTATTTTCGGACGCCGTCTGGCGTGTCCACAAAAGTCGTAAAGGTTGGTAATATTGGTACATTTAACTTGGTCGCAAAGTGATATGCGCCGGGCTTTAGTGTCCGGGC
>CAYJAE010000115.1:0-2053 GCA_964368105.1 uncultured Staphylococcaceae bacterium
TCATCTAATTCATTTGCCATAGTTAATTTCTCCTTTCTTTAATTATACTATTTTTATTAATTAGTTTACTAAAATAATTTCTTGAGTTCTTCGCTATCACTATCGCTAAAATTTTTAGCAACAAGGAAAGCTAAAACATGACGCCCAGTCACTGGAGTATTTTTATTTGTGTACTTACTTAAATGACTGCCAATACGATCAAAGATTGATTGGTCTTTCACTTTCTTTTCTTCTTCTTCATTTAAAACTTTAATGGTCGCATTAGTGTTTTTGGAAACCGGAATATACTCAATCCAATGAACGGGTACTGAGTAGACGACACCATTACCAGCAGCACGGGGAATATAATCAGTCCGTTCAATAGTTTTAAATCCGTGACTTGTAATTGTTACAGTATCAAAATCCACTCCTTTAGCAATAACTCGTGTTTTTAAAATATTTTGCGTTACGCTTTCAGGATGAGCAAGGGATGAAGACGGAAAATAATGGGCCGTTGCTTCATGTTCATAGAAAGAAAGATGTGATTTATATTCAGTTTGATAAATAAACTCTTGAGGTTTATGTTGTTGATATAATGGGACCGCTAAGACTGGGGCAATATTAAAGTAGAAATAGCGAAGATAGGCGTTATTATAAGTCGTAAACCGTTCACGAATAACTTTATTATCAAAATGATAGTAACGCTTCGGATCAGCGGAATAATCAAAGGCTTGGGAATGACGAGAACGAATTATATTAATGTTTTGACGTTTATGGAATTCAAAATTATCGCCAAAACCAACCGTCTTATCTTTAATCAAATCAACGATTTCCGATTGACCTAAAGCAGTAAAGAGAAGCCGATATTCCACTTCGTTATCGCGGTTATAAGCGTTAAAAAGCGCTTCAAACTCAGTGTTACCAAGTGGCGTGAAGTTTTTCCCTTTTTTAATTGCTTTATCCGCAAGCTTACGCATTTCGGTTTCTTCTTTTTTGACAAAACTTGCTAGTGACTTTGGTGTCCAATCAAGCGGTAGTTGCGGATAACGATTAAAGGAAAGATTACCCGCAGCCTCGTTACCGTAAATTATAATCGTGTCATTTGAGTAATATGGGCACGGCTTTGTGACTGATGCTGTTAAAGTTTCAACTCGGACTTTCGTTTGGGGCTTATTATCAACGTAAACAGTGTAGGAATAACTAACAGTAAGTGACCCCGCATAACTCTTTGTCCCCATGTCCATATAAAGGGAACGTGCCAGCAAAAAGGGATTACCTTGTATTTCCCCGGATTGAACAAATTCGGCACTTTCGTTTTCACCTGTAAAATCACTTAAGCCATATTTGCGGGCTAAATAATCAAATCGGCGGCTATCAAAAAGTGGATCCATCGTTAAAAGTGGTATCGTTTTTTCAACAAGTGCCGGACTCATTTGAGCTTCGAATAGAGCATTAAGATTATTAACTTGATTCCACGCTTCATTCTCTTTAGCGGCTCGCTTATCAATTAACTCCTTCAACCTTGATTGCGCATCTTTAATTTTTGGGTTAAGCGTCTTGACAATCACTACAATTAAAACAACCGCTAAGATAGGCAGCGCAACACTTAAACTAATTAATAGCGCAGCCGGTAATAGTTCACTTTTTTCGACCCAACTATAAATGAAAAAAACACTAACAATAAGTAAAACAACAATTAGAAAAATAAGGAGGGATCTAATTGTTTTACGTTTTTTTAAGAATTTGTTTTCGTTAGCAATTCGTTCGTCTAAAGCTTTAATTTCTTTAATCGTTAAATCGTTTAATCCAAGATCAACTTGACTCTTTTTAACAAGTTCATCAAAGAGATTATTAACGTTCTCGTTGTGTTTATGTTTAAAAATATCACGATACTCTTCAAGCGGATCAAAAATTAATTTCTTCATGATTTAATTATAGACAAAAACAATAGTTTTTACTACAAGAAAATTAAATTACATTGAAATAAAACGAATGAGTGGTTCTTTGGCAAGAAAACCGACTTTAGTGGCAACGGCACTACCATCTTTAAACAGTTTCATCGTTGGGATTGTGT
>CAYJAE010000116.1:0-2030 GCA_964368105.1 uncultured Staphylococcaceae bacterium
TATATTAAAAGGAGTAAAAATACCGAGTAAATTTAGGGCACTTTTTAATGAGAAATAGTGGCTTTTTTATCGTTTTTGGAAGAAAGAAGGTAATAATTCACGTGATTTATAGTTCCGGGCTTGTTCTATTCGGTCAAAAATATCTTGAATAATTATTTCATAAAGTTTTTGCCCTAACTTTAAATCTTCAACACCGTGATCAACGCTAGGATTATCATTAACTTCAATTACATAATAGTTTCCGTTAAACTCTTTAATATCAACACCGTACAAACCTTCGCCCATTAACGCTGCGGCTTTGAGAGCTAGCGAGACGACTTTTTGCGGGGCATCTTCCACTAAAAACGTATCAACATTACCAGTTAAGAAAGCATCACCTTTTTTCCATTTAAAGATTTGCCAGTGATTCTTCGCCATGTAATATTTAGAAACAAAAATAGCTTTACCGTTTAAGATCCCGACCCGCCAGTCAAAACTACTTTGTAAGAACTTTTGCGCCACAATAATCGCACTATCAATGAACATTTCAGCAACTTTTGCTTTCATATCATCGAGATTATTAACTTTAAAGACGCCTTTTGATGAACTCGAGTCCGGGCGCTTTAATACAAGCGGGAACCCTAAGAAGTTACCAATGGTTACAAGGTCACTTTCTTGGGTGACAAAGAGCGTTGGTGGTGTTTTAATATTGTGAGTTTTCATACTTTCGTGAAAATACACTTTATTAGCGCAGCGCAAGATTGACCACGGATCATCAATAACAATTAAGCCTTCAGCGTAAGCAAGACGGGAAAACTTATAAGTATAATCTTGTGGGTTAGTCGTTGCCCGGATAAAAAGCGCATCAAACTGATTTAAGCGGTGATAATCTTCTTTATGAATAATTTCAGTATAAAAACCTATTTTTTGGGCAGCTTTAACAAAGCGGGCAATTGCTTGTTTGTTTGACGGGCCAACTTTATCTTCTTCATCAACCAAAATGGCTAAATCATATTTATAATTACGGAATCTCGTATTCATAAATTTTTTCGTACTGAAAAATCCGACCGCGGCATCTTTAATAAATTGGTCATTTAGGTCAAGCGGGAGAAACGGATCAACACTAGTTAAAATCCAACTTTTTTCTCTACTAAAAGTAAACCGTAAAAATGGGGCCGGAAATAATTTATAAAGTTTATAAGCAAGTAAACTAAATTTATCAGTCCGGGTTAAACCAAAAATTACTTCGAGTTCAAAGGTTGATCCTTGGACATTCTTAAAGGTTTGTTTAATGGCGTCACTAATCTCTTCACTAATTGAATCAACAATCGCTATTTCAGTAAAGTCTTCAATCGTTGCAATGCTTGGAATAATTCGAAATTGCCGAGCAGCGGCAAAAAGTGAGATGTAATACCCCACCGTCTGGTAGGAATACGTTTCACACATATTAAAGACCCGATAATTTCCGTCGTGATAACGCGGATCATTAATAAAAGTAGATGGAGTTATGACAAAAATGCCAGGAATTTCGTCTAAATAAGGTAAATCAAGATCGGTGACAACGACATTGATTAAACGTTTGTTTTCGGTAAAAAAGAGGATTTCCATCTTCACCCCGTCGTCATTTTCCCCATAGTAACCCGGTAAGACTTTCACTTCATTAAACCCAAATTTAGTGTAGATTTGTCGGGCTTTAGTGTTACTTGCGTGCACTTCTAAGGTTAATCTTTGGACCTTATTTCTTTGGGCTTCTTGAATGATATGAAAGAGGAGACTTCCCCCAAGATGCTTGTTTTGGAATGCGGGAAGGACCGCAATTGAATAAAGGCGCCACGCTTTTAAATAGCGCCAAACTATGGCCGCTCCTGCGGGGACGTCATTTTTATAAATAATATAGGTAGATTGATTTTTACTACTAAGACTTCGTTTGATGTTTGCGGCCCGGAAGCGGTCGTTTTCAGAGAAACTGGATTGTTCAAGTTCGAGTAAGAAGGCTAAGTCGGCAGTCGTGGCAAGTTTAATATTTACCATAAAATCCCTCAGACGTTGTG
>CAYJAE010000117.1:0-2007 GCA_964368105.1 uncultured Staphylococcaceae bacterium
ATCTTCTTCTATCGGTGGCGGGTCAATCTTCTTTTCTTGCGGTTCTTCAATCACTTTAAGCGTTGATATGCCGTTTTTATAATCGACATAACCATTATATAGGTTTGCCTTCATAATGACCTTTTTGGGCGTGTCGTAGCGCAATTTGAAGTAAGGTTGCATAAAAGACATTAAGAAAGTAATTAATATCCCCATTGACATTATAACGACGCTAATTAACGCTTCCCCGAATCCCGAAACATTAAAAACAATATTGACCGTTATTGTCCCAAATAAAATTGCAGTGATAGTTTTTCCAATTCTCCGCCCCCAAAGTCCTTTACCTTTTACATAGTCCGCTTTATACGACAATTTGCCGTCTTTGGTTAGTTCATAATAAAGTGGAAGATTATAACCATAAATGTCGTGGACAATCGGCTTTAACTTTTTGAATTTCTTTTTTTGCTTATCGGTCAGTTCATCAAAACTCAAAACCCCATATTTGAATAAGAAATCTTCTTCTAACTTCGCCCGTTCATTGTCGTTTAACGCTTTTACATATTCCCGAAAAGGTTTCATTTCATTGTTGATAACCCTAATGATTTTATTATTGAGCGTGTCGGCAGTTTGGAATTCAGGACTATTCAACCCCGAAGTCACTGCACTATCAGTTCCGCCCTGCAAGATGTTTAAATGTAACCAAACCGAGAATGCGATATTGATCCAAGTGTCGGCGGAAGTGACTACCGACTGAATATCACCATCAAACTGAATTGTTCGGTATGCTAAATAAGCCAAGATACTCGCAATAACCACAACCCAAACAGCATATTTGTATAATTTATCTAATAATTTGCTTGTCATTTAAGTCCCCTCAATGCATCTTCCAAAATGCTTGTAAGTTCGCTTTTTGCCTTTTCACTATCTTTTTCTTTGATTTTATTTTGATAAGCCAACCACTCAATATAATAAAGTCCAAATGATGCCGTAGCGACTGCAAACACGCCCAAAACCGAGCCTATAAACGAATTGATTAACCATAAAATAACCGTTCCCGTAAGTAGTGCCAAGAACGTCGCCAAGCGTGGATGTTTCTTGTGCCATTGCATTTTATTTGAAATAACCGCCGCAACAATCAACGCCCCAACTATGCTGAAGATAACACTTAACGGCAACTTATAGGACATTTGCTTTTTCATTTCAAACATTTTCACATCAACCCAAGTGTCAATCGGTTCAGTGATTTTTTTGTCCGTGTAATCCAACTTGAATTGAAAGTAGCCGTCTTTGAATTTGATAATATCTTCCGTGTCAAATCTTAACGCCATCACTCCTTCGTGTTGAACGACAAGTCCATTAAAGGTAACTTCTTCCGTTAGTGCGTGAGCATAAAGAAAATTGTCGTCTTTTAACACTTCCACTTGCTCAACTTTCCCACCGACAACGGCATCCGCTTTAATTTGAAAGACTGTTGCCATCAAAATCATATAAACACTTATCGGCAAGATTAAAGTTAAAGACGAGATTAAATTATAAATCGTTTTCGGTTTCATTTTCCAAAACCCCCGAAATTATTTGTTTAACTTCTTTGTCAATTAACTTGTTAGATAACTTTGCTTTTAAGTCCGCTTCCACGAGTGCAATAAGGCGGCGAATTTCTTTGTCACTTTCTTGTGCTTGTTCGGTCGCAAGTTTTTTGTTTTCTTCTAATTGACCTTTAAGCTCTTTATATTCATCAACTAAAATAAGGAACTTTTCATAAATCTCCGCTTGTTTCGTGTCGGCAGTGGTGGAAGCCTTCGCCAACCAACTTTTAATGAAAAGACCAGCACTTCCCACTAATGCCGTTGAACTTCCGCTAATTAAAGCAACCATATTAGTAAATTCGGGAATTTGATATTGTTCGGGCAAAGCAGCGTGAACCGCACTTATAATCGACCACCCTAACATCGCATAAACAACGATGTTAAATAAAACTTGTTTGAACTTCATTTTAATTTCCCCCTTTAATAATTTGTGCCATAAAGT
>CAYJAE010000118.1:0-2006 GCA_964368105.1 uncultured Staphylococcaceae bacterium
GGGCTCCACGGGGTGGGCGCAAGTGTCACTAACGCTTTATCAAGTTGGATTGATATTACGGTTTACCGTGAAGGAAAAGTCCACCATCTCCGCTATGAAGACGGGGGAAAACTTGTAACGCCACTTGAAGTCATTGGCACCACTAATAAAACTGGCACAACTGTTAGTTTTAAACCTGACCCGAAAATCTTTGGCAACTTAGAATTTAAATGGGATACAATTACCAATCACTTACAAGAAAATGCCTTCTTACTTAATAAAGTTGCTTTCCTCGTTAAAGATGAAAGAACTGGTTCAAGTGAAGAATATTATTATGAAAACGGCTTACTTGAATATGTTGAAGTAATTAACCGGGATAAAACCCCCTTACATTCAACGATTTTCTTCGCCGATACTTTTAATAATGGCGGAAAACTCTCAATCCCAATTGAACTCGAAGTTGCGTTCCAATATACGGTCGATGATTATAACGAAGTCATCTTATCTTACGCGAATAACTTACGGACGCATGACGGAGGGTCACACGAAACTGGCTTTAGAACAGGTTTAACCCGAGCGCTTAATGACTTTGCGATGGAAAAAGGATTAATTAAGAAAAATCAAAATTTAGAAGGTGCGGATATTCGAGAAGGACTGACCGCGGTAATTCTTGTCCGAATTCCGGAAGCAATTTTACAATTTGAAAGTCAAACTAAAGGAAAACTCGTGACGCACGAAGCTAATGCGGCGATGAACAACTTTATTTATACGAAATTAACGTACTATTTAAACGAAAATCATGAATTCGCGGTTAATTTAGTGAAGAAGTGTGTTGACGCGCAAAACGCTCGGGCCGCTGCGCGTAAAGCAAAAGAGAACTTACGGAAAACTAAAAAAGTTAAAAACGAAATTATCTTAAGTGGTAAACTCACTCCGGCGCAAAGTAAAGAATATTTAAAGAACGAGTTAATTATTGTTGAAGGTGAGTCTGCGGGCGGTACAACCCGTTCAGGACGGGACCGTATTCACCAAGCCGTTTTACCACTGCGCGGTAAGCCACTTAATACTGATACGAGTACAATTGATAAAATGCTGAAAAACGAAGAATTTGCGACGCTTATCTCCACGATTGGGGCCGGCTTTGGTCAAAACTTTGATTTAGATGATATCCGTTACGGCAAAATTATTATTATGACGGACGCAGATACTGATGGGGCCCATATTCAAACCTTACTTTTAACCTTCTTTTATCATTATATGAAGCCGCTTTTAAAAGCAGGGATGGTCTATATTGCGGTTCCGCCCCTCTACCGAGTCAGCAAGTTTGTTAATAAAGAAGAACGTTATCAGTATGCGATTGACGACGCGACGCTAGAAGAAGCAAAGCAAAAGATTGGCCCTGGATATAAGATTAGTCGCTATAAAGGGCTTGGAGAGATGAATAGTGAACAATTATGGGAAACGACCCTAAACCCGGCAACACGGACGCTTTTACGAATTAATATTGATGATCCGCTGCTGGTTGAGATGCGGGTTCGGACTTTAATGGGCAAAGACGCCGGTGTCCGGCGGAAGTGGATTGAAGAAAATGTCGACTTCAATGCCTATGACTCCTTTATTGATGAGGTGAAATAAAATGGCCAAGAAAAAAGTAAAAGTTGTTGAAACTGTCGCAAAAGAAGAAAATATCATCGTTTTACCGATGGACGAAGTGATGGGTGACCGCTTTGGGGCTTACGCTAAAGAAGTTATTCAAAACCGCGCTATTCCCGACGCTCGTGACGGTCTTAAACCAGTCCAACGACGGATTGTTTACTCAATGTATGAATCCGGTAACGTTGTCACTAAACCAATGAAAAAATGTGCGCATACTGTTGGAGCGGTTATGGGGAAATATCACCCTCATGGCGACTCAAGTATTTATGAAGCGCTCGCTCGACTTTCGCAAACTTGGAATTTACGGTATCCCCTGATTGATTTTCAAGGAAATAACGGGAGTATTGACGGGGATTCACCCGCGGCTTATC
>CAYJAE010000119.1:0-1968 GCA_964368105.1 uncultured Staphylococcaceae bacterium
AACGCTGTTTGGCTCTATCAAAAGAAACTGCATCGCGGCAAGTTTTCTTATCCCCGCTCCGGCGACGTTTTTACGCTTACTCCAGACGAAGTAAACTACATTATTGAAGGTGTTTCGCTTATCAATAAAATCGAAACAAACGGCAAAGTTATAACCCGCAAATTTTATTGATTTTTCCGTAATTAAAACATTTTACTTTACTATGTAAAGTAAAGTATAATATTTGTATGAATAAAAGGCTGGATTTATCGAAATTGTCACCCAAAGAACAAGCTGAAATTGCTCGGCTTATTGCTGAAAATAATCGGTTAATGGAAGAAAACCAAAAGATCCAAAGTGAACTTGATACCAAAGATGAAAAAATCATTAAATTACAAAATGAAACTATTTCTAAAGAAGAAAAAATAACTATTCTGAAGAGTCAAGTTGACGAACTAATGAAAGTTCTCATTAAGGAAAAACATCTTCTTAAAAAGTACAATGTTGAACGTTATGAAACGAAAGCTGATTCACCGTCTCGCGTGAAGGAAGATAAGAAAAAACGGAAAAACGGATTACCTTCAACCCTTTTGAAAGAAAAGAAAACGCCGGGACGAAAAAAAGGCTCGGTGAATTTTGGTGACAATTTCTTAGAAGAACGCTCACTCAAAAATGAGCCACTCACACTTGATATTGCTCTCCGCTTAAAAGAAGAAAATCCTCAGCTTATTCTTGAAAAAATTAACGAGGAAACGTCTTTTCTTATTAAGCGTATTAAAGCCTCTATTGTTGTCTTCAAAGTCATTAGACCTAAGTACAAAGATGAAGCCGGGGTTTTCTATCAAGAAATACTTCCAACACCGATTAATCATTCAATGATTGACGCTTCTTTATTAAGTGACGCAATTACAATGAAATATTTTTTGGGCGTTCCTGAATACCGTTATGCGAAGTGGCTTAAGGGTGAAGGCTTACCATTTACTCAAAAAACCATTAACAACTGGGCTCTTCAATCTGCTTCTCTTCTTGAGCCTTTCTACAAACATCTCAAAGATTTATTTACTAAACCGGAAATGGCTGTTTCGAACATTAATATTGACGAAACATGGCTCGATGTTATTGAAAACAAAGCCTTGGGTCGTGACAAAAACTATGTCTTTTGCTATTCCGCTGTTACAAAACACGGCAAATTACCATTATTTGAATATTCTTCCACCCGCCAAATAAAGAGTGTTGAAGCAATCCTAAATTTGTATAACGCGACTGTTACAGTTGATGGATATACTGGCTATAACGTCTTACGCACTAAGGGGATTAAGATTCAACGCTGCATGGTTCATGCCAGAAGAGAATTCGCTAATATCGTTAAAACACTTAAGCCTGAAGAATTAAAAGATTCCACTGCTTACATTGTTGTTAACTTAATGGATCATATCTTCCACTTTGAAAAAGAAATGCGGGAAAAGAAGCTTTCTTCCGCTGAAATACTCCTAAAACGGCAAAGTCCTGAATATAAAACACTAATTAAAGAGTTAGAAGATTATATTAATAGCATTGTTGCTGAAAAAGATTCTCCACTTGAAAAAGCAATTAATTACTATAAAAAGATGAATGGTGAACAATGGACCTACTTAACAGACGGAAGTGTCACGCTTGATAATAATGAAGCTGAACGACAAGCCAAGAAGTTTGTGATTGACCGCAAAAATTTTCTTTTCTCGAAATCAGAAAAAGGCGCTCAAGCATCTTGTATCCTCTTAACCATTATTGACCTTGGCTATGTCAATAATCTTGACCCAAGGGCTTATTTAGAACTTGTATTAAACAATCTTGATAAACAACCGTTTGATGACCTTTTACCATGGGCATCATTCATTAAAGAAAACATAAATAGCATTGATTAACAATTAAAACTACTGTGTCTTATTGCACACACCGCTGTGTCTTATAAGGCACACTCTTTATATACGGGTTTCTTTCTAGCTCACA
>CAYJAE010000120.1:0-1954 GCA_964368105.1 uncultured Staphylococcaceae bacterium
ATTTTAAATAATCATTCATAAAACACCTCTAAATATAGTTTACAATTTTGTTTACAATAAACCAATGACTTGTTTACAATAATTGTTTATGGCTAGTTCTTATAACTAATATCAAACATGTCTAATAGTGTTTTATATTTATCTTGACCACTCAAGCAAGTATCAAGCAAATAACCTCTTTCACGTTGCCACTCCTTCAGGCCGCGGTAATAAAAGAGTTTAATACTTTCATCAATCGTGAAAGGCACAAGTCCGTGCCGTAAACATTCTTTAAATGCAATTAATCGGCCGACTCGACCGTTGCCATCTTGAAAAGGATGAATACGCTCAAACTCATAATGAAATTCAACAATATCTTTAAAGGAGTAATCCTTTTTATTTTCGTATTTAGCAATAAGTACGGATAACTCTTGCGCAACACGATCGGGCGCGGTCGTTTCTCTGCCACCAACTATATTTGGTCTTTGTTTATACTCGCCAACATTAAACCAATCTAGGCGGGAGTCACTAGTTCCTGATTTTAAAATTCGATGTAAATCTTTTATTAAAGACTCCGATAGTGGTTCTAATGCACATTTAATCATATAGTCAATACAGCGGAAATGATTTTGGGTTTCCACTATATCATCTATGTTAATGACGCTATCAGTGTCCACTCCTATGGTATTTGTTTCAAAGATATATCTAGTTTGATCTGCCGTGAGCTTACTGCCTTCAATATGATTTGAATTGTAGGTGAGTAAGATCTGTGTTTCGTGATATATGCTTCCTTTTATTTTATGAGTCATTTCTTCATTTAATCTTTGGTATAACTGAGACGGATTATCAGTGTTAACAAAAGAAACAATATCATCAACACTTACAGACAAATACTTGCAAATAGCTTCAAGAGTTTGAAGTGAGACATATTCACCTTTTCTAAATTTGGCTCGTGTTGTCGATGACAAGTTTAAATCATCTGACATTTTTGATATAGTTATCAATTTTTCATTAAGCGTCGCAAATAATCCTTTATAACTAACTGACATTTTATTCACCTCTCAACTATATTATAACGCATATGTTTATAAATATAAATATATATTTAAAATATGTTTAGTTTTCTAAACATTAAGAATGATAATAAAAATCAAATTTGTACTTACTTATTAAGAAGCGGCGAGGAGAGAAAATAATTAGCGGTTGCCTTGTTTGTAGCGATTGGAATATTATGAACGTCGGCAATCCGCAAGAGTGCTTTAACATCTGGATCATGCGGCATAGCCGTCAGTGGATCTGTAAAAAATATTACAATATCAATCTTTTTCTCGGCAATTTGCGCCCCAATTTGTTGGTCTCCACCTAGTGGACCACTTAAAAATGGTTTAACTTTCAATCCAGTTTCTTTTGTTGTTAACGTTGCGGTCGTGCCTGTGCCGCATAAGTTATGGCTTCTTAATACTTCAGCGTGTTCTTTAGCCCACGCAATCATTTCCGCTTTTTTATTATCATGAGCAATAAGGGCGATTGTTTTTTGATTAATCTTTTTTTCCATAATTGTTATTTGCCTTTTATATTTCTTTTTTTCATTAATTTCATTTTACCTTACTACGCTTTATTGTTTTCCACATAATTGTAAATTCAACATATTAAGCTTCTGTCAACATATTAATAATTAAGAAAATCCGCCAAAGTCCGCCAAACCAAGAATTGAACCCGGCACCATAAATGTCAAAAATGGTGCATTTTTCTATTGTTTTCTATTAATTTAGAGGAAAAATGTTGGTTTTTATGTTTGCAAACCGCTGTGAACGCTTTTGCCTTTTTAGGCAATATTGTTCAGTCAAACAAGATTAAACAAATAAAAAACCCCCTTTTATTTTAACCTATTTTAGGCAAAATTAAGGGGGAAGTTTCATCTTCTTGGTGGAGATGCGGAGAGTCGAACTCCGGTCCAAAGAATGCCCCACAAACA
>CAYJAE010000121.1:0-1951 GCA_964368105.1 uncultured Staphylococcaceae bacterium
AGAAAAAGTAGTCTAAAGAAAACATAAACTTTATATGACTGCTCCAATCAGTGTATATTTATAGTAGTGATTAGGAAATATAGTTATGGAAAGCAATGAACAAATGAACATTATTTTTGAAAAAGCAAAAAGTCATGGTGGACTAGCTCAGTATTGTACTTTACGTGAGTTTGAAAAAAGTATCACTGATTTAGCAAAAAGCATTGATGAATCAAAAGAATCTTTAAGTTTCTTAAAAACATACGATGAAAAAGATGTGAGCAAACTTGAACATGCTTTTATTTGTTTCTTTGTTCTTTTTACTTCTTATCGCCGCAATTCAAACTACAAAAAAATGAAAGAGCTTTATGAAAAGTATATAGACCTCTTCGCAAATGATTATCCAATTTGTCTCCATATTACTAATTTGTACAATTTAAATGTCTATAAGAACGACCGTTCTTTATATAAAGCTTTAAAAGAATCGATGAAAATCGCTACTGAAAAAGATAAGAATAATAAATATGATTTCACATCTCATCCTGGCATTTTGCATCTCTTTGGAGATGCGTGTGCTACATATTATGAAAGAAACATTGAAGCAAAAGAAAGCGATGAAGCAAAAGAAATTATTGCTACTGCAATTAAATGCGTAAATATTGCTATTAACGAAGAACCAGAATACTCCAAATATTACTGCACCAAAGGAAGACTATTAGGCTTATCCAAAAAGTATGATTCTGCTGAAGAACAGATTAAAGAAGCTATTTCGATGGAAGCGGATAAAGAGAAGCGCGATGAGCATCGTATTAGAGAATTCGAACAACATCTCATCACGATTTCAATTCTTAGAACCCATGACATAACTAACGATAAAGTTGGCGAACTAAATAAATTAAAAGTTGATAACTATAAAACTATTTCATTAATGACTGCTTTATTGGCATTTCTATTGGGCACAATAGCCATTTTTGCTAATCTAACTAACCCCCTCCATATAGTTTTCATTTTGCTGGCCTATGTTGCATTATTATTAATACTTTTAGGAGTGGTGCTATTTGCTTTATCTTTAGCGATGAAAGACATTAAAAAGAAATATATCGCATTCGAGATTATTATATTTATAGTAGGAGTTATGTTATTCACAACTTCACTCCTACTCATCGCATTTTTAGGTTAAAAGAATGGACATTAAACGCTTTTATCGAAAATCACATCGTTATAATGAAGATCGTTTTGTAATTGGCGAAAACTATGTTTTGGTTTTAGATGGTGCTACCTCACTATATAAAACGGATGATCGGCCAACCTCTGGCTCATGGTTTGCTAATTTTATCAAAAGTCATTTAAAGCCATATGAAGAAGATATCATCGCTTCTTTAAACCGTATTAGTCGACTAGCTTTTGAAGAAAGAGTCAGTTCAATTAATGCAAGAAATATTAGTTATTTGCCAACAGCGGGAATTGCAATTGCTGTTTTTAAAGATAAAGAAATTCATCTCTATCATATAGGCGATTGTGGAATCGCAGTATTTTACAAAAATAACACTTCTCATCTTTTTGTCCAACCAACATTAAAGGCATTGGACCAAAGAGTCATCGAAGATATGAAAAGAATATCTCTTGAAAAGAATATTTCGGTATTAGCGACTCGCTCCTTTGTTAACGATTCATTAATCAGAAATCGCTGCCTCGCTAACACAGAGGATGGATACCCAGTATTTTCAATTTCTCCTTCTCCTGATTTTGCTTTTTCACATGAAGTAATACCTCTAGATAATGTTAAATCAATCAACCTTTTTACTGATGGCTTTTCAAGCAGTTGGGAAATATTAGATATATATCCAACCTATAAAGAAGCTTTTGATCATCCAATTGAATACACAATTGAAAAAATAAGAGACATCTCCTATAAAGATAGATACTGTAACAAATATCCCCGCTTTAAAACGATAGACGATATTACTGCTAT
>CAYJAE010000122.1:0-1937 GCA_964368105.1 uncultured Staphylococcaceae bacterium
TCTATCAGTTCTTGATTAATTTATCTTAATTTTTATTATTAGTTAGCTAAGAGTTTACTAATATAATTATCTAGTCCTAAAACAATTTCATTAATATCTTGATGTTTTAAATGTGGGATATGAATGAAACCACATTTAACGTTTAAGGACGAATCTTCAATATGTTTTAGAGTTGAATATAAAAGCGTATTACAAACGTAGGATCCCGCACTTAGTGAACGGTGAAATTTTGTGTTTGTTTCCGTGAGTGCACTGACAAAGAGCTCATAATCTAAGGTAGAAAAAATGCCGTCTTTACCAGACTTTGCAATATAGAGACTTTCAGGAATAAAATTAATATTATCTGGTCGGCTACTATATTCATTTATTCCAATTACTTCAAAACCAAGCGAGGCGTAACTTCGTGCTTCACCGAGCATTATAATAATACTTGGTTCATGTTTAATGATTTCTTCTTTGATTTTTTTAACCGAATTAACATATTCCACCGGCAAAAAGGCCTTAATTACTTGGTTTCTATTTTTTAATTTAGTTAAAACATCACCAGAAAAATTTTCACTATTGCTATCAAATGGTTCGAAGGCGGTAATTAATATTTTTATTTGTTTTGTTGTCTTCATAATAACTATTTTCTCCTAATAAGTTTTGCTAAAAATTTAATGTTGATGGAAATATATTTGGTTGCTAAAAACAAATTGAGTGTTTTGTTGTAATTTAATTGCGTGTTTTGTGATTTAAACAACATTTATATTTTTGTGCATTTGCATACGCTTTATTATTCTTTTCCGCACAAGAGAACGTCCGGCACCAATTTTTGCTTAAGCGGTTTTTTTAATCAAGACACTTTTCTTATCTAAAAGCTTCATCAATCCTTGAAGGGCGTATTTAATAACTAGGGCGCCCACTGAAAAGCCGAAAATATAACTAAGTAAGAATATTGGGTAGGGCGCTTTAGCGTAAATTATAGAAAAGACCGGCAGTGTACTTGGTTGATATGGACTAATAAAGAACATATTGAAAGTGCCGATATCCGCAAAGTGACCAATTATATTCATTATTAAAGCCACTACTAAGACAATTGCAAATACAATCAGCGCACTTAAAAAACCGCGCCACGAATAATTGTTTTTACCGGCAAAGGTGATTGCAAAACCAATTAAAACCATGCTCATGTGGTGAATCATTGTTTGGAAATTAATTACAACGTCTGTGGTGAAAACGTCACCAGGATAAAACATTACAATTAAACCCGCAAGTAGGACGTAAAATGATAAAAAGTTGTATAACGCTGTCTTAATTTTTTCATTTCTAATTAATAATGCCAGCGGCACTAAATAGATTGGTACTGAACAAAATTGGAATGGAAATGCATACCATTGATAATGGCCAGCTTGCAGAGTATAAATAACTTGTTTTAAAATTTCAAAAACAATAAAGATAATTGAAAAAATAAGGAGAACGACATTTAGCCGTTTTTCTTGATTTTTCTTAAACAAAAAGAATAAACCAACAATAATTCCGACCATTACAACTAAGGATAAGATGTGGAAGAGTCCAAATAATCCCGGCTTTTCCATTTGTGTATTAAGTAGTGAAAGTATTTGTACCATATTCCCTGCCATTTCATACGCTATTCTACACTTATTAATAATCGTTTTCAATATAATTGCGTGTTTTTACTATTTGGACAAAACCATGTTTCTCATTCACCTGTTCTTCCACACCCACACTTAATGCGTGATACATACCCCGTTTTTCTATTATATAATCTGCTCAGTTACTGTAATATCAATCTTTGAGGATTCAATGAAAAGCATTATATTTACGTAACTATAGGTAAATATTAAAAAAAGCCCGAATATTCAGGCTCATTTTTCGTGTTTTGGTGCAAATAACAGGACTCGAACCTGCACGGGTTACCCCACTAGATCCTAAGT
>CAYJAE010000123.1:0-1933 GCA_964368105.1 uncultured Staphylococcaceae bacterium
GTTTAGTGCCCAGGTGGCGGAATAGGTAGACGCACAGGACTTAAAATCCTGCGGTAGCGATACTGTATCGGTTCAAGTCCGATCCCGGGCACCATAAACAAAAAAACACAAGCTTAACGGCTTGTTTTTTTATTTCATGAATTTATGAAACGTGGGTAGAAAAACGAAAAATTTACCCACGTTTTGAGAACATGAGTAAAAAAACGGAAAATTTACTCACGTTTTTGGAATTTGAGTGAAAATTTAATGATTGATTATTAATTTTGATTATTGAAAGTAATTATTTTTTATAGTACCGGTTCAACTCCGGCCGTTATTTGAAACTTACGTACATCTTGTTTTAAGTTTACTGTTCAATTCCTGCTTCATTGAGTGGCTAAGGTGAGAACTCTCTACAGGCTGACACCGTGTAACTCACGGCGGGTTATTTTAGTTGTGAATAAGTGCGTAATTTCTTAAGTTAATTGCGGCATTTACATCACGATCAATTTTTAAGCCGCAGGAGCAAGAATAGACTCTCTGGTTTAATGATAGGGTTTCTTTCTTATTACCACAAGTTGAGCACAACTTACTTGAAGGGAAGTATCTCTCGGCAGTTACAATTGATGAACCATATAACTTGGACTTATATATTAATTGTTGCCGTAACATGTAGAAGCTACTATCGGAGATTTGTTTAGCAATCTTACTTTTACTCAACATTTTCTCTACATTCAAATTTTCCACACAAATTGTTTTGTATTTTTTAACTAGCATCGTCGATAAGTTGTGATTACGATCATTGCGAATATTAAAGATTTTATAATAAAGTTTACTTAATTTCGCTTGGTTTTTGCGGAAATTATTTGACTTTTTTTCTCCTTTTTTATTCCCTTTTGACTTTGCTAAACGTTGTTTTAACCTCCTCAATTTTTTCTCATATTTTACTGTTGCTTTTGCTCCACTGTATTTTTCGCCGTTTGATAGCGTTATTAGGGCAGCGACGCCTAAATCAACACCAACAACCTCAGTGTCGTTACGTTCAATTTCCTTATCTTTCATTTCAACTTGTATTGAGATGAACCAATATCCTGCACGAGTGCTGACAGTTGCATTCATTATCTTCCCGTTAAATCTTAATGATTCCATCATCTTTACCCACCCTAGTTTGGGAATTCTCACTTGGTTGCCCTTTACAGAAAATTTTTCATTAGTAAGTTCAAACGACTCGTGGATACCTTTTTTGTGAAACTTAGGATATTCTGATTTATTACCAAAGAAATTGCTAAAAGCATTCTTTAAGTTTCTTTTAATTGCCATTTGACTCGCACATTTTGTAACCTCATACATCCAAGGAAATTTTTCTTGCTTAATCGCGTTTAACGCCTTACGTATTTCCATTTCATTAAATATGTAATTAGAGTCTTTTTCATACTTTTCTTTGTTATATGCTAGACCCCAGTTATATGCAAAACGAGCGATACCACAAGCCTTTTTAAAATATGTCACTTGTTTGTTGTTTGGTTTGAGCTTTATTTTATGAGCTAAAATCATATTTGTTACGTTTTACTTTCTCACTTATATATACTATTCAAAAATCATTTCTGTACCAAATATTGGTAATTAAAAAATATATCTCTTAGGAGGAACATTGAATTATCTTGTTAAAACCGAGCACTTAATTAGGTGGCAAGTACATATTTTAAAATGGTTTAAGTTATTCTTATACATCAGCTGTTAGCTATATTCTTTACGATTATCTCAAGTATATTTTTTGTTATAACAATAATAAAACAGAATAAAGGTTTAAATTGTTAATGTCAACTGATAAGTGAGCCACTATGCTCATTGATAACTGATCCACCTTCTATGACCCCTAGGGGTCGAATTTTTTTTATTTTTTTTAGAAGGTTTTACCAAAGTGGATATGAAATAGTCGCTTAATATCGGTCTT
>CAYJAE010000124.1:0-1921 GCA_964368105.1 uncultured Staphylococcaceae bacterium
CCGTTTTAGTGCTTCATCTAATGATTCGTTATCACGAACAAATGTTTTTGGCATTAACTATCACCCCTTCCATGCGTAATTGCACTTTAGTATTATATAAAATATTCATTTAAATACAACTAAAAAAGACAAAATTATGAAGATATTGACGATTATTCAACACTTTTAAGAAATTTAACTTAGTTTTTTGGTGGTACATCAAAATAAGTATCAGGATTATTATTAATAAAGTCGTGTAATTTCGCCTTTAGAACACTTTGGGCATCGCGCGGATCACTTAAGAAACGCACGGTAAAAAGTTTACTTTCCTTGGTTACAACATACAGTAATTGGCGGTTTAGTGTAATGGTACTTAAGTCCTTAACCGCTACTTCAATTACTTTCTTTTTACTTAAGTGAATATAGACAGTTTTTTCATCTACTTCTAAAAGAATGGGTGGACGAATAAAATAAAGCGTTAGCATTGCGAGTTCGCCGCCTAATAAAACCGCAAATAAAACACTTAGTAAAACAATATCACCGACTTCTACAGCCGGACTATTAATTGTGAGCACTAACCAAGTGACTAAAACGCCGATTGTTAATAGTAAACCCGCAATAAAAAGATAAAGACTTTTTCGTCCTTTTTTAAACTCACTCATTAATTAATAGCCGCTTCCAGTTTTACCAACCATAAAGGCGGTGCCGTTACTTGTGCCAATCCGACTTGCCCCAGCTTTGACCATTGCTTCAAGGTCAGCAAGAGTACGCACTCCGCCACTTGCTTTAACGCCAATCAGTTCACCAACAGTTTTGCGCATCAGTTTAATGTCCTCAACAGTCGCGCCACCCGTGCTAAAGCCAGTACTTGTTTTAACAAAGTCAGCGCCGGCTTTTTGGGCGAGGGTACATGCTCTTACTTTTTCTTCGTCCGTCAAAAGGCACGTTTCAATAATAACCTTAAGGACGATATCGGGACCGACTACGTCTTTAATATCACGAATTTCTTGAAATACTGCGAGGTCATCATGCGCTTTAAGTTTACCAATGTTAATAACCATATCAACTTCTTCCGCACCGTCAAGGACGGCAATATCAGCTTCATGGATTTTACTTTCGCGGCTTGTCGCTCCGAGTGGAAAACCAATAACGGTACAAACAAGGACGTCACTACCCGCTAAAAGCATACTTGCAAGTGGGACATAGCCCGGATTAATACAAACACTTTTGAAGTCGTGCTCAAGAGCTTCCGCACATAATTTTTCAATTTGCGCTGGAGTTGCGTCTGCTTTAAGTAATGTGTGATCAATTAATTTATTAATTTTCATATTTAAATACCTCTGTAATTATTTTAACATCTTTCAAAAATACTACTCCCCAAAACATATATTAGTTCACCTATTGTTTTGTCACTTTTTCACGAGTTATACTTCTATTTTCGGTTATAATAATGAATAAGATGGGCATATTTAATAATATTAGAAATTTTTTTAAGCGAATTGGTGTCGGGATAAACCGGGCAACCGGTAGTTCCTTGCCTTTTACTCCACCAGAAAAGAAGGTTGGTAATTATAGTGAGGTTGAAGTATATAATGCATTAAGAGCTAAACTTCCAGAAGCGACGATTATTCGAAATATTTGTCTTGATAGCGATACTGCAAAAGGAGATATTGATTTGTTAATCATATATGAGCAAAAAGTTTTTATTTTAGAACTAAAGTCGTGGCGCGGCAGTATTTATCAAGAAGGAGACAACTTCTTCCAAAATAAAGATTCAAGTAGCGGAATTAATTATACGAACGAACGAGTTAATCCGTTTAGTCAAATAAAACGAAATTTATTTCAAATAAAACAGCAATTTAGCAACATATGGTTCACACCTGTTATTTTATTTATCAAAACTGATTCAGTCGATATTAATCAAGATATTCCATGGTTCACC
>CAYJAE010000125.1:0-1878 GCA_964368105.1 uncultured Staphylococcaceae bacterium
ACACAATCAAACATGTCTACGCCACGGGCAACACCTTCAAGAATCATATCAATCGAACCAATTCCCATTAAGTAACGTGGTTTATCTTTTGGTAAGTACGGGACTGAATTTTCTATCATTGTGATGAAGACGTCTTTGGGTTCACCGATACTAGTTCCGCCAATCGCGTAACCCGGGAAATCCATCGCAGCGGTTTCAAGTGCAGAGTGCTTTCTTAAGTCAGGATATTCTCCCCCTTGAACAATTCCAAAAAGGGCTTGATCAGTGCGTTTATGCGCAATTTGCCCGCGTTTTGCCCAGCGAAGTGTTCTTTCTGTGCTTTCTTTAACATATTCGTAACTTGCAGGATAAGGAATACATTCGTCAAAACTCATAATAATATCCGCGCCGATTTTCTCTTCTAAATCAATAACCGTTTCGGGAGAAAAGAATAGTTTTTTACCGTCTAAATGCGACTTAAAAGTAACGCCCTCTTCAGTAATTTTGCGGTTATCCGCGAGTGAAAAAACTTGAAAACCGCCAGAGTCAGTAAGGATTGGCCCGTCATAATTCATAAACTTATGAATGCCACCCGCCTCGTCAATTAAGTCAACGCCGGGACGAAGTGATAAGTGGTAAGTGTTTGCTAAAATTGTTCCGCTGCCTAAAGCTTTTAGTTCGTCAGGCGTAATTGTTTTTACGTTTGCAAGTGTTCCGACTGGCATAAACATTGGCACTTCAACTTTGCCGTGGGGTGTATGTAAAAAACCATAGCGTGCGCCAGATTGACTGCATTCATGGATAATTTCGAGGTAAACAGCGTTCTTTTTAGTCATATTTCTTTCCTTCTTCGGCCATTATTAGATTTAAGAATGGTTTATTCTTACTTAGGAGCGCAAAAATTGCGTAGCCTAAGGATAACACAACGACCTCCCCGAGCGCAACAAACCCCATTGTTGGAAAAAGCGGCAAATCTAATACTATGTGTAGCATTGTTCCAACAATTAAACCATTTAGGATAGTGGGATATATAATTCCCGTCCACATCTTCCGTGAGTAACTAATAAGTAGGGCACTTATGAGTGTTGCAAGAGTGCCAAAGATTGGATCCCATGGCCAGAGCGGACTTTGGAGATTTGCAAGAAAAGTTCCAAGTGTTACCCCAATCACAAAGTCTTTGCGAAAGAAGGGTAAGAAGAGGAGAATTTCTGCTATTCTAAATTGAATATCGTTGTAGGCAAATGTTCCCAAAATGATGGTGAAAATGTAGTAAATCCCGGCAATAAGCGCGTTATCTGTAATTCTTCGAATGACTTTTTTGTTCATTTTTCTCCCTGTTTTTATAATGGTGGTTAGGCAAGGAACACCATTTACTTTCTAGCGTTTAGCGATTGCTTCACGCATTAATTTATCGGCAAGCGCAGGATTAACTTTTCCTTTGCTCTTCTTCATAACTTGACCCACTAAGAAACCAAGGGCCCGATCTTTACCGTTTTTAATATCAATAATTGCAGATTCGTTTTCATTAATTACTTCGTTAATTATTTCTAAAATAAAGTCTTCATTACTTACTTGCACTAAGTTTAATTGCTCCGCTGTTTTGGCGGCGTCACTATTATCTTTAACAATAACTGCGAATAATTGACGAGCTTGACTGTTTGAAATCTTGCCGCTATCAATTAAATTAATAAGACTTGCGAAGTTTTCGGGTTTTAAAGTAAGGGCCGCAGCGTTAATTCCTTCTTTATTTAAGTATTCACTAAGTTCGCCAACGACCCAATTAACTAATAATTTATAGTTTTTAGTGGCTTTAAGTGCGCTTTCAAAGTAAGCAGTTAATTCTTTGGAAAGCAATAAAATATTGACTTCACGAATTCCAAGTCCGTATTCACTCGTATA
>CAYJAE010000126.1:0-1839 GCA_964368105.1 uncultured Staphylococcaceae bacterium
TCAATATACTCGTACTTCATCGTATTAATATCAAAAAAGCCATGTTCATCAACTAATTTAATTTGTTTACCATTAGAAAAGTTTAGATAAACAACAGTGTGTTCTTCAGCGTCTTTGTCAAGATCATCATTGAATATTATTGGTGCGATATCGATTTTTCCTGTTTCATGATTAAAAACCTGAACCATGTCACCGGCTACTAGTAGACCTGCTGGTTTAGTCGTTCCATCATGCATTAGTACCGCAACATCAACATCAATACAACTTTTTTTTACAGTTACTGCTCCTCCATCTGCTTCGATTGTCGGAGTAGTTAAACCAGGAGTACCAAGCCACCATAAACCTTGAGAAGAGTATTGCGTTCCAGTCGTCGTTGAAAATTGTGAGATGGCTTTGTTTTCTTCCACATCAGATGAAATGTCACCAACTGCGTACCCAGTAATTAGAGTATAAACATAGTTTGCTGACACCGCGGAAATCATCTCTTTAGAAGTGACAGATGCTACGAATCCTGTACCAATATTAACAATGGCATCGTGAGTAGTAGTTTCAATCTTACCCGCAAAGGGGGCATTAATATTTAGTGTGCCATTATTGATCAACCGAGCCGTATATAAAGGATCATCAAAGTATGTTGGATAATATAGACCGCCGGTTGTAGTTTGATCAAAGTATTTTTGATAAAAAATAGTTTGTGCATTGATATTTCCCGTTCCACCCGGCTCGACTTCAATAAGTACCCCTTTGTAAAACTTCATTTTATTGGCGATGTTCATGACACCACCATTTTTTACTTTAATCTGAAATTTATAACTGAGAGGCAGGAAAAAGTTTGAAGAATTAATATCAATAATAACCCTGATTACCAATGAAGCAAAGTTTACGTTTCCATTTATTTCGATATTCGTCATATTAAAGAGAGCTTCGCTGGCCGTAGCCCTTAGGGCGTCGTTAGTCGTGAAATTATTGGGGTAGGAGTATGATCTAACAGGAGTATATTTAAGGGACATACTTCCAGAACTAATTCTAAATAAGGAAGTTGTCGCACTTCCCCCAATAACATTAGCTTTAATTCTCGAAGCGGCTTTTCCAGTTATCGCGGGAACAACCACCTTTCCCTCGAGAATAGCGCCTGAATTAAAAATCATCTTGCTTTGGATATTGGGAAAATCGAACATAGTAAAAGGGAAAACATAGTTAGCCGAACCCGCTGCATACGAACTATATGTTCCCCCTCTAAAATCATAAAAGACGAGTGGCATTGATAATTTGCCAATTGAAGATATATTAATTTCACTATTATTATTCTTAGCAAACTCTTTTATATAGCCGTAATTATCAATGAAACCATTAATGTTAATAATCGATTCACTCCCCATAACAATTTCTGTGTATAAACCTGATGTAAACCCGGTATTACCTTGCCCACCTTTTCCGGATTGACCACTAATGATTAATTTCCCATCTACATTTAGCGTAGTTCCATCTGAAATCTTAATCGAGTTTTTTCTATTTTTCGTCACATTAGCAGCATTTGAATCCGCAATTCCGTTTACAATCGTATCACTAAATACTTCTCCCGTCGTTTCCCCTTCGATAGGTATAATCAAGGTGTCATTACTGGCAACAGTCGTATTCCGGGTAATGGTTGGGTTGGTTTCAGGAACAACATAAATTGTATTTGCACTGCTATCTTCCGCGGCCAATTCTAATGCCCTTTCAATCGTGGTTGTATATTGCTTTGAATTTGAATATTTAATATATGCGACTGCTACAACAGGGTGAGGTAACTTAATATACTCATATTCAAAGTTTTCATTGGCCACTAAAAGCCAGCTT
>CAYJAE010000127.1:0-1823 GCA_964368105.1 uncultured Staphylococcaceae bacterium
CATGCCTTTCACGCATGCACTCATGGGTTCGAATCCCGTACGGGTCACCAACTTAGAAACAGAAGCTTACCGAAAACCAAGGTAAGCTTTTTATTTAGCCTGCTATTGGTTTTTGCGTAGCACAATGAGTTGGTAGCGCCACTATCCAACTGAAATAAACTTTTTAGTTATTATTATTGGTTATGCATAATCAAAGATTTAGAAAGTGCTATAATTCACTCATGGCCCGTTGGAGAAGCGGCTTAACTCTCATGCCTCTCACGCATGCATTCATGGGTTCGAATCCCGTACGGGTCACCAATTTAGAAATAGAAGCTTACCGAAAACCAAGGTAAGTTTTTTATTTTAACAAAAAACGTAACACATATTTTTAACAAATGTGGAACAAACAAATTTATTTGTTACACATATTAATTGTAGTGTGCTATAATTCTTATGTGGAACAAATTATATAAAATGTTACACATATATAGGAGAGAATATGATTGCTTTGATTCAAGAAAAAGAACTAATTCAAAATAGACTTAATAATTTATTGTATGGATCAATTGAAATAAGAGAAAGTGGCACACATAAATATATTTATTTGAATTTTCGTGAAGACGGAATAAAACGGACTAAATACGCGGGTGTTTATTCCATAGAGTTACAAAACCTTATAATTGATAATAACAAACTTGCTAAACAATATAAAAGTCGCTTACGAGAGATAAGTAAATTGTTGGCGGACTTTGGGTATAGTGAAAGTAATTTAAACGAAAAGATAAAGTTGAATATTGATATTGCGAGAAGAAATCTTGCAGATTCAATTTATAAGCAAGCCCGGCTTGAAGGCATTTTAACGACACTCGCGGATACTGAAAAGATTATTACGGGCGGTAAAGTTAAGAATATGCAGGTTGATGACGTAATGAAGATTGTCAATCTTAAAAGAGCGTGGGATTTTATTCTTAACGAATTTGTCATAACTCATCCAACCGACTACAATATTTTACGGCAAATAAACGCAATTGTGGATGATGGTTTTTCCTATACCGCTGGTAAAATCCGGCCTGTTCCAGTAAGGATTAGTGGGTCATCATATTTACCGCCCATACCAATTGAAACAAAAGTTATTGAAGATATAAACAGAATAGTTAGTAGCACTCTTACTGTTACGGATAAAACAATTGCACTATTACTATATGTGACAAAGAGCCAACTATTTATTGATGGAAACAAACGAACTGCGGTAATTTTTGCTAACCATTATCTTATTAGTCAAGGCTGTGGACTCATTATTATTCCAGAAGAATTAGTCGGCGAATACATTAAACAGCTTCTGAATTATTACGAAAACAATAATGAAAATATTAAAGAGTTTTTAAAAGACAAATGCTTGATGCTTATATAAAGCGGTAATTCTTAACCTATTCGATTTAAAAACAAATTTAAGTTCGAATACTAAAGATAATGGTTCACCAATTTAGAAATTAAAGCATACCAAAAACTAATGATAATGATGCTTAAATTCAAGATAAAAAGATGATTAAAACACATCAAAAATTAACCTTTATATCGTTTTATCCTAACGTTAAGCTAATGGAATTTTGTAGAAAAACCAGCCTTTTAAAGTGAAGAAAAAACGCTAGTAAATTTGGTTTTATCATATTAAATAGAGGTCAAAAAAAGAGAAATACTGACCAGAAATGAAGTCAAAAAACCGTGTTTTCACCGACATAATGCGCTTAAGTTGATAATTTTTGAACTAAAATCATTATTTTTCAACTTTTTGGGTCTCATAATTGACTAATTCGATTTTTGTAATGGTATAATGCATATAT
>CAYJAE010000128.1:0-1750 GCA_964368105.1 uncultured Staphylococcaceae bacterium
TTTTTCTCCTTAATGTCTCTAATTGACTCCTTAATTGCTTGGTTTTCCCTGCTAACAATGAAAACAACTTCCCCATCACTTTCCTCCTTTTTTCGGCCGACTCGACCGGCAATTTGAATAAGACTGCTGCTATCATAGACTGCGTGATCCGCACCGTAAATTATTACTTGGAGTCCTTTAATTGTTACTCCCCGTTCCAAAACAGTAGTGGTTACTAAGAATTCATATTTTCCTTTTTTGAAGTCCGCAATAACTTCGGAATTATTCTTTACTTTTGAATGAACAATGTTACCGGTTTTAAAGTCTATTTTGAGTAGTCGATAAATAAAGATAGCTTTATTAATAGTCGGCACAAAAATAAGCACTGGTTTTTTCCTTTTAATAAAATTAAAGAGTTCCTTGATTAAAATTATAAAGTTCGTGACTCCGTATCCCCGACTAACACGCGGTACAGGGATTTGATTATTGTGAAAACGAGTAAATAGCGTTAAAACACTACCTTTCTTGCTAAATTCACTTAATACTTTCTTACTTGGCGTTGCGCTTAAAAGAACATACACTCCTTTGACACTTTTTTGAAAGAAGGATTCAAGCACTAAGTCCCCTTTATAGGGGAAGGCGTCTATTTCATCAAACACAAGTAAATCAAAATAATTCTGGTATCGATATAACTGATGTGTAGTTAAGACAACAATGTTACCAGTTAAGACGTCATTATGTCCGCCAAAAACACTAATAACTTTTGCCTGAGGAAAAGCGTCTTTAATCCGGGTTGATAGTTCAATAACAACTTCTTTACGAGGAACAGTAAACCCAATTTGTTTCCCCGTCTTTAGTGCACTTTGAATTACTTTAAATACGAGTTCCGTCTTACCCGCACCACAGACGGCGTAGACTAAAGTATTTATTCCATTTTGGTAGTTTTCGTCGATTTCTTCGGCAATTCGCGCTTGTTCGCTCGTTAATTCGTAATTAATTCGAATTGGAATATCAAGTTTTTTATGTTTAACAACCGGTGCGTGAATACCATTAAAAGAGAGACAAGCACGACAATAACGCACCCCTTCTTTAATGCCGGTTTTAGCTAAGTTGCTATTCCCACAGCGGGGACAAATAAAAAAGTCTTCCATACTTATAAATAAAGATGAAAGACTTATTTTGTTACAAAACTATTTTTTATCTTCGTATTTTTTAATAATATCCACTCGTTTAGTGTGGCGTTCACCTTCAAACTTAGCGTTAATAAATAAGTCCACTCTCCGTAAGACATCTTCAAGTTTCATTTGTTTTTGGCCAAAGCCAATGACATTCGCGTCATTATGTTCACGTAAAAGATGGGCGACGTCATCGTCATAACCAATTCCAGCGCGGACACCATGAACTTTATTCGCTGCAATCGTAATACCTTCGCCTGATGTACAAACAACTACACCTAAATCAGCTTTTTTATCACGAACTTGTTCGCCGACTGCAATACCGTAAGAAGGATAATCAACCCGGGACTCATCAACTGGTCCAACATCAATTACGGTAATATTTTGATCTTCTAAGTGTTTTTTTACTGCTTCTTTATAACGGAAGCCGCCGTGATCACTGCCAATTGCTATTTTCATTTCGTTTCCTCCCAAACTTTAAGTATATTTTCAAAGGGAATACTTCCCGCTCTGACTAATTCTATTTTATCACTAATTTTGACAATAGTAGAGGGGATATGCGACGTGGTAGAGCCATTTAGAATCGCACTTATTTC
>CAYJAE010000129.1:0-1748 GCA_964368105.1 uncultured Staphylococcaceae bacterium
GTATTGTAGCATAATAATTTTATTAATAATAAACTTTTCAAAAAGTATTTGAAAAAGCATTTAAAAAGATGTTATTTTTATTGTTATATCGGATATATTCGATTTAAAGCACAAATGTTCACTGTCTAAAGAGATTTTTAGCGACATCCTTTTTAATCAATGTATACACTATTTACTTAAATTAATATTATCAATCTAATAATTGTTCAGTCATTTCTTCCTATTATTTTCCATGTAGCGAAATCATAAACCTCCATTATTGCTCTACTTTCTCCCCACGGAATAAGAGAAAATAATAGCAGCAGTATAGTCAGTGCAGTTATATATAAAAAGACTCACTTTGACGAGTGAGTCCATTTAATTTTTTAATTATTGATAAAGTTTTTAGCATAAAAATAATATTCGTCACCTACGCTTGGATAATCTTTGAAAGTAGCTAAAAGATGATATCCTAGTTTTTCATAAAATCGCGGAGCGCTTGACGCTGTTGTATTGACGAAAGCCATAAAACAGCCTTTTTTACGTCCTAATTCTTCCGCGCGATTCATTAAAATTGAACCGACTCCCGTCCCACGAGCTTTTTGACTAACGATTAATCCGTCAATCCGAATCTCATGGTTCATCATGTCGATTTCGCCGTATATTTTACCAAGAATTTGATTGTTATCTTCCATGGCAAAACTAAACTTTTCGGTTTCGGATAGCAATGCTTCTTTCATTAAATCTTCTTCATTTTCATCTACTGCGACGGCATTAGGACTGTTTTCATCAATGAAAAGACCAAGCTCATCAATAATTTGTTTTTTCGCACTTGCGTAGTCTAAATCAATAATCTTCATACTTTTTTCCTTTTTGTCTTTAAAGACAATGAAGGAAATTTTATAGTAAGGTTCTTTTATAGTCAATTAAAAACGCTTTGAAAACAAACATAATTAAATATTGTTAGATGACATTCTTAATAATGACTTTGTTTACTTTTTTAACTACTTGTTCGCTTTTGGTGTTAGGCTTACTTCACTACTTTTGATAAGGAGCCATTTTCCGTATTCGTCTTCGTAATAAATTTTGACTTGCTTACGGTTTTTACTAACGAAGATAAAGGCAGAGTGAAGTATTTCAAGCGGTGAAAAAGATAGGGCAAGAACGGACTCTATTTTGTTAATTCCCATCCGCATATCAACCTCATTAGTGTAAAGAAATAGGTTTTTAACTTTCTTAATATCAATCATAAAAATTTCTCTAAAATAGCAAGCGCTTGTTCAAGCGAGGTTGTTATTTTTAACTTATTAATTTCAATGACGACAATTGAATGATCAAAACGTGAGAAATGGGTTGACTTGCGGATGATTTCCTCTGGTTTAAGCATATTAACCCGAACATCCTCATTAGCGAGCATGGTGCCTTCTTGGGCACTTTCTAACACTTTATTGAGACGGATGAAAGATCCGTCTAGATTATCGTAAGCATTTACCCAGTCCCGAAGCGTTTCGCGGTTAACACCCTTGTAGCGGGAAAACTCTGAAATAGACATTCGACTCAATTTAAATTCTTTGACTGTTTCTAATCTTTCATAATCACTTTTAAATTTACTCATAAAAAACTCCTGCCTTTCAGCAAAAGTTTACGAAATTATGTCAAATTTGAAAATGGTGTTTATTTTTTACGTTTACCGAAAACATCAAAAAAAGCCCGTTTTAGGGCTAATTTATGCACTTTTTGGCAGTATATACTTACCAAAACAAGATTTT
>CAYJAE010000130.1:0-1636 GCA_964368105.1 uncultured Staphylococcaceae bacterium
TGAAGAATGGACGTATGTGCAGGACTTCTTAGTTGTGTTTCCACATGTTGGAAATGTTAACAAAGAAACTTTACAGTTTAAAGAGAGTCTTCCTAGTGGAGCGCAATTAAAATTTGCATTAGGCGGTAGTACATTATCTGTTGTTTATGGGAACTACAAGTACACGACTATGCTAAGAGCGTTTGATAACTTTAAGTGGACTGGATTAAAATTAACATCTGCTAACTTCCAGCTAGTAATTGGAGAAACACGTTCAAATAGTGTTAATATATCCACTCATATTGATATAGATTTCCCAAACTTTTCCTGGGAAGAGACGTTTGGAGTATCCTCCGAACTTATCATAGGTAATGTGGTATTTAATCTTGGACAATATACCCGCGGCGAAATCACTAATTATTTTGGTTTTGATCAACGGATTCATTATTTCAGCGGATCAAATCAAATTATATTCAAATAATAAAAAGGTGGTTTTTTCAAGTTTTGCAACATTCCCTTCTATTTTTGGCTTAAATTCTGTTGCAGTTTTTATTATATATTTGATTACTTAATCATCACTTTTTGTATTAACTTTAATTTTTCTTCGGCAATTAAGGGAATACTTTATCCATGTCAATGTTAAATTGCGTCTTCCCGCCATTCGCTGGATGACATACGTATCCTTTATAATTAGCTAAGTTTTTTATTGTTTTACTTGCAACCTTGCCTATCGCATAAATTTCTTTAATCCCAGGAAATAATGTTATCAAATCGTTTAAAATAGTTAGCCCCATTATTAATTCTGAACTCACTGGTTTTCTATTACTATTTTGCTTTCCATTAGGATGAGGATGAAAAGGGAAGATATTCCAAATAAGCGGAGGAGTATTCAATTTTCCCTTTAAAGCACGTTCTTCAAGTTTATCCCAAAATATAGTTGCCGATTGTTCTTTTTGACAATTTTTTGCAATACAGTTTACTAAAATCGTTGCTTGAGTTTTAGTTTGATTTTTTATAATAAACTCACTAGTAAATGGAATTCCTGTAATAGAACACCCATTATAGCTTGGAGCCTCTCCAACCAATAAAATTGTTGGATTAAGAACTTCTATATTTTTCAGGTAATGTTCAAGATTTTGAATTTGAGTAGAATTCGTATATTGATTAACAACAGTCGCTGTTGTGCTATATCCTGTTAAATTATTGATAAAATTGTTATATTGTATTCTATTGAAAGCCATAAATTTTTCTCCTATTAATTATTATAATAAATTGCGGATATAGACTCCAAAAATAAGACATCTAAATACGCTAACTAACGATATATTAGCAATAATAAAAGAAACCCAATACGAATTCATACCTCGCGGTATATTCCATCTTCGGGAGAATAATTTAAATTAGTTATCTTTCTCATTACAAAACTTACAATGACACTCGTGTTCGTTCTTCTCGCTTATCAAGAGAAGAAAATATGATTCTTAATCATCATAGACCTATCGTTGAACCAGAAGTATATGAGGCAGCTATGAATTTTCGAAAAAGTCGAACAAAAAACAATAGAGAAACATACGTTCCTTTTTCGGATTCAGTTACTCCCTATTATCAATTTGTTTATTCAAACGTTAATGAAAAATATCTTAAGTTCGTTATTGAA
>CAYJAE010000131.1:0-1603 GCA_964368105.1 uncultured Staphylococcaceae bacterium
TGAAATTATGCGCAACATGAATAATTCCTAATTATTCTCAAATCTATTAATAAAAGGCTCTATTAAATAGATTGTTGAAAATTGTGGAATTTAAATAATTTATAGCAAAAACTATTAAATAGATTGTGGAGACCCTGGAAGCAATTCCGGGGTCTTTTCATTAGGGGGTTTTCCCATAGGTCAAAATGAGTAAAACACGCTTTCTAAATCGTTCAAAATCTCGATAACCATAAGCTAGTTTAGTGATGGTTTTAATCTTGTTATTTATGCTTTCAGCAATGGCATTTGTATAACGAATATTGTTCTGAGTTTTACTAAAAGCATTAGCGATTTCGAAACGCCATTTGTGGAAAGAACGTCCTGTACTTTTAAGTAATTCGTTTGAGGATTCAAGGAGATTATCACGGATTCTTTCAATAAAACGGAGGGCTTCATCATAAGTGAATTTTTGTTCGTAACGATAGAGATCTTGTAGTGAGTTGTAAGCGAGATAAAGATCAGGGTTAAGATTAAGAGAGCGGCGGAGTAATTCATCATAATGAAACAGTTCCCCTGTCTTTTTATACGTATAGTATTTGTCTGGAGTGTTGCGGGTTCTAGCTAAGAAAAGCTTCCAATTTTTCTTCATAAAGTTGTAGATTGGGGAGGCCTTATCAGCATGAAGATTCATGGTACGAGTTCGGAGAATATTTACAGCATTAGTAAGGAGACGAACCACGTGAAAAGTATCTACAATATGAATAGCAGACTTAAAGAAAGCAGTGGTTATTGTGGAGTATGCATCGTACATATCAGAGATAACAATTTTGACTTTTCCGCGTTCTATGAGGTTAATTTCACTAAAATAGTCGCGAAGATAGGGCATTCTGCGGTTGCGGATAACATCAACAATCTCACGTTTATGGAAATCATAGAGAATACAAACATAGGCATTATCTGCGTCTTTTGAGAAGCGTATTTCATCAATACAGAGTACCTCAGGTAATGGGCGGCGAGGGACAAATCTAACGTGTTCATCAAAGAGTTGTAAGACTCTAGCCGTGGATACGTTATACTTCTTAGCAATGTCAGAAAATGTCATCATTTGGGTAAACTCATTATGAATAAGTTGAAGTGTTTGATTACTAATTTTAGTATATGGTTCAAGTCCCTTTAATGGAGGAGAAAAAGTCTTCAAACATTTTCGACATTTTAGTCGAACCCGTCGTATATACAAAGTGTCTGTCAAATGGTTAGAAGAATTACAGTTTTTCTTAGTGGAAAAGTAACCATTATTATAGAGTTTGTCGTGACGACAATAAGGACAATTTGATATTGTAACCTTTTGATCCACCTCATAGATAAACCCTGTTTCTGTTTTGATTGGTTCGTTTAGTCTGTTGACGAAATTTTCTGGGTTTAAACCCAAGCGTAAAAGCAATGTATTAAAATCCATATATTAACTCCTTTTCTATACCAAATCAGTATAAAAGAAGTTAACGAAACTTGGTAAAACTATTAAATGGAGTGTGGAATAAAAAAAATCTTTCAACAATCTATTTAATAGAGCCCAGAAAAACAAAAACTGACCTACGGGTCATTTTTTATTGGTTCGACCGAAGGG
>CAYJAE010000132.1:0-1601 GCA_964368105.1 uncultured Staphylococcaceae bacterium
ATAACTGATCCACCTTCTATGACCCCTAGGGGTCGAATTTTTTTTATTTTTTTTATTTCGCATTTAACCACGCCTGAGTTTGTTTCATCCGATATGAATCACCTATTATTTGAATGACGCTAGCTTTGTTTGTAAGACGGTCAACCATCGCTGCAGTGAGTATTGTGTCACCAAATAATTCAGGCCATTTATCAAATGTTAAGTTTGTCGTAACGATAATAGATTTTCTTTCGGAACGGTTGGATAGAAGGTTGAAAAGAAGTTCACTACCATCTCGATCAAATGAGACATAACCAAGTTCATCCAAGATAACAAGATCGTAACTCATAAACTTTTTCTTATAAGCGACAACCTCTCTTTCTTTGAGGGCTTCTTTTAGTTCAAGAATTAGGTTTGGGACAGTGATGAATAACACCTTCATATTAGCTATACAAGCTAGGTGTCCAAGCGCTAAAGCGGTATGGGTTTTTCCTACTCCTGGATTACCTATAAGAATGAGGTTTCTTCCTTCACGGATGAACGCTAAAGACTGGAGTTCACGGATACTATTTGCTACCGGTAAACTAAACGCATTATAGTCCATTTCTGAAAAAGTTCTCAGGTAAGGAAACTTTGCTTCTTTTACTTTTTTATTGACACTATTTTCACCACGTTTACTTATTTCTCGACTGAGAAGTAGTTCTACGAAAGCTTCGTAACTTAACTGTTTACTTAACGCTTCTTCGATCAGTTCTTGATGGTTGATTCTAATGTTTGGCAGACGTAATTTATACGCCATTTTTTCGATGTTTGTTTTCATGAATTTGCTCCTATTAAATTGAATGCTTTATTAATGTTTCCTAGTTGATGATTTGCAACATTTTCAATCGTGATTTCACTATCTTTTTCACTCTCGTTGCCACTATAAAGATACTCGATAAAACCTCGTGGATTTTCTTTGTATTTTTCTTCATATAAATCGATGATTTCTTGATCTGCACTTCGAAGCGCTAAAGAACGGCGAAGCGCTCCTGGTTTCTTCTTTAATGTTTTTAAATAATGCTTAATATTTACTTGGTAGCCATCTTTTCCTTTTAGTCGATAATGTCGCGCTATTTCGTGATTTCCCCGGTAAAACACTATTAAATCGCTTATAATCGTGTATCTCACCTCATTAAACACATATTCTTCCGGTACCGAATAATAATTAGTTGCTACCATTACAAAACTATATGAATTAACCTTTCCAATACCAAATTCGCCTAGATTATAATCATGTCTTGGTAATGGTTTTAGATGCTTCGTTTCTTTATTAAAATCCGCTACATCATCTTTATTTGCTATTTCCATTTCAGTGTCAACATAGGCAAAAAGTTCGGCTTCATTTGCAAAATTATAATTGAAAGAAAATAGCTCTTTTCGGATTAGTTTTCCACTGTTTTCAACGTGGCCTTTTTCATTACCTTTTCGCCCGTTTGTTGTATTGATTTTAAAGCCATAATATGTCGCAAATTTGATTATTTCTTCACTTAACACTTTATTGTTTTTGTAGCCATATGTTGTTACCACTGGCTTCATATTATCAAAGACTATTTCCTTGAATACTCCGCCGCAATATCGGA
>CAYJAE010000133.1:0-1599 GCA_964368105.1 uncultured Staphylococcaceae bacterium
CGACCTCCGGGTTATGGGCCCGACGAGCTACCACTGCTCTACTCCGCGATGTAAAGGTATTATAACATCGTTTGCGCTTTTGTAAAACAAAAAGCAACAATTTATTTTACTAAATCGTTGCTTTTGCATATTTAAGAGAATCTTTACTCTTTATTATTTACTACGTCCAGCCTTAAGACGATCGGTAATGACTTGAGCTTTAGCGTATATTTCACTAATTGGTTCATCTAAGAAAAACTCACCATCTTGGTAAAGAATTTTACCGTTAATCATTGTTAATGCAATATTCACTTTACTACCAGAATATACAATGTTCTTTTCAATATTATTAATTGGTTGCATATTTGGTTGTAAAAGATTAATAACAGTTAAATCAGCATAACTTCCCACGGTGAGGTAAGTCGAATCTTTTAAGTTTAAAGCCTTTGAACCGTTAATAGTGGCCATCTTTAAAACTGCAAGTGCATCAACTGCACTCGCGTCTTCTTCCCGCAGTTTTGCTAGTCCAGTCACTAAAAACATTTCACGGAAGAAATCTAAACTGTTATTACTAGCAGGTCCGTCCGTCCCTAAGGCGACGTTTAAGCCAGCCTCTAAAAAACTCTTGATTGGAGCAATCCCGCTTGCTAGTTTCGTATTTGCACTTGGATTAGTAACAATTGTTAAACCGCGCTTTTTATATATTTCAATATCTTCTTCGTTAAAGTGAACGCCGTGGAAACCTCCGCCACCGTAATCATAGAGTCCTAAACTTTCAATGTAACGGGCAGGGCGCATGCCGTGGCGGGCCACACATTCTTCAACTTCGGTTTTAGTTTCACTAATATGACTCCAAATCGGCACTTTTAATTCATGAGCAGCTTTTGCTAATTCTTTAAGTATTTCAGGAGTGGCAGTGTATTCCGCATGGAAGCCTAAATGGTAGCTAACAAGCGAACTCATTTTATTAATTGCGTGATAGGCCGCTTTCATTTCAGCGACACTTTCTTTGTATTTAGTAACAGTTCCAACAAGGGCACTGCGGAAACCAACGTCAACGGAGGCCTGGGCAGTTTCAAGTGGCGAATAATACATGTCAAAGCAGAAAGTAATTCCACTACTTAAATACTCCGCAAAGGCGACTTTACTTAAGACATATTGGTCGCCGGGCTCTAAGCGGTCTTCAAGCGGGAAAACGGCAGTGTGGAGCCATTCAAAAAGTGGTAAGTCATCTGCGTAACTCCGTAAGAAAGTCATTGGTGAATGGGTATGTAAGTTTTTAAAGCCAGGCATAATTAAATTGCCCTTTAAATCAACAACCTTATCAAACTGTTCAATACTACAAAAACTTGGACCAACATAGGTTATCCGTTCCCCATCGATATGGAGTTCACCCGTAAAGATTGGACGATTTTCTTCCATTGTTAAGATTCGTGCATTAATAAATTTTATTTTCATAACTACCTCTTTAATTCTCCTTTAATTTTACCATCTTTTTAACATCGCAACTTAATAAAAAGGGCGGGATACTATTACCCACCCTCTTTATTAACAAAATTTAGTGCCTATTCTTCGTTATAAGGAACGATATTTTCAGATGTTGCCCCGCAATATTCACAA
>CAYJAE010000134.1:0-1565 GCA_964368105.1 uncultured Staphylococcaceae bacterium
ATATTGTTATTTTTGGTAAAATTGAATAAACTATAACGGCTTACGTAATAGAAAGGCAATTTATGAAAAAATTTCTTAATAAAATATTTAAGTTTGAACAGCGTGGTTCGCTGCTTTCAAACGAAATTCTCGGCGGTCTCGTCACGTTTCTTGCGATGATTTATATCTTACCCACTAACGCTAACATCTTAGGTAGCATGGGAATGGATTCAAGCGGTGTCTTTGTTGCTACCGCAATTGTCAGCGGTGTTGTTACCTTAATTATGGGGTTATACGGCAACTTCCCAATCGTGCTTAGTGCGGGGATGGGGGTAAATGCTTATCTTGCCTATACCGTTTATAGTGAACTAGGTTCATGGCAAAGTTCCTTACTTTTAATGTTTATTGCTGGTGTCATTTTCGCCGCTATTAGTCTTTCACCACTGCGGACAAAAATGATTAATGCAATTCCAAAAGACATAAAATACATCATTAGTGCCGGACTCGGAGCTTTTATTGCTTTTGTTGGCTTTAAAGCAAGTGGCTTAATTGTTGGAAGTGGCGCAACCTTTGTCACAATTGGTAACTTAAGTGATCCAATGGTGTTATTAGCGCTCCTTGGACTTATCCTTGTTATTGTTTTTATGTTCGTTAAGAACAAACGATTAAATCAATTAGCGATTCCGCTTTCAATGATTATTGTCGTTGTTTTAGGGATATTTATTTGGAATGTCTTCAATTTAAGTCCTGTTCATAACGGTAGTGCCGTAACCTTTCATTTTGATAATATTGTCGCTATTTTTAAAGATCCGAGTAAATGGGGTGGACAAGGCATTGAAAAAGTTGCCTTTAAAATCTTTGACGGAGAAAACTGGAAAGCAGTCTTCACTAATCCTTCAAGTTACGCCTTTATCTTCTCGCTCGTCCTCGTTAATCTTTTTGATACAACCGCGACGATGCTTGCTGTTGGTCGGGGGGCCGGGATTATGAACGACAAAGGCGAATTAGTTGGCGGAAATAAAGTTGTCTTAGCGGATTCTATTGGTTCAGTAATTTGTGCCCCACTTGGAACAAGTACAGTAACTTCCTTTGCGGAAAGCGGTATCGCAGTCGAAATGGGTTCTAAAACCGGATTATCGGCGACGATTGCTGGGCTTCTTTTCCTCTTAAGTGCCTTTATTTATCCGCTTTTCTTCCTCTTTACAGAAACCGCCGTTACAAGTATGGCGCTTATTAGTGTCGGCGGATTAATCTTTGTTAATAACCTTAAGGATATTAATTGGGAAGACCGTATTGTTGGCTTTACTGCCTTCTTCACAATTATGTTAATTCTCTTAACGTATTCAATTAGTGACGGTCTTGGTTTTGGCATTATTTTCTACACTTTAATGATGCTTATTAGTCGGCGCGGAAAAGAGATAAAAATCCCAATGTACATCGTTGCCGCAATTTTTGTCGTTTATTTCATTTTAAAAGCAGTTATTTAGCATATTATCCTTTACAAAGGATGCCCATTTTGTTATCTTAATAAAGCGTTTAACGCTGTGGTCCGCTGCCAAAAGGTAAGAACACGAAAAAAATATATG
>CAYJAE010000135.1:0-1531 GCA_964368105.1 uncultured Staphylococcaceae bacterium
CAATTAACGAATTAACAAGTATTCTCATTAAAGAAAAACATTTAATTGCTAAATATAATCTTGAACGTTATGTTTCTAAAACCGATCTTCCAAGTCGTCCGGGTGAAGCGAAAGCTAAACGGCAAAAGGGTTTAGCCTCCACAATTGAAAAAGAAAAACAAAAACCAGGTCGTAAAAAGGGTTCGAAGAATTTTGGCGAAGATTTTCTCGAGGACCGCTCAATGAAAAATGAGCCACTTATGCTTGACGTTGCTCTCAGATTAAAAGCAGAAAACCCCAATATTACTCTTGAAAAAATTGACGAAGATTTCTCCTATCTCGTTAAACGTATTAAAGCTCATGTCGTCGTCTATAAAGTCATTATGCCTAAGTATAAAGACGAAAACGGTGCTTTTTATCAAGAAACACTACCCACACCAATTCATCACTCCGTGATTGACGCTTCCTTATTAAGCGACTCAATTGCTATGAAATACTTAATGGGTGTTCCTGAATACCGCTACGCAAAGTGGCTTAAAGGTGAAGGTTTACCTTTCTCCCAAAAGACGATTAACAACTGGGCACTCCAGTCCGCCACTCTCCTTGAACCGTTCTACAAGCATCTGAAAAACTTATTCACAAACCCGGATTTAACTGTGTCAAACATTAATATTGACGAAACTTGGCTTGATGTCCTTGAAAACAAAAAGATTGGACGTGACAAAAATTTCGTCTTCTGTTATTCCGCGCTTACCAAACACGGGAAACTCCCGCTCTTTGAATATTCAAGTACGCGAGAAATTCATAATGTTGAGAAAATCTTAAAAGAATATAACGCTACAGTCACAGTTGATGGTTATACCGGCTACAACGCACTCCGCAACAAAGGAATCAAAATCCAACGCTGTATGGTTCACGCCAGACGTGAATTCGCTAACATTGTAAAAACTCTCACTGAAGAACAATACAAGGAATCAGTTGCTTACAAAATTGTGAACTTAATGGACGAAATATTCCATTATGAGAAGAAAATGCGTGAAAAGAAGCTTTCTAGCACTGAAATACTCGAAAAAAGACAAAGTCCAGAATACGAGGAATTAGTCAAAGCGTTAGAAGATTATATTAATAGTATTGAGGCAGAAAAAGGCTCCACACTTGAAAAAGCCATTAACTATTACAACAATATGAATGGCGAACAATGGACTTATCGTAAGGATGGCACGGTTACTCTTGATAATAATGAAGCTGAACGTCAAGCAAAGAAGTTTGTCATTGACCGCAAGAATTTTCTCTTCGCACGATCAGAAAAAGGCGCGAACGCCTCTTGCATATTACTTACGATTCTCGACCTTGGCTATGAAAATGACATTGATCCAAGGGCCTATTTAGAAATCGTTCTTAACAACGTCCTTAACCGTCCGTTTGACGAACTATTGCCTTGGTCATCATTCATAAAAAACAATATCTCTTTGATGGATTAGTTACATATCTACATGTTTAGACGCTTTGTCTAAACTTGCATACTTTGTCTACGTCTTTATTTCTAGGACAC
>CAYJAE010000136.1:0-1529 GCA_964368105.1 uncultured Staphylococcaceae bacterium
TGTATCGGCAACCTCGCATTTCATCGCGACCATTAACTTGTTAGATAATACTAAAGCGCTCTCTTTTTGTCAACGATAAAAGCAAGAAAATTGCACTTTTATATATAAAGGCGAAAAACAGGGCAAAAAACCCGATTTTTCCTTCATCCGTATTTTTTCCAAAATTCGTGAAAAACCTCACTTTTGGAACCGTTACCAAAGCAAAAGAAAAAGGCCGTTTTTGGCCTAAATTCGTTAAAAACCGCCCTTTTTAGTGGCCGTTTGGGCTAATTTTCTTAATTATTGTGTCGCGATACGAGTATTCACAGCCACAATATTGTTGTTGATATAAGTTATATTCCCGTTTTAACTCTTGAACGCGGTCAAGACCGCCTTTTTTCTTGAAGTCACTATAGAAATATTTAATATTCGGGTACTTTGGGGCGATGGCTTTCGCTACTTCGTTAATGATTTGGGAGTTCTTCTGACGGCTAATTGTGAGGGTTGTTGAGGCATATTCAAAGCCGTTTTCACTCCCCCATTTTAGCGCATCTTCAATATGTTTTTCGTAACAAAGTCGGCATCTTTCTCCGCCTTCTGGCTCGTCCGCAAGCGCTCTTAAACTCGCCATATAAGCGTCATGATCATAGGGTAAAAAGACGACTTTTACGTCTCGATTATTACGTTTATTAAACTCTCCAACAAACCATTCAACTTCGTTTCTTCTAATTAAAAATTCTTTTTCGGGGTAGACATTACTATTTTCATAAACAATGGTAACGTCAAAAAAATCGGTGACAAATTCTAATGTATGACTTGAACAAGGCGCACAGCAAGCGTGAAGCGCAAGCCGTGGTTTCTTTTCCAAAGTCTTAAATTTTTCAACTTCTTCCAGCGATAAATTGTAGTAATTTATTTTATTCATAAATATACATTACATCACCAAAAGAAAAAAAGCGATACTTTTCTTCAATTGCGTGTTCATAAGCTTTAAGGGTAAACTCCCGACCCGCAAAAGCACTGACCAGCATAATAAGCGTGGATTTTGGGAGGTGAAAGTTTGTCAGAAGTGCACTGATGACATTAAATTTATAGCCGGGAGTAATAAAGAAATCTGTCGCTTCTTCACTCGCTTTAATCGTTTGATATTTTGCAAAATTTGCTTCAAGAGTCCTTGTCGCAGTTGTGCCAACACTTATGATCCGCCGTTTTTCGCTGAGTGCTTTATTAATCTTAACCGCAGCTTCTTCACTAATTTTATAAGTTTCTTCGTGCATTTTGTGGTCCTTTGTGTCGCTAACACTAACGGGCTTAAAAGTGCCTAGGCCAATATGGAGCGTTATTTCAACAATTTCAACACCCTTGGCTTTGAGTGATTCAAGAATTTCCGTCGTGAAGTGAAAGCCCGCAGTCGGCGCTGCTGCGCTTCCGGGATACTTTGCAAAAACTGTTTGGTAACGGGCGTACTTTGACTTATCATCTTTAATGTATGGGGGAAGGGGAATCGTTCCAACCCGCTCTAAAACTTCGACAAAAACGCCTTCATAAAT
>CAYJAE010000137.1:0-1528 GCA_964368105.1 uncultured Staphylococcaceae bacterium
AATTGGTGGTAAACTATAAACGTCAAGATACTAAGTATTAGAAAGAAGGAAAAAAAGAATGGATAAACAAAGACTTGATCTTCTCAAACGACTAAGCGAAGTTAAAGGCGTCAGTGGCGCTGAACGTAATGTTGCTAAGTTAGTCAAAGGAGAATTAGAACCAGTTGTCGATCGAATTGAATTTGATAATTTAGGTTCATTAGTAGCGACAATCGACGGAAAAAAAGGTGAACCAGTTGTTATGCTCTCAGCGCATATGGACGAAGTTGGCTTTTTAGTTAAACAAATTGAAAAGAGTGGCTTTTTACGGCTCCATAACGTTGGCGGCTGGTGGGGCCACGTTGTTCTTGCCCAAGAATGGACAGTAACAACTCGTGACGGAAAAGAATATATTGGGGTTACCGGAGCGCAACCGCCACACGGCATGCCACCGGAACAACGTAATCGCGTCATGGAAATTAAAGACGTCTATTTAGATATGGGTGTCGATAGTGACGAAGATATTAAAAAATTAGGTATTAAAGTTGGCGATACCGTTACGCCACTTCAATCATTCCGCGTTTTAAATAACGGCAAAACCTTATTAGGTAAAGCATGGGATGACCGGGTTAGCCTTGCTGTTGGCATTGAAGCCTTACGTCGTCTTAAAAAAGAAGGACACGTTCCGACCGTTAGTTTAGCGGCAACTGTCCAAGAAGAAGTTGGACTTCGTGGCGCTAAAACTAGTTCTTACCTCATTAAACCAGATGTTGCTTTTGCAATTGACGTTACGATGAGTTATGACTTACCAGGATCTCCCGCCATGGACACAAAACTTGGGGCCGGTGTTGCTTTAAGCGTTATGGACGGCAGCGTTATTGCCCACCGTGGTCTCTTTGATCACGTTGAAAGTGTTGCTAAGGCTAAAGGCATTAAATATACTTACGACTTACTGACCGCAGGCGGCACTGATAGTGGCGAAATCCACAAACAATTTGATGGAATTGTTAACATGACAATTTCGCTCCCATGCCGTTACTTCCACAGTCACGTTTCCCTCGTCCATAGTGATGACGTTGAAGCCGCGATTGACTTACTCGTTGAAGTAATTAAAGGGCTTGACACTAAAGTCCTTGGCAAGCTTAAAGCTTCAAAATACGAATAAAACAACTACAAAAAGCGGATGTATTACGATATATCCGTTTTTTTTATATTCTTTAACTATTATCGCTCTTAACTTGTTAAAATATAAACATGGCAAACAAAACTAAGGTAATGGAACTAAATTATCAAGGTGTGGATTACACTTTTCTTTTAACTTATAAGAAAATTAAAAGTCTTATTTTTCGGGGGATTCCTGGCGAAACAACAACTTTTAAAGTGTCTCTCCCGCTTCATTATCCTAATCATCAAGTTGAAAGTTTTTTTAAGAATAATTACCATAAAATTTTAAGACTAAGTAAGAAGGCGGCACTGCCGACTTTTAGTGACGAAACATATTTCTTTGGTGAGCTTTTACCAGTATCAGAAATTAGTAACATAATTAAAG
>CAYJAE010000138.1:0-1518 GCA_964368105.1 uncultured Staphylococcaceae bacterium
AAATGAACCAACACTTTGACCTAAGAATTCAAAGAACTTCGCAAGATCATTCCCGGATAAATCAATCGGTTTGCCTCTTTTTGAGAAGCTTTGTAGGACATCCATCTTCACGATATCCGCAAGTGCAATTGTATAAACACTAAGTTTACCTCTAGCTTCAAGGTCAAGGACCTGCTCTCTCACTCTAGCAATACTGTCGGTAGGATTGCCGTCAGTAAAGAGTACTAACCAAGGTTGACGGTAGTCAACATGAGCGTCTTTATAAGCTTTTTTGCGTTCTTGAGCAATTTGTAGTGCTTTAGCAATACCTGCGCCCATCATTGTTTCACCAGTGTGTTTTGGACGTTGGAATTCCTTTTTTTCACTAACTGTCGAAAATTCTTCCACTACTTGGACGGTATTATTAAATGTTACAATTGCAACTTCACATGAACTTTCGGCAAATTCATTTTTTCTAATTGTTTCGTAAAACTTGTTGACGCCGTTAGTAACTGCGTCGATAAGACTCACTCCACCTTCAACAATACTATATGTTTCCCCGTCTTCAGTAACGGTCCGGCCTGTATCGCGGACACCTGTATTGTCTATAATTGTCCCCATTGAAAAACTAGTATCAATACAAAAGACAACCGGGACACGGGTCGTTGTATTGACCATTAAGTCAAAATGCTTAATATTATTTTCTACCATAATTTTCTCCTTTTCTTTCTTTTTTTATTTTTACTGCATTATAAGTCGTCGAAGTCATCCCACTCTTCGGCGATTGGTCCTAATGCATTAAAAGCCGCTATATCGTCGTCCATAAATGATAGCGCAACACTTTTGCTGAGCCATTCAAAGAAATCCATAAATTGAATGTCGTAGATTTGTTGGGGATTGTTCCGCCGGGAAAATCCGCGTAAGTGGTTGTAACCTTGACGGGCATACATTTCATGTTTTTGGTCACTCATGTCGCCACTGATCATCACTGGAATAACGACGAGGCGGCGGTTTGTTTCTAACTCTATTGTCCGTGCTTGCGCAGCCTTTAAGTCACTTGCGGCGCCTTTTCCAGTTGGTTTGCCGTCGGAGAGAATAATAATCCATGGTTGGTAGTAATCAACATAATTTTCACGGTATAACTCTTTGCGCTTTTCGAGTCTGTCAAGCGCGGCATTTACGCCTAAACCTAAGTTACCCGCACCGCCTACTTTAAAAGCTAATTCATCGTCTTCACTAAATTGTTGGGAAAAACCACTGATTTCATAGGCTTCACTGTTGTAGCCAATGAGCGCAATATCCGCGGCACTTGAAAGGAATAAATCACTCCGCACGTCTTTATAGAATTTTAAAATACCTTTTGCGAGGCGGTCAATTCGGGATACGCCGATATTGTCTTTATAGGCCATTGATCCACTAGTATCAACGACTAAACAAATCGGAATACGAATGGTTGTATTTGTTTGTAAGTCAAAATCCTTCATGCTTGATAATTGTTTATTTTCACTCATTAAAGGTTAGTCCTTCCTTTTATTATAC
>CAYJAE010000139.1:0-1469 GCA_964368105.1 uncultured Staphylococcaceae bacterium
ATGAAATATTTGCCGGCGTTTTAAATACTAAAACCCAAAAAGAAAAAGATGAATTAATGGAAGCATGGGCGCGCAAAGAAACTACTACTTCACTTTCGGGTGACGATTGTAGTATTGGTGTGTTAGTCCATGACTCGTTTAAAGTCAATAAAAAAGACGGTTTCCTCTACATCCAACCAAAGGAAGTTGTTATTCCCGATAGTAATGCTCCTGTTATTGATTTTGAAGTTAGTGAAGCTGGAAGCGAAATTATTATGACAATCACTAATTTAGAAACAGATAAAAAAACTGATCTAACCATTAATGATCTAGACGAAGTTGTCGCAATAATTGAAAAATTTGATCCCGACTTTATTAAACTAATTGGCGTTAATAAACATAAAGAAAACAGTGATATTGCCGGCGTTTACGTGGAATACGCGATAGCAATCAGAAATCAAATAGTTGATGGAAATAAATTTATTGATAAAGATTCCATTCCCGACCATCTCAAGAGATTCCTCATATCATATAGCCGGAAGGCTTTTGCAACAAGGTTTAGCAACGATGAAACTTAGTGAAATTAAAAACATTAATGAAATTATTCAAAAAAACAAGTATTTGTTTTTATCTTTTTCAATTTGTGAGTCTCCCTCATTTTTTAATAGTGTAAAACTCCTGCCCCATAGTATTTTATATAATGACGATGTGCGGAAACATCTTTTAGAAAAGAAACCTGGACTTTACAATTTCTTTGTCGATGGTGATTATTTTGTAAAATCAAAAGCTGGTCAATATTTACTCTATCTTGATCCAATTCATAGCACCGTTATGCGCCTTGTTAAACAACGCAAAGACTTACGGATTCTCTATGTGACGAATGACCGCGACGACTTTGATGTTTTATATAAACTCATTAGTGAAGCAAATATTACAAATCTTGAATTAATTCTTTATAAAGATGGCCGCTCCTACGGCGTCGACAACGGGGTTGAAGAAACGCTGCCCCCTCCTAAAGAATTTGAGGAAGAAGCAGGCACGATTAAATTTATCTTTAATACCGACTTTAAAGAAGATATTAAAGAATTACGCGTTACTTTCCGTGACACGATTAAGTCACTGCCAACGAGTAAAGTATATTTAAGCGTTAAAGATAGTCGGAGTCAAGCCGTTAAAGATCCAGGCGGGAAAACTTTTAGTTATGAAGTAAGTCTAAAAGGCGTACGTGACTTTAAGTATCTTACTTTTGCCGCAAAACTTGATAAGATTTACTATTCCGAAAATGGTATTCTCTTTGATCCAACACTGGAAAACCAAGTAATTACCCTCTTTATTGAAGATGGCGTCATTATTTCCCGGAAGACGAGTATTTTTGAAGCCCATAATTTACAAACAGCGCCCCGTAAGAAAGTCGCTCCTACCAAGGACGAAATCTTTCCGTATTTTGGCGGCAAAAAATTAAGTTCAAAAATGAAAGATGACCTTGAAAG
>CAYJAE010000140.1:0-1436 GCA_964368105.1 uncultured Staphylococcaceae bacterium
ATTGCTCGGGCTTTAGTAAATGACCCCTCAGTTATCCTTGCGGACGAACCAACTGGCGCACTTGACTCAAAAACAAGTGATCAAGTTATTAGTATCTTAAAAGAAGTAAGTAAAAATCGTCTTGTTATTATGGTTACACATAACGAAGAAATAGCCACTCGCTTTAGTGACCGTATTATTAAAATGCGCGACGGCAACATTATAAGTGACAGTGCGGAAGAAGAAACCCACGAAAAAGAAGTAAAACAAGAATACACAATTAAGAAAACAGCAATGTCCTTAGGAACAGCGTTAAAGAGTAGTTTCAAAAATCTTTTAACAAAGAAGGGAAGAACGATCTTAACTGCCATTGCAGGATCGCTTGGTATTATTGGTATTGGGCTAGTAGCAGCGGTTAGTAACGGATTCCAAGAGTATGTTGGCCGGGTCGAACGCAATACCATGGCAAACTATCCAATTGCGGTTTTTGCCCAGTCAATTGATTACAGTACCGCCTTTACTCCACCTAAAACGACTTACACCCCCTATCCTGAAGGGGAAGAGTTAATTGTTTACGATAGAAATGAAAACGACGGCCAAGCAATTACAATAAACAATAATGTAATAACCGATGAGTTTTTAGCTTTTGTTGAAGAACTTAAAGCTGAAGGACTAGTCGCAAGTGCAATGGTTAATTATCCGGCTGATATTCATGTTGTGGTTAAGCCACCAACGAACACACCGCGGTTTTTAAATTCGCCAAGTTATAATAATTTCACCCCACTCCCAAGTGGACTATTTACTCAGCTACCAGGAAACGAAGATTATATGCTTGAATTCTATGATTTGCTTGGTAAGAATTCACGTTTTCCTGAAAACAAAAACGAAATTATGCTTGTTATTGATAAATATAGCCGCTTATCAATTCAAGAGTTAGTTAATATTGGAATCGCCGACAACCAAATTGACGCAACAAATATAAAATCAATTCCGTTTGATGATTTAATTGGTAAAGAATACAAGATGTTTACGCGTGACGATTATTTCGTCAAAGATGCGGGAAACGCTGACGACTTTTACGAAGTTGATTTTATGGGTATTCCAAGAAAAATTGAACGATTTAGAGCAAGAAGCGCTAATAGTATCTATAATGACAATTCAATTGGTGAAACACTAAGAATTTCCGGAATATTACGCGCCAAACCAAACGTTCAAATTGAATTAGTAACTAATGGTCTTGTTTATACGCAAGAGCTTAATGACCATATGTTTAAGATAAACCAAGGAAATAAGATTGCAAAAGCCCAAGTTAATAATATTGTCCTTAAACAAATTCCCAATGAAACCAATTTATTAGAAGCAATAAGCTTTTATCCCGCCCAAAGATTTAATGAAGAAAAAGAGGATAAACGGATTTTGGCTGATGACTATTTAAGATATTTAAAAAGATTTGCGGC
>CAYJAE010000141.1:0-1431 GCA_964368105.1 uncultured Staphylococcaceae bacterium
GATCAAGCGACACATCATCCGATCCCACTCCTGGACCTGTCGAATCCGCTTTGAAAGACATCATTGCTGACGCCCCAGTAGGCAAATTAGGCGATGAAGCCCTCCAATCAGTCTTCGATAATATTGAAGATGGAAAAATTGGCTTAACCAGCAGCGTAATCGCTGGCCAAGTCGGTGCCACCCCCGCTATTCTTCAAGATGGTTCAAAAGCTTCGATGGAGTACTATGCCGGCACAGGCGCCATTGATGGTGACAAAGTCCAGGTATCGTTAGAAACTGAACTTAGCGTCGCTGAATCTGATGGTTCCGGCGGTTATGTCCTTGGCGAAGCTGCTGCAAACATCAAAGAGGTTACAACCGTTTGGAAAGATGGCGCAGATGTCAAACTAGCCAACGTCAGTAACGATGACTACGCTGATGACTATTCGTTCCTTGCTACTTCATCCGCTGATGATGTCGACATTTCCTTATTTAAGGACTATGTCAATAGTGGCGACTTGCTCTACTATGCTGCTCTTGCCGAAGAAGCTTACACCTACTTTGCCGGTGGCGATTCATTCGCCGAAGTTTCGTTAATTGCTTATGCTGAGAAAATCGTTGACTCAGAATCAAGCGAAGTATACCTACACATTGTGTATTATACTCTTGGTTCTTGGTTCGGCCTTTACAGCGCTGAAGCCGTTGGCAACCCAGCTGGCCCAGGCAAATACATTGACCGTGGTGAAGTTTATGGCTTTGAAGCTTATGTCAATGCTGATGGTATCTTTGATACCGTTTACACCTACAACGATCACTTCATCAACTGGACCTATGAAGATTTAAACTACGAAGTCGGTGATCCAGTCCCAAGTGATCCATTAACTCAAGCCGAAATCGATGCATTAGATTTGTCATTGGTTTCCGAAGGTTGGGGATTCGTGTATGGCGTTATGATGCACCAATTTGGCTCCGATGCAGTTAGTGTCACCTTACCAGATGTCGCTCAACTTCGGGTGGCTGATGCCTCTGATTCAACTTATCTATTTACCGATCTTGCCGCTTATGGTTTCACTCTTTAATTAGTAGACGAAACCGATATTATCTTCGCAAATCTCAATTTGAGGTTAAAGACGTGGTCTTACCACGTCTTTTTTCGTGTTTAAAACACCACGACAGTTTAATTATGGTGTCGAACAATTCTTGCGCTTTGCTTTTAATAGATGGACTAATCATTTAATATATAGAAGTACTTACTAAGGAGACACACAACAAATGTCAGTAAAAATCGATCCAATCATCCTTGAAGAAGCTAAATCCTTCAAGCGTGAACATAACCGCATCATCAAAAACATCATTAAATACAACCGCATCGTTATCTTCCGTCACATCATGCCGGACTTTGACGCCATGGGGACCCAAATGGGACTATACACCTGGATTAGAGATAACTTC
>CAYJAE010000142.1:0-1418 GCA_964368105.1 uncultured Staphylococcaceae bacterium
GGGGATAGCGCACCAATGGTTATCCTTGAATTCGTTGACTAATTAACGATTAAATGGCTCTATTAAATAGATTGGGGAAAATTGGGGAATCCAATTAATCTATAGCAAAAACTATTAAATAGACTGGGGAGACCTTGGAAGCAATTCTAGGGTCTTTTCATTAGGGCTTTTTTCCATAAGTTAAGATAAGTAAAGCCCGTTTGCGGAAGCGTTCAAAATCGCGATAGCCATAAGCGAGTTTGGTGATGGTTTTAATCTTGTTGTTGATGCTTTCTGCAATAGCGTTTGTGTAGCGAATATTGTTCTGAGTTTTGCTAAAAGCGTTGGCCATTTCAAATCGCCATTTGTGGAAAGAACGACCCGTCGTTTTAAGGAATTCGTTTGTGGAAGCAAGGAGGTTATCACGGATGCGTTCGACAAAACGCAGAGCTTCGTCGTAGGTAAACTTTTGTTCATAGCGGTAGAGATCCTGGAGGGTATTGTAGGCGAGATATAGGTCACTATTAAGGGCGAGAGCGCGGCGCATTAGTTCATCGTAATGAAACATTTGGCCGGTCTTTTTGTAAGTGTAGAATTTATCAGGAACGTGGTAAGCACGACCAAGAAAAAGCTTCCAATTCTTTTTCATAAAGTTGTAGAGGGGTGAATGTTTATCAGACTGAAGATTCATGGTACGAGTACGAAGAATATTAACAGTGTTGATTAATAAGCGAACAACGTGAAAAGTATCGACAATATGGATGGCGGACTTAAAGTAAGCGCGGGTAATGGTGGAATAAGCATCATACATATCGGAGATGACAATCTTGACTTTAGCGCGTTCGATGGGGTTAATTTCATTAAAATACTCCCGAAGATAGGGCATGCGGCGGTTGCGGATCACATCAACAATCTCGCGATTATGAAAATCATAGAGAATACAAATATAGGCATGATCAACGTCTTTCGAGAAGCGAATTTCGTCAATACATAATACTTCAGGTAAGGGACGGCGTGGGACAAATTTAACGTGTGCATCGAAGAGTTGTAAGACGCGGGCAGTGGAGATATCATACTTCTTCGCGATAGCAGAAAATGTCAGCATTTGCGTGAACTCATTATGAATAAGTTGGAGGGTTTGCTTACTGATCTTTGTATATGGTTCAATGCCCTTTAAAGGTGGGGTGAATGACTTATTACATTTTAAGCATTTAAGGCGAACGCGACGAATATTTAAAGTGTCAGTTAAATGATTCGAGGAATTACAGTTTTTCTCGGTATAAAAGTAACCCTTCACATATAATTTATCGTGTCGACAATAAGGACAATGGGTGACTGTCACCTTCTGATCAACCTCATAGATAAATCCAGTGGCGGTTTTGATTGGTTCATTAAGGCGATTGACAAAGTTTTCCGGGTCTAAACCCAAGCGTAAAAGC
>CAYJAE010000143.1:0-1408 GCA_964368105.1 uncultured Staphylococcaceae bacterium
ACTCAACAGGGTACCCTGTTGAAATTTTTTGAATTTTTTGGGGCTAGTTTTTAGCTTTACCACGATTCTTTCGTCATTATAGTATTCAATATATTCTTCAATGGCTTTTATTAGATCATCCTCAGTCTTATATAAATGTTCCTTGCCATAGAACATTTCTTCTTTCATTCTCCCAAAGAAGTTTTCTGTCGGAGAATTATCAAGGCAGTTTCCTTTTCTTGACATTGATTGTTTTATTTTTAATTCGGCAAGTTTCTGGCGATATTTTGGCATCTGATATTGCCAGCCTTGGTCACTATGCAATATCGCGTTTTTAACCGCATTACCGTGCCTTTTTTCTAATTCCCTTAACATCTTATCAATTTGTCGATAGTCGGCGTTTTTAGCCACTCCATAAGCGAGAATTTCTCGATTATGAAAATCGATAATCGGTGATAAATATACCTTCCCAAACCTACCGATAAATACCGTTACATCGGTTCCGAGTTTTTCATAGAATGTAGAAGTAGAGAAATCTTGATTCAAATGATTTTTCGCTATTCGTCCAACCTCTCCTCGGTATGATCGATACTTCCGTTGCTTTGGTCGCGCTTTAATATTTAATTTATTCATCAACCGTTCCACTCGCTTATGATTAATTTCATAACCACGCGCTTTTAACTCCAAAGTTATCCGAGGAGACCCGTATTTTCGATTGTTTTTATTAAATATCTCTATTATCTCTATTTCTAAGTCTTTGTCTTTATTATCTTTGTTATCTATCGTTTTATCGCAATAATCATATGTTTGTCGCGATAAACCCGCTATTTCAAGAAGCATTTCTAATTTGTAATGCCCCCGCATCGCTCGGACAACTCTTACTTTTTCTTTGGTTGTTTGCTTCTCTTGAGTATGTGGGGAAATGATTTTTTTAAGTATTCGTTCTCAGCTTTCGTCCGTTCTAAATCTTCGAGTAATTTTTTATATTCTTTCTCTAATATTCTATCGTCATGCAATAGATATGCCGCGCGACTATGGGTATCCTTTATCGCGGCTTCACCTTCTTTTTTATACTTTTCTACCCAGTCACCAACAACACGCGGGTCAGTAAGCATCATGCTAAGTGCAACTTCAGCATATGACTTTTCTTCGCTTAAAACTTGAACAATTGCTTTGAGCTTTTCTTCACGAGTATAGACTCTGGCTTTAGCTTCACGGATAAAAGCCTTTTCGCCATACATTATATATAAATTGCAATTATATTTTAATGATGATCGGTCAAACCCATACTCTTTTTCGATGACTGAAATTGGAATATTCTCTTCAAGATGCATCTTGACTAATTTCAGTCTTTCTTCGATAGTCTTTTTCATTTAAAAAACCCCCTTTTATTTTAACCTATTTTAGGCAAAATTAAGGGGGAAGTTTC
>CAYJAE010000144.1:0-1380 GCA_964368105.1 uncultured Staphylococcaceae bacterium
GAGTTAGCAAAGGGATTCGAACCGATATAGTTATCGAACCCCTTTTAAATTTGGTTACATACCTTTATGAAACGTAATCTCCAATTGACTTTTTCGGCCAAACCGTTATAATAATAACTACCATAAAGAGAACGGCTAGAGACAAGCTCAAAACCGTCAGCAACCTGCGAAATGTAAGGTGCTAAAGCTTGAATGATGGGTGTGTTAATTCTTTTATGCCCATCATTATGATGGGTTTTTCTTTAATGGTAGAAAGAGGTTTTGATGACCCAATATATTGAAAAGAAGAAAAAGTACCAAAAGTATTTAAGAGAATTAGACGAAGAAGCTTATCTCGATGAAATCAACTATCTCAACAATGCCGTTTCGTCATTGAAGTATGAGTATAGTTATCTCAAAGGATTATTCTTTATCCGTTTATTAAGACATGCTTATCATCACCTTTCAACGTTATATGAATCAAAAGAAGATGCGCGACTTGATTTTGACGCACTCTATAAAACCGTATGCGATGTCTACGAAGATTCACAAACCACGCTGAATTTTTCTAAACATGATAGCTATTATGATGCTATCCCTGTGTGTATTATTATGAAATATAATGTCGACAGTGAAAGACAGCAATTCATTGATAATACAATAAGTGATTTATATGATGAGTATTATCACTACTTTAAATTAGTAAGAGCAATTTCAAGAGCAATTTTAGATGTATTAGCAAAATTTTATTGCTATGTCTTTGACGATAAAAAAGACCACGAATTGATTAATAAGCGTTTTTATCAACTTAGCAAAGATGCGCAGTTAGTCCACCTAAATAAATATTTTATCTCGAGTTACGAAAGCGACGACGATATAGAAAATAGAATTGCCGAATATGCAAACAATTGTTATTTCGAGTTATTTGATGATTTTGATGAATTTTTATTAAAATTTGAAAACGATCCATCAGCAAGATTTAACGATTTTTAATGAGACAAAACCTAAAAAGAGTTGGGGAGGGACAGTCCAAGCAATCAAACAGCAAACTGCGCTATGTAAAGTGCTAAAGCTTGAACGATGGGAAAAATAAAATGCATATTTATGCCAATCTTATCGGTGGATTTTCTTTAATATATAGAAAGGAATATTTGATTGTGAATTTATGGGTTTTTGGAAGCTAAAAAAAGAAATATTAATTGATAACATTTCTTATCACATTATTTGTGGCGATGGTTTTCCTTGTTGCGTGACTGCAAGTCACGTTTTTATCAGTAGAGATCGAATCCTTGAGAGGACGCTTGAGCCTGTGGGCGAAAAAGAAAAAACAATAGCGAATAAAAAAGTGTTAGAACTAGTTTATAAGAGTAATCCTGTCATCATCGTGTTTTATATTTTAGG
>CAYJAE010000145.1:0-1358 GCA_964368105.1 uncultured Staphylococcaceae bacterium
ACTCCGCTATTGAAGTATTCGTGAGCGGGAATTCCAACTGCTTTTTCGGAATATTCCGCAAAGACTGGAACGTCAAGAACAAGGCGGTCATTAACGGCGGCAACAAGTTTTCCTTCAACATTAGTGTTATAAAGTTCACTAATGTCCCCCATTAAGATTAAATCAGCGTCTAAGTAGATGGCTTTGTCGTATTGGGGGAAGAGTGTCGGGATAAACATCCGGTAATAAATAGCCACGCTATAATAATCACGTAAGCGGGAAGATAAAAGATCGACATGATCAGCAATCTTTTCATTAATGTTATAAAAGTTGATTGTTAAGTTATTTCTTTCCAAGGCATGGATCCGATTTTGATTTGTTTCGTTAATGCCGTTTGTTAAAACATAAACTTCATAATGGTATTTCTTACTAGCTTTAGTAATAAGCGTATGAAGCGCTGTACCGAGGAAGGGAATATAATTATCATCGCAAGCGAAGAAGATTGGGATTATTTTTTTACTGTTTTTCATATTAGTTAACTCCTTTAGTTATTTGTTGATATTCATTGATGATGTCATCGAAGTGATGGCATTTTAGGACATTATGCATGGCTTCTATGTCCCACGGTTTTACATTGACAAAGTGGAATTTAGGGAAGAGACGGAACTGCATACTGAAGTGGCGAATGACGGTGTCCTTTCCCTCCTTCTTCTGCTCGTTATTAACTCGACCAAGGATTAGTTTCCGTTTAACATACTTATTAATCGCCGTTTGGTCACTTAAGAACACCTTTTTCTTATTTAAGAGCGCTCGTGCCTTTTTAAATAGTCCAGTTTCTTTAATCTTTTCCATATTGAGGAGCAAGACACCAGCATTTAAGTAACGGGGGCTCATAAAGAAGCGTCCATAGCGGTCTTTAACCCCCGCGAGTTCATAGTTAGTGATGTCTGTCTCATACAGTTTTAAGACCGAAGCCGTAAACATAGTGTCGGTATCTAAATAAAGTAATTTAGCGGGAATGCCCGGAACTTCATCAAGTAAGAGTCGTAAGAGCGTATAAGCCGTGTAGCGGGTTGCTAAGTTTGGACTTTTTTCAAGGTGAAGAATGAAGCTTTTACTAACATCAAGTTTAGTAACTCTAGATTCACTATTCTTTGCACTCACTAGTTTTTGAAGTAAGGCAATATCTTGATCGGTTACACTTTTATATTCTTCATCTAAATGGGTTAAGTCCGCAGTTAAGATAAAGACATTCAAAACGCCGTCATAATGTTTTAAAAGTGAAAGAATTCCTAAAAGCATTCCTTTAAACACTTTATAGTTGCCAGCGTAAGCAACATTAACTACTTTTTTGTTCGTATCGATGTTTGACATAAGTT
>CAYJAE010000146.1:0-1350 GCA_964368105.1 uncultured Staphylococcaceae bacterium
TTACTTTATTTAAAATTTAGTCGATTCTATATCCACTTTGGTAAAACCTTCTAAAAAAGTTTAAAAACTAAATAATATAGCGTTTTGGTTCTTGATTAACATAGCCAAGGACGATACTGACAAATAGGGCTGGTTTTTCATACATTGAAGCGTGACCGGCATCTTCAATCATAATATGGTCACTATCTTTAATGTTATCTTTTAAGTATACTTGCTCTTCAAATGGTGTTAAGTAATCTTGGCGACTGCTGACAATTAAGGTTGGGCAAGTTATTGAATCTAATAAATGACGAACGTCATAACTTTCCGCACTTTTTGTTAAGCGAATAAAAGCGGCAACAATGGCTTTTTGATTAAATAAAGGAACGAGTTTAGCTTCACGCTCTTTCATCCACTCCAAGTTATCTTTATAAAACTTTGGTGAATAAATGAGCGGAATTGAGGCAAGGTAATAAGCAAGACCGTCACCACTCTCGCCCGCTTTATTCCAGCCGTCACCAATATCCTTAAGCCACGGGCTAGTGTAGGCCGCACTGTTAAGAAGGAGGAGACGCGAGACGTAAGAAGGATACTTGGTCACAAATTGGAGGGCAACTTCGCTCCCGTAAGAAATACCAACAACTGGTAAGGAAACTATTTTTAAATGATCAAGAAAGGCTTTGAGAATTTCGACTTGAATCGCTTGTTCGTAATTCGCGTGAGCTCTGCTGCTTTGGCCTTGATCAAGAAAATCTAAAAGAATAAGTGTATTTTTTTCACTAAATTCCGGGACAAAGACTTGCCATGATTTAGTCGACATCATGATGCCGTTGAGGAGTAAGAAAGGATTAGTCATGTCGCCATGAACTTCATAATAAATATCGTAATCTAAAAATTTAAAAGTAGCCATTAGTTCTCCTTTGGCAGTAAGCCGGATTTAACAGCTTCAGCGCGAAGTTCTTCTCTAAATTTTGGATGAGCAATACTAATTAAACGGTCAACTCGTTCGGCAATTGTCGTTCCACTTAAATGGACCATTCCGTACTCAGTAACGACATAATCGACGTCATTTCGTGATAAGGTCACTGGTGCGCCTGGTTTTAGCGTTGGGACAATCTTACTAACTTCTTCCCGTTCTCCGGTTACTTTATTGCGAACCATTGCGGTGCTATAAAGAGCAATGTAAGAGCGGCCACCTTTACTACGTTGGGCGCCGGTTGCGGTATCAACTTGACCGCCCGTGCCGCTAAATTGGGCCGTGCCGATTGCTTCACTACAACATTGACCAGTTAAGTCTATTTCAATGGTGGAGTTAATTGAAACTTGGTTATCATTGCGACCAATTTCATAAGGATCATTAACATAATTTCC
>CAYJAE010000147.1:0-1349 GCA_964368105.1 uncultured Staphylococcaceae bacterium
TTTTCAATAAAAACCTATGTATTATTACTAATTATTGATCGTTTTTATTGCTAAAGCGGACTCTCACGGATTTTTTTAAAAAACCACTTTATATTCCTTTTCTCTCTTTACCTTAACGTTAATCCCCGACACTTTTTGTCTTGTTAGTTGTAGTGTTTTGTCAGGAAACAATGGGTAAATCAGACAGTTATTACATAGAAAAGGCAGAAAATCGTAGAGAAAGTAAAACTTTTTTAAATATAGTAATATTTATATATTACACTTAGGAGTTTTGTTATGTCTAAAAAGTTTATTAATCGCAATATACTTAAGTTAATTATTCCGCTTTTTGTTATGACTACTTTTGTCTCTATTAATAAAAAGGCACCAGTCTCTACTTCCGCCTGGAGTGGAAGTCAAACAAGTAATGAAGGAAATTATTATAGTAGTGTAACTGGGAGTGACTCAGGAACTGCACTTAAATCAAAACTACAAGGAATTATTTCGTCAGGGACGAACGAATCTTATGATTGGTCACGCTATGAAGCAGCGGACGAAGCAATGGGAGACTCAAGCAAAGTATTATTAATTTATTCGCGTCAAAGTGTCGCTAAAACTTCTCGTAATAGTGGTGGAAGCACTGGTTGGAATAGAGAACATTCTTTTGCAAAAAACTTTTTTAGTGAAGCTGCTCCTGCCGTAAATGATAATCACCATATTTTTGCTGATGACGCCAAAACAAATAGTGACAGAGGAAATAAACGTTTTAATGAATTAAGTCCATCTAGTTCAACGAGATCTTTTGATGGTTACGGCAATTCAACGGATAATTTTTATGACGGTACATATTTTATGCCTAATGACCTTGCTAAAGGTGAAGTAGCACGCGCTACGATGTATATGAATACTCGGTATGGTTATGACATTACACTTAATTTTTATTCAATTGCTTTAATGCTAAAGTGGCATATTGAAAACCCGGTTACTAATCGCGAAATATATCGAAATAATACAGTACACACTTTACAAAAGAATCGTAACCCGTATATTGATCATCCAGAATATGCCTGTTCTGTTTGGGGAGACACGAATAGTTCAACCCAAAGTTTATGTGGCGCTAGTAGCACGATTAACGTAACAAATGTTATCGTGTCCCCAACAACTCAAACATTAACAGTCCAAGATACACTCCAAATGAACGCAACTGTTTTACCAAGTAACGCCACGAATAATGCTTTAACTTGGACTAGTTCAAATACAAGTGTTGCAACAGTTTCCGCAAACGGACTCGTAACCGCAAAAGTCGCGGGAACAACGACTATCACCGCAACCTCTGTTAGTGACACTTCCAAAAAAGGGACGGCAACAAT
>CAYJAE010000148.1:0-1335 GCA_964368105.1 uncultured Staphylococcaceae bacterium
TTTTGTTTATACTATTTTTAAAAAATGTATAATTGAATAATCGCTTTGGAGGACTATGATGAAAAAATACAATAAAGAAAAACGAATACTTAAGTATTTCGTGTTTCCCTTACTACTAATTTCACTTTTTACTTTTGGTAAGAGTAAGACAGTTGCAGTTAATGCTGCACCCACTGTTATTACAACCAAATCCAGTGATTCTTATATTAATGATTACTACAGTTCAATTGGTGCTTCCTTAACTGGAAGTGCACTAGCAGGAGCGCTTGAAACTCGTCTTAAAGCAGAACGAGGAAAAACAAGTTTTTCTTATGGTTCACTTGAAACAAGTGCGTTTCCTTATACTGATGTTGATCCAACAAGACCAAATGACGGTTATATTGTTAGTTTTTATTCCGGAAAAGCTGTCAAAGGCTACTCAGGAATGAACAAAGAACATACGTGGCCAAATAGTCACGGTGGTAACAAAATTGAAAATGACCCACATATGGTTCGTCCAACAATTAAAGCGGAAAATAGTTCACGCGGCAATGAATATTTTGCAGAGCCAGGAACGCCAGGTTGGGATCCAGCGGAGTTAGGATACTATGAAGCCCGAGGAATGGGTGCCCGGATTGTCCTTTATGGCGCAGTCATTGGTAAAAGTGGCGGTTTAGTACTTGAAGACGTTGGTCGTGGTCAAGGCGGGGGAACTGGTAACAAAATGGGTAAGCTTGGTGACTTACTAAAATGGAACCTTCAATATCCTGTTAATCAAAAAGAAATAATTAGAAATGAAACTTTAGATAAATCGCTTAACTATAATCGTAATCCGTTTATTGATCGGCCAGAATATGCTTGTGCAATTTGGGGCGATACGAATGATAATACTCGTCAGATATGTGGTTCTTATAGCAATATTGAAGTAACAGGAGTATCTGTTTCTCCAACGTCTTCCACTATTAATCTGCTTTCATCCACAAAAGGAGTGCAACTAGACGCGAATGTTTTGCCTGCAAACGCGAGTAATAAAGGCATAACATGGAGCAGCACTAATCCAAACGTCGCAAGTGTTAATACTTCCGGTTACGTTACAGGACTAAGTGTCGGATATACAACTATCTTTGCTACCGCAAACGGAAATACAAGCAAAAAAGCTCAAGTGTCAATTGAGGTGGTTTCTGCAACAATTCCCGTTACTGGAGTAACGCTAAATAAATCAGCGACTACAATTGAAATCGGAAAAATTGAAACACTTGTAGCGACGGTTTTACCAAGTGGCGCGACAAATAAAAGCGTTACTTGGACAAGTAATGACTCAACAATCGCAAGTGTCACTAACGGTGTCGTCAGCGG
>CAYJAE010000149.1:0-1326 GCA_964368105.1 uncultured Staphylococcaceae bacterium
GTCCCAACATAATAAAAGTGTTTTCCTTTAAGCGCTCCTTTTTCAGTAATCTTCATTCCTTTTTTAATATAAAGAATATCATCAAGCGTCGTTCCTAAGAGTAAAATCATGCTTTCTTCCTCTCTTTCTTCGCTTTCATTTCAAAGAGGTTATCCTCTAAGAATAATTGGAATTGCTCAGGGGCTAAAGGACGGCTATAGAAGAAACCTTGAATTAAGTCAGCGCCCATGTCTTTGAGCATCTTTACTTGTTTTTCGTCTTGGACCCCTTCAATAACAACGGTCGCATCAAGAATATGCGCAAGGTCAATAATGTTTTTAATAACAAGCCGTGACTTTTGATCAATATCAACGTCATCTAAGAAGGCTTTATCAATTTTAATGACGTCAAAAGGTATTTTTTTAATGTAACTTAAGGAAGAGTAACCTGTTCCAAAGTCATCAATCGCAATTTTAATTTTTAAATTCTTAAACTTCTTAACAATCGAAAGGAGTAAAAGGATATCTTGAAGGGAAGGCGATTCAACAATTTCAATTTCAAGGAGCATTGGATTAATATTATATTTTTCCGTTACATTGATAATGTGATTGAGAATATTTCCGGTAAAAAGCGTCCGTTTTGAAATATTAATTGAAACCGGTAAGAGCCGGCCAACTTGACCACGCCACTCATCAAGTTGCTTACAAACACTTTCAATAACGTAATGGTCAAGCTTAATAATTAAGTCACTTTGTTCGGCAAAAAGAATAAAGCTTGCTGGGGAGAGTAATCCTAATTCCGGATGTTGCCACCGCACTAATGCTTCACTACCGGCAAAGCGTCCTAATTTTAAATCGAATTTTGGTTGGAAGTGGAGTTTAAATTGTGACAATTCAAGACCGTGTTCCATCTCTAAACCTAGTTGAACATTTCGCTTATTTTTCTCAAACATTTTTGGGTCGTAAACCGTTGTTCCGCCGAGTTCATTTTCAATCCGCCCGTGATCTGCGGCAATTAAGGCCCGTTGGAGTAAGGAGGTAGTACTTACTTTTTCTTTTTCCTCATCTTGATTCGTAAAACTAACACCAAAGTCACTCGCAAACTTTACTTCGTTTTTAGTAGCGTTTAGTTTTTCATTAATAATTTTCGTGAGTTCAGCAATATACTTATTAACAGCTTCTAAATCAACTTTCGGTAAGAAGATTAAAAAGTTTTCGTTATAGTCGTAACCATAAACTGATTGTGGGTGAGTTTTAGCCAGTGGATTAAATGATTCGTAAACAACTGAGAGCACTTCCGCTCCTTTTTCGTAGCCGTAACGCGTAAAGACTGTTTTCTTAAAGCGCG
>CAYJAE010000150.1:0-1325 GCA_964368105.1 uncultured Staphylococcaceae bacterium
CTTGAAAACGTTGCGCTTCATAGTAGTCAAGATGATGTCCGTAATGGTGAATTTGTCACCCTTATGACGGTACATATGGCTAAAGGTCTTGAATACGAATATATTTTCCTCATTGGCATGAACGAAGGTGTTTTTCCAAATCACCGGGCAGTGATGGAAAGCGGCAATAAAGGGATGGAAGAAGAGCGGCGCCTCGCTTATGTTGCATTAACACGGGCTAAAAAGCGACTTTTCGTTTCTTTCCATAATGGCTATAGCTTTATTAGTCACGATAACGGGATTGCTTCTTCCTTTATTGGTGAAGCCGGCTTAAGCGCGCCTCGCTTTAAACCATACGAAGAAAAATACGGAACCCCAAGACGTGAACCTAAGAAACCAGAATATAAAGAGAATAGTGACGTTCCACAATATAACCGGAACTTCTTTGATTTTGATTATAGTGGCGACTTCCCATATGCCGTCAATGACGTCGTGGAACACACCTCATTTGGTAGTGGCCTCGTTATTGCTATTGACCCGTCTTCCGCAATTATTACTGTTCGATTTGCGAATGAAGAAGTTAAGAAACTCAAAGTTCCGAACAAGTTTATTACTAAGGTTTAGGAGTAATTTATGGATATTAAAGCTCGAATTGAATATTTAAGAAGTGAATTAAATAAGTATAACTACGAATACTATGTGTTAAATAACGCAAGTGTGAGTGACGCAGTTTATGACAGTTTAATGCAAGAATTAATGGCGCTTGAAGAAGAGCATCCTTCTTTTAAAGACGCACATAGTCCAAGCCAAAGAGTCGGCGGATTTGTCGCTAGTGAATTTAAAAAAATAAAACATAAAGCGAATATGTTATCACTCGCTAATGCCTTTAATAATGATGACCTGCGCGATTTTGACCGTAAAGTGCGCAGTTCTACGAGTCTTTCAATTGTTGATTATGTTGTCGAACTTAAGATTGATGGCCTTGCTATGAGCTTAACTTACCAGGACGGACAACTAAGTTACGGCGTAACCCGGGGTGACGGGGAAGTCGGTGAAGACGTTACTTCAAACATTATCACTATTAAAAGTATTCCGCTCCATTTAAGTGAAAAGCATTCGCTTGAAGTACGCGGCGAAGTCTTTATGCCAAAAGCCTCGTGGATGGCCCTAAACGAAGAGCGGCAAAAAGCGGATGAACCGCTATTTGCTAATCCACGTAACGCCGCTGCTGGTTCAATGCGTCAACTAAATTCAAAAATAGCCGCAAGTCGTAAGCTTGACGCCTTTTGGTATTATCTTGTAGACGCCGCAAAATTAAATATTCCCACACACAGCGCCGCCTTAAC
>CAYJAE010000151.1:0-1301 GCA_964368105.1 uncultured Staphylococcaceae bacterium
TCGTGTCATTCTTCCACGCTGGCCATCCTCTTTAGTACACACAATCCCCAGCCTCACATTGTTTTTGAATATCCAGCGTGGATGAATGCCAATAAATGTGTACCTATGAGGCTAAACTAGTGTTCTAATAGGTGCCTAAAATAAGAAAAGAGCCCTATTATAAGGCTCAATTTCCTGTGTGCTATATAGGATGTGTGATGCTGTACTTCTACACAGTGAGAGCCTTATGACTATCATAGTATCTCACCCTCATGTCGCAATCAATATCGATAATTTTCTTTTTATTGACTCCACTTCGATGTTGTTGTGTCACCGCATTATAGAAAACGACTTGGATAACTTTCAATAAGCCGATATAAACGTCTAATTTCTCTTTGTTTTTTATATGATGGAGTATGGTGTCCTCTCTCCCACCGATTTTCTGTAGTGACAGAGACTCCCAAGCGTTTTGCAAAATCTTTTTGACTTAGCATGAGTTTGAGTCTGATAGTTCTGATAATTCCTGCATCCAAAGTGTCATTTAATCTCATTATTTTGTTCTCCTTTTTGCGTATGAAGATAAATATCCCTTAGTACTGTCGTATTCTTTAAGATTTTCAAAGATAGGTTTTCTTTTTTTGCTTTCTACTAACGAGTATGGATGTTCGATAATCTTATAACTTGAAACATCTTGTAAGTAGTGAATTGTAACTGCTTTTATCAGTTTGGCATCAGTTGACGAGTTTGCAGTAAGTATGTCGACGATTTTGTTGGCTGCAATTGCGTCCAGCCCCTTTATAAAGCCTTCTAACTCATAACTTAAAACTATGTACTGAGGATGGTCTTCGTCATCTATACTCGTGGCTTGCATTATGATGTATCTTCCATCCATTGACTTTCCCGCAAGAGTAACTTCTAAAGCCTCATTCCTTTTTAAAAGGTACTTCGAGTAATGAATGAATGACAAGGTGGCTAGATAATCCAACAATGCTTTTTCTAGGTTGATAAATCCTAAATTATCCGAATACTGTAATATGTCTTCATAGAGAATCAACTCCTCTTCCAACTCTTCGATTTGAACCTTAAAAATGCATGGAAATTTTCGTATTGTTTTCATGCATGCTTCAATGCGTTCAATTAAATCTGCTAAATCATAGTCCATATTATTCTCCTTATTTTTTGAAATATTGATAAACAAATATCTATATTTGTCTTCATAATAATTTAGCAGGAGAAAAATGCGATTTTTAAACAAAGTGACAAATTTTTGAAATCATAAATATATGATTGTGAAAGAGCATGAACACAAATATCTAAAAGAG
>CAYJAE010000152.1:0-1278 GCA_964368105.1 uncultured Staphylococcaceae bacterium
GTTATTAATATATTATAAATAACCAATTTTGTCAATATCAACTTAGTAATTTTGTCATTTTCAACTTAGTGTTTTAGTCATTTTCAACTTAGTGTTTTAGTCAATTCCACATTGACAATTTCATAAAATTTCAATGATAGTTTTGACACTTCTTATCTTGTAGTAATTATCAATGCAAATTCAGACAATAAAAAAAGGAACCACAATTAGTGATTCGCTTGTTTTTTGGATGGTGGTCCAAGCCGTGCTCTAAACGAACCACTTTATTTTGTTAATGGTCTTTTTATAGCATTGTTAATCTTCAAATTATAATATACATTAATGTTTTGATAATATTATTTTGATGTTGCTGCAATCATTTCATTTATTTAAATTTCAATTATTGCCAAGCCATAGTCTTTAAATTGTTGAATCATCTTTTTGTTATAACCAATGAAATATAAATCTATGTTTTCGTTTTTACAATATTTAGCTAATTCAAATAGTGAAACTTTATTATCTACATTGGGTTTCACGCCAAAAGTTATAACTATTTGTTGTGTTCTATATCGACCTTTTCCTGAATAAATCCGAATACTTGTTATATTATTTAACGGATGGGTAACTTTACTTCGCACAAAATTTATTTTTATTTGCTCATCACTGATGCCAACCCAATTAATAAAACCCATAAACCCAAAAGCAATAAAAAATAATGACAAGAAAAGAAGATAAAAAACTTCACTATCAACTAAGAAACCGAATGTAATTGAGAAAACAGCAATAATTGCTGCGGAAATCCACAACATTTGTCCAATAATTATTTGCGTATAATACTTTTTCACGTAATTCACCTCCGATTATTATTATTTTGGTAATCGCTACCTATTTGATATAACATCTCCAACGTAATTAAATGGTAATTGTCTTCATTACGCAAGTCAAATCCTGCCTTTGAAAAAAACCCTACATTATAATAGTCGACATTGCATATTTCTAATTGATGTTTGAGTTTGGTAGCGATTGCTTCGGATATTTTACTGTTTGAATACTTAACTTCATAGACCACAAACCCTTTTTTATCACGAGTGACCAAATCAAATTCACCATTGACTTTTGCGATAGGGTTATCATACCAATATTTACCAACCTCTAATAGGAAAGGTTTTATATTCCCTTTCTTATTTTCCCTAATCAAATACTCTTTAGCTATTTTTTCAAACTTTCGCGGTACAAACTTTTCATTAAAATCTTCCTTAATTATTTCATCATAAAAATCAGTTGGTGATAAAATACTTC
>CAYJAE010000153.1:0-1273 GCA_964368105.1 uncultured Staphylococcaceae bacterium
CATTAATCAAAAAAGATCATTATGCTGTTTTACAAGGGATAGAAGTGTGGAGAGAAAGTGGAATCACTTACGAAGATATAATTATCATTAATTATTATGGTGAATATAATGGCAGTTATGTTATTGTTATCGTTCATGCGAATGAACATTATCCTACCTTAGGAATCTTAGAAGAAATTGGCGGAGTAGAGTTTGAGTACGGCTTGCCCGGTCCTATAGTTTGGCTTAAAGATATATAATAAAAAATAAGTAAAAAATATTGATTTTGTGGGACGCAACAAATTATGTGTAATTAAACACTCCCCTACCAGACACGAATTTAAAATGGGTATACAGAAGACCAGAAACGCCCAGATACGCCCAGTTAGGTCATAATTTTAGTAGTTAACGTTTTTGGCTAAAAAACCCGCGCCTTTATGTGTATCGTTGGCACCATGAAAAAATTGACATTTTGAAACGATTTCTCGGAATTTGGTTCAAGATGTTTTTTTTATTGCTCTTATAAGCAATAAATCTTCTAAAGTATAAAAAGCAACAAATTTAAAAACTCGACAATGTCGACATTTTAACGATAGAAGAAAAATTCTACCAATATGTACGGTATATGATACAATGAAATTAGGAAATGGAACTATTATGGGAAACAAAAAAGATAGAAAAACTAGGTTGTTATTTATACTATTTTCGTTTTTTACATTATCTATTACATCTTGCGGAACAAACAGCAATGGGATAAATAACACTGAACAATACGGCATTTTCTATGATCTTGAGGAAGCCTATACTAACGGCTTCTTAACAAGTGATAACTTAGAAAATATTGCTTACTATTACTTTGAAGAAACCATCGCACACGATCACTCAGAATGTGATTTGTTTGTACCAATTCCTAAAACTCCAGCGCACCTTTCTAATGAAACCGAAACCGCAATCAAGAAAACGTATTTAAACGAATTACAAACTCGGGGCGAAAACGTTACTCTTTATAATATTCAAATTAATAATTATTTAGGCACCTACAATGATTACATAATTGTTGGCGTTACAGATGACTACTTTAGTTACGATTATGTATTTGAACCTGAACGCGTGATTGGCGGAGTTTGGTTCAGAAGTTACTGCTCGAAATTTGCCCAAGTTTGGAAATTAAATTAAACACGCTCTCACCAGATACGAACTTAAAAATCGGACACAGACGCCCAGAAACGCCCAGAAACACCCAGTTAGGTCAATTTCTTACCAATTAACGAAAGTGCGAGATTTACCAAGAAAC
>CAYJAE010000154.1:0-1251 GCA_964368105.1 uncultured Staphylococcaceae bacterium
ACGGCAAACTTTGTTTTGTCGATATGATAAACATTATCTGCAGGTGATAAGACTTCACTTTCATCAATATAATCGATTTCTAAAGCTTCCAAAATTTGGGCCTCGACAAAATGTCCAATTCTTACCTTTGCCATGACAGGAATAGTCACAGCGGCTTGAATCTCTTTTATTAATTTTGGGTCACTCATTCGAGAAACACCCCCTGCCGCTCTGATGTCAGCAGGAATTCTCTCTAATGCCATAACCGCACAAGCACCAGCTTCTTGAGCAATTTTAGCTTGCTGGGCACTAGTGACATCCATAATGACGCCACCCTTTAGCATTTGAGCTAATTCTTTGTTAAGTTGATAACGATCATTCATATGCTTACCTCTTATATTTTTTTAAAATTATCTATTTTATTACTAGTATTATACTTGTAATTGATAACTTTTAAATAAACACTTATAAATAATAAGGCAGTTAATAGTTAATACTTGCTTGTTCGGATGCTCTTTTTCAATATTATGCCTTGTTAAAACAAAAAAGGCAGTTGGAGAAAAAAACTTTACACAGGCATTTGATAGATTAAGAATAGTCTCGGTGTTTGTTTAGGGGGACATTATCACGAAAAATGTCGATTGGTTTTAATTAAAATCAGTTTATTTTTTTGTTTGGTGAATCACAATTTGCGGATAAGGAATTTCAATATTATTTGCCTCAAGTGTTTCCTTAATGAGTTTTCGCAAATCTCTTTCGATGCCATAATGCTGTTCATTAAGTGTTTTGACTGTGATGCGAAGGTCAACACCATTGGGGCCAAGATTCATCACTCCAGAGACAGTTGGATCCTCAAGCAACACTTCTTTGTGTTTAGAACGAAAAGATGGAAAAGCATCGTTTAAAACAGATATAGCTTTGTTGATGTCTTCTTTATAAGAGATACTGAATGAAACAACTGCTACTGAAGGATTTTTAGAATAATTAATGAAAGTGTTAATATCACCATTATTCAATACTTTAATTTCCCCTCGCCAATTTTTAAGTCTTGTTGTTTTGAGCCCAATATCGGTAACAGTGCCTTTAAAACCAGCGACTTCAATAACATCTCCAACATCATAGTGATGTTCAAAAATAATGAAGAAACCTGCAATTAAGTCTTGAATAAATTTTTGGGCTCCCAAACCAACGACTAAACCCACAATACCAAGTCCAGCAAGAGCTGGAAGAACATCAACCCCCCAGATAGCAAGAATGATAATTATGCTAATG
>CAYJAE010000155.1:0-1234 GCA_964368105.1 uncultured Staphylococcaceae bacterium
ATGATGGACTTGGCTCGTGTCGGTGGGTTAGACATGATCATCACCAAATCAGTATCGCGGTTTGGCCGTAATGCCATTGAGATTCCAGAGATTATCCGGGAACTACGTGGACTCGGTGTAAGTGTCTATTTTGAAAAGGAAAACATCTCAACCAAGGATTTCGCTGATGAATTTCTTTTGAACATCCTATCGGGTGTTGCCGAGGAAGAATCACGGCAAACCTCCAGTAATATCCGTTGGTCCATCGGCAAGAAAATGAGCAAAGGTGGCAACACCACAACTAGACTCTATGGCTATAAAATTATCAATAATGAATTTCTAATCGTCGCAAATGACGCGGATGTTGTTAGATCAATTTATGATTGGTATATCAACAAAGTATCCTACGCAGAGATGATTAAACGACTCCACTCTATGAATATCAAATCCCCAACGGGAAGAGATTACTGGCGCTCTTCTACTATTGAGAATATCCTCACCAATGAAAAGTACTGCGGAGATTCGCTTCTTGGTCGGAGACGGGAAGAAATACAAACAAATCGAAACGCTGCTTATGGCGGTTCCATCAAGTATTTTGTAAGAAACAATCATCAAGGAATCATATCTCGCGAAATGTTCGAGTGGGTCAAGACTGAAAGAAATCGCCGCACCAAGCATCATCATCGTGGTGAGCCTCAAATAGTAAACCCCGAATCCGATTATTTTTACTCCGTCGAGTTACAAAAGCATTTTCGCTACAAAGTAGAACGTCCTAAAGGTAAGTATGAGATACCAGTTCTATTAGCCATTAGCAATGGTGAACGAAGGATGTATCGTTATAGCAAAATAGTTGAAGGAATTGAATCCATCACTAAAGAGCTAAGTAAGAAATTCAATGATCTTGTTACTTATTACTCGTCACTAAGGAAAACGTTCTTGGAATCTCTCGAGTCTGAAATTACTTTCAATACTAAGATTCTAGAAGATGAAAGCGACCTTGAGAATAAACTGGATGTTTATGAACGTATATCAAATCTGCAAATCAAAAGGTTCACCTATCATAATCTTGACACCTCATTGAAGCGTCTTCGCACAAACATTAACTCCTTACTCGATAATTACTCAATCGAGAAAGTTAAAAAGGTATACTCAGCGATCCGTATTGACGGGCTCACCGTATCATTGGTCATTAATCTTACTAGTTCAAAACATGAAGTTGGTGATGACACTATGTCGTTCGTTGATATAAAAATTC
>CAYJAE010000156.1:0-1227 GCA_964368105.1 uncultured Staphylococcaceae bacterium
CGTAAACCTGAATACTTGCTAAGTCATTGCGGATTTCAATAATTTCGCCAATTATGTGTTTTTCTCCTACTAAAACAACATCATAAACTTGGGCACTTTTCATTCCACTAGCGACTACTAATGGGCCTGAAACTTTAACAATTTTTCCTATATTTTCCATATGTTACCTCTTAAAGAAGATCAATTCCAATTGATTTTCTAATATTTTCTTTCATTTGACTAATAGCTTTGCCGCTATCTGTTTCACTCAACGGCAAACTAATAAATAATGGGTATAATGCCTTTTGTTTACCCTTGTAAGCGTTAAAGAATGTTTCAAAAGCTGGGTCATACGCAATAACTTTTACGTCCATATTTGTTTCCCGCAAGATTTCTAAAATCTCTTCTTCTTCGCGGATAATATGAACAAGAAAGCCAATCGCACGAAAGAGATTCGCTTCATTTTTGTTACTAAATAAGATTAATTCATCCATGCACTTACCTCCTTAGTATAATAAATAGCTCGAAGTTTCAAAATTTCATGTTCCTTCATCTTAATGTAATAGATTATGGTTGGTTCAAGCTCAGTTTCATAAGCAAACTCTTTTAATTTACTAAGTAAATACTGGTCAAGTTTTTCTTCAATTACACGGTTTGTTGCACTTGCTTCAATGTCGAGATTAAAGATAGTTTTGATATAACTTAAAACACTACTTCGTTCACCATTAGTTAAAGCAGTAAAAACTTCTTCGCTCATAAAACTTTGGACCAAAAAGTAATTTGCAATATCTTCTTTTCTCTTGCCTAGACTATTTCCGCGTAATATTGTTAACAAATTAAGGATTGCGTGATTTAAATCTAAATAAAGAGTAAACCATTCATCATTATTTTTGAGTGCGAGTTCGTAAGTATTATTAAATCTTTCCGCCGATGCTCGGAATTCCGCTTTGGAAGTTTCACGAGTAAAGAAATAATCAACATAGTAGTGCTTTGCGCCAATAAACTCACTAATTTCAGCTTTTAAGTCACTTAAAGCATAAGCACACATTGCTTCAAAATTTGAAACAAGATTAGTCTTCACTAAATTATGATTAACAAAAAAGTTGAGTTTATCTGCTTCATTAAGGCTCATGAAAGCCGTAAAATCGCTCTCAGTTAAAAGTTCTGAAAGTTTAGCGTCGATTACCCCTTTGTTAAATTCTTTACTCATTCTTAAATAATTCGTTATAAATCCTTTGTTCATTTTCT
>CAYJAE010000157.1:0-1199 GCA_964368105.1 uncultured Staphylococcaceae bacterium
TCAAAATCCAATATTAGTGATAATGTGTCAGTTCGAGTCTGACCGGAGGGACCATTCAATTGTGAACCAGCTTCCAAATCTTGGAATCATATTATTTACATCCTGACGAAATTATGAACAAAGAGCCGAATTACGGCTTTTTTTAATGGCTGCTTAGAGTCCGAGAGTGGTGAACTTTGCCGGACTTTACGATTAGTTGATCCTGTCCACAAATTTCTTCCGTTCTTAAGAGCGCTCTTAAAATTCCTTTGAATATTTATTTATGTATATTTTCTGGCTGGTTATAACGAACAAAATCATACAAATTTCTATTTTTGGTCGGTTATAACGGACAAACACTCATAAAAAGTGATTTTTGGTTGATTATAACGAACGAATGTGATAAATTAACTTTGAAAAGGAGGTTTTTTCACAAAATGATCGTTAGAGAACAATATTTAAAACAACTAAGACCATTATTTAACACCAAAATTATTAAAATTATCACCGGAATTCGAAGAGCCGGAAAATCAATCCTTTTAACTCAGGTAATTGACGAGTTATTGAAAAGTGGCGTCAAGGAAAGCCAAATCATTTACTTAAAGTTGGACCTCTATGAAAATAAAATATATCGAGACAAGGAAGCACTTTATAATTATATTAACAATAAGTTAACTGCCACCACGCCTTCTTATCTTTTTTTAGATGAAATCCAAGAAGTCGAAAAGTTTGAAGACGTTATCAATTCATTTTTAGAAAAAGACGTTGATATTTATCTAACAGGCTCAAACGCAAATTTATTATCAAGTGAAATATCAACATATTTAACCGGTAGGTATGTGACTTTGGAAGTTTACCCTTTTTCCTTTAAAGAATATCTTGAATACCAAAAGCCCGAAAATAGTGACCAGGCTTTCGTGGAATACGTTAAATTTGGGGGGCTCCCGCAGATTCAAAGTTTTAAGAATGAAAATGAAAAAAGAAATCTTTTAATTGATTTATACAATTCGATTTTAGTCAAAGACATAGTAGAAAGACATAAGATACGTAATGTTAATCAATTTGAAAATTTCATCATATATTTACTCGGAATAACTTCAAAAAAATTCAGTGCCATTAATGTTTCAAATTATTTTGCAAAGGATAAACGTTCTTTATCTAAAGAGAATTTATATAATTATTTGTCATATACTAAAGAGGCATTCTTCATTTATGGTTGT
>CAYJAE010000158.1:0-1153 GCA_964368105.1 uncultured Staphylococcaceae bacterium
GAAAAATTAGCAAATTTTTAGTGCTTTCCGCTATTTTAGCTGGAATTTTTGGAGCTACGTTCCAAAAAACCAAGAGTGTCGTAAAAACCGAAGCCGCTCCTATCACCGAGAATGTTAAGTTGTACCTCAAGCCCAGCGCTAACTGGTTATCGGATAATGCTTGGTTTGCGGCACGTTTTTGGGAACCTGGTGACGACTGGTACAAATTTAATAAGGTTGATGATGGTCCGTATTATGTGGTTCAATTGCCAGCCGGGAAAGTTCATAGTAAGGTTATTTTCACTCGGATGAATCCAGCTAGTGAAGACCTCGGGTGGGGTAACAAATGGACACAAACTGGCGATTTAACATATGATGGTGTAAACAATGTTTATGAAGTTGTAGGCTGGGACGCAGGTAACTGGATAACAGTAGAGGGTCTTGAAAATGATCCCGAACCACCACTTCCACCGCTACCAACCTTTACAAAAACTGATGAGGGTATTAACAATAGTAAAGTAAGAATTTGGCTTGATCGTTCCGGTCATTATGATAGTGGTTACCAATTCACCATGAAAATTGGTGAAACTTATTATCAACCAACTGATTATATACTCGCAACTCATGCTGTACCAAAGAATTCAGGACGTTGGTTTGCCTACTATGACATGCCCATTTCTGCCTTTAATGGTAATCCAAACATTGATTTAGTTGTTTTCAGCAATATAAAACTAGAACTCGTCATTTCTGCAGGAACTTATAGCGTTGGTGATAACAGTAAAGTTTGGAAAGTTAATCATATTGAAGAAGGTAATGTATGGAGCGTATCAAAGGGCGTAGCCAGCGATAGACTTATACCAGAATTCATCGGAAAAGTACTTGAAGGTTACTTAACATGCAGTCCTAGCGAAGAAAATGGTTATAATGCTTTCCCGGCAATTGAAGCAAACTTTATAAATAAGTGGAACATCGAGGGCGACCTTGGCGGTAATGAAATTACTGACTATGCTGGTACAGGTACAGCGGGATATGGTAGTTTACGTGGCGAAGGCGCAAAGATCGATGTCTATGTTAAATATACCGCATTGGAAAACATGTACAATAATGGTCAAATTGACAGCGCTGATTTTGGCACTAAGATAAATGAGAGCCGAAATACAACTGGAGTGGCACT
>CAYJAE010000159.1:0-1108 GCA_964368105.1 uncultured Staphylococcaceae bacterium
GTAAAATATCGCACTCTCAAAAGTGATGAAATAAGACAGAATAAGATGAAATAAGATGTAGTAAAGTGTGGTAAAATGAGTGACACCATCCTGGCAGGGGGCACCATATCCCGAAAAAGTCGCATTCTATGCGCTTTTTTTATTCTCTGACGTAGATTTGACGTAGATTGAAATTGAATGCTACTTAAAATACAGTAAATAACGTTGTTTATTAACAAATTTTGAATAGATTATTATGAAAAATCAAGAAGGTAATAGTCAAGATCCGATTAAATTATTGTTGTTCGTAAATTATTATTAGCTTCAATTAAACTGGATTAAAAACAAATAATGCAAATTGAAAAAATATGATCAGGTGTAAAATCCTATTATTATAAATGTTGATTTAGTGTAAATTATGTATTTCAAAAACTTTGTTTTCGTGTAAAATGGTATTATCGAGGTGGACGCAATGGTTTTTGTCCAAAAACCACCGCTAATGTTTTTAAAGAATTTAAGAGATTATTGTATTCTTCGTCACAAAATGATTATTAAATTAGTTTAAATAACAGGATAGGAATTTAAAAGGTAATAATATGGAACTAAAAAAATTTATAATCTTAATGTTAACATTACCCCTATTGTCTCTTACATCATGCCGAGATTTCAACAAAGGAAACTGTGAGAATTTTGAGTATATAATTGAAAACGAGGTTATGAAAATTGGTGAATCACAAAGTATTTACTTAGCTACTAATTGTAAAAGATATGATGGCCCACTTTTTGTATTTTCAGTCACTAATGAAAAAGTTTTATCTTTCAATGAACAAACACTGACAATTACAGCTCTTGCAGAAGGCGCAGCTGATCTTGTCGTAAGATTTGGTGAATTTCCGGATGTTGTACAAACTAAAACAATAAAAGTTGTTAGTAATGAAAAGCCCATCAGACGCGGAACGTTTTATGGTTTTAGGGAAGCCTATGACGAAGGATTATTAACCGACGAAGATCTTTATGTAATAAAAGATGAAATGTACAATAAATCTTTAACTATTGACAAAGAAATTGAGACATTTGTAAACGCTAATCTAAAAGTGAGCCACTTTTCTTCAATCGCTCGTTGAAAAGT
>CAYJAE010000160.1:0-1096 GCA_964368105.1 uncultured Staphylococcaceae bacterium
TTAAATTCTTTACTCATTCTTAAATAATTCGTTATAAATCCTTTGTTCATTTTCTTTTTGGTATTGATCAACTATTTCAGCAAAGTCGAACACTAAATCAAAAGCTTTACCCGCTAATAAAAACCCTTCTTCAATATAGGTTGGTTCCGCACTAATAGTAAAATTGTAATGTGCATCAAGACTATTAAGATGTTCTAATTTTTTGCCCAATGCTTTAGTGTACTTTTCAATATTTCTTTTAGAAACATGAAAAATCTCTTCTCCACTAACATTTTCTTTCTTAATTAAAGAGACGACAAAGTTTAAAAGTTCTTTTCCTTCAAGACTGGCTAGTTTTTCCCGCACTTCACTAAAGACATCAACCACTAATTGTTGACGGGTTTGTTCTTGAAAATTAATAAGACTCTTTTCTTCACGCTCTTGATAATTTTTGACGCGGGCCTTACTATTTGCTTCACCTTCTACTAATTCTTGGCGCTTTTCTTCTACAAGCAATTCTTTTCCCTTACTAATTAGTGCTTTAGCGGAAAGTTCTGCCTCGCGCAAAATCGCATTTGCTTCAGCTTCAGCTTCACTTATTATTCTTTCGTAAATCGGCTTTTTCATGATTGCCTCACTATACTGGAACGGCAACGTACATGAGAACGCTTACGAGTAAGGCTAAAATCGCATATGTTTCAACAATCGCCGTCATTGTAATTCCACGCGCAGATAACGCTGGTTTTTTGGCGGTCATTGTAATCGCAGCAGCAGCCATTTTCCCTTGATAAATACCAGATAAAAGTCCACCAATAGCAATTGGTAACCCGGCAGCAAAAAGTCCTAAACCGGCTTCAGTTGAGATAGCAGCAGGTGCTCCACCAAGCATCCCAATTTTTACCATAATAAGAATTGCGACTAAGAAGCCGTAAATTCCTTGCGTACCTGGTAAGGCTTGTAAAATTAAAACCTTGCCAAATAATTCTGGCTTTTCACTAATAACGCCGGCCCCGGCTTTACCAGCAAGTGTGACGCCCATCGCACTTCCGACACCCGCAAGTCCTGCGGCAAGCGCTGCACCAATGAGCGCCCAAACTAATCCTGTTGTCATTTATTT
>CAYJAE010000161.1:0-1079 GCA_964368105.1 uncultured Staphylococcaceae bacterium
GCGGAAGTCAAAGAAAAATTTTCGGTTTATTGTTCTGATTCAAGAAGCAAATTAAAAGCATTTGACAAAGAATTAGATGCAGTTTTGCTTGATTTGATTTCAATTGCTCTTGAAAGAAATCATATTACACTTTTGGATATTCCGCCATTTATTACTTCACAATACACAAACATTAACGCACTTGTTTCCATTATTAACAACGCAACCGAACAATACAAACAATATGCTGGACTTTTGAATAATCTTGATGCAAGTAAAGTTTTAATTGCCGAACAGTTAACTGGCATTTCAAAAATAATGAGAAGTTTGTCTGATGAAGTGGGAAAAAATGTGATATTTGACAACGCAAGAGAAGGCAAAATTGTAAATGAATTAACCTACAACAACATTGTTTGCAGTGAAGCAATTATCTATGAGCAAAACCCAAGCATTTTAAATGTTTCATTAGTTGTGAAAAATGAAGACAGTCAAAAAGCAAAAATTCCAAAGTTGTTGACAAAAATTTTGGGTCATCAAATGGTTGTGTCCAACATTAATCCTGCCGTAATGGGCGGTTGGAGCATTGTTGAACTTAAAAATTCTCCCCGTTTTGACATAATTTTTGGCACTGCTGGACAAAACAAAAGCGGTCAAGAGATAAGTGGAGACACATACAGTTTAACAAGAATTGAAAATGACAAATTTATGATGGCACTTTGTGATGGAATGGGTAGTGGAGAGGTTGCTGAAAATTCTTCATCACTTGCCGTTGGACTTTTGGAAAATTTTTATAAGGCGGGTTTTGATAACGAAATAATTTTAACAAGTGTAAACAACTTGTTAAGCATTGGCAATCCAAACGAAACTTTTTCGGCTCTTGACATTTGCGTGTTGGATTTAAAATGTGGCATTGCTGATTTTGTTAAACTTGGAGCAAGTAATGGCTTTATTAAACATGTTGATGGAATAACAAAAATAAAATGTGAAAGTTTGCCAGTTGGAATTGTTCGGCAAATAAAACCAATTAGTGAAAGAGTTGTTTTGTCTGCTGGGGATATTGTTTTCATGTTTACTGATGGAATTGTTGACAGTTTTGAAAC
>CAYJAE010000162.1:0-1032 GCA_964368105.1 uncultured Staphylococcaceae bacterium
ATATAAAGAGAACCTTTAATTATTATTCAACCACTATTTTAATTTCGGATATTCTACTACTTAACTTCTTTTTTTGCTATACTAAACAAGTAAAACAAAGGAAGAATAATATGGCCCGAACAATGAAGTACTTGCTACCATTATTACTATTAGGGGTAATTCTTCTTTTTAGTTTTGGCTCTGGGGTAATAAAGAGAAGAAAAAAACCAAATAAGGTTATTTCTTTTATTATTTTAGGCTTTGGCGCGGCAATTGACATAATAACCACTATTCTAATTGTTAAACAAAACGAAAGTAACAGAATATGTAATGCCTCTCCTGGTTGTATGAATGAATCAGGAATGCTTTATATCTTTTTTGGTTTCTTATTATTTATTGGAACAGTCTTTATCTTCATTGGTTTAGTCAACGTAATAAAAGCTTATAAAAAGTAAATAGTAAAAAAGACGCTGGTTAAAGCGTCTTTTTTGCTTGCGGTTTTTTTCTTTAAATTTCTGGTGTTGCAAGACCAAAGACAAGGCCCATAAAGCCAGTGCCACCGGTATTTAAGTAAAGATTCATATAATCGCCAGTAAAGTAATTAGTTTGGGTCATTGGGTATGGCGGGATTGGTTGTCCGTCTGCGCCAATGAGTTTTGAACCATCAAATAGTGCGACTTGTCCACCTGAAGATTGGAAACGAGGAGCGGCAAGTGGGAACATGGATGTTGCTTGCATAAACGGTCCTTCTAAATCAAGCGCGGTATCTTCATCAAAGACGAAAGTACCACGAATTGGAGTTGAGGTGGGTCCGGCGACTGAGCCAGCTTTTAAAACACTAATGAGGTTAAACTGAAAGACTGGAGTACCATTAATATTTACGGTCCGTCCAATGGTATTACTACCGTAATTTGGTAAGAGTCCTTGACCAAGCGCTGAAAGTTGCGGGACTGCAGCGGAGGCGTTAACAAGTTGGAACCAGTTTTCTGTTCCTGAAACAAATGATTCTAACCGTGAATTAATAACTTTAGTGTGGGAGACGTATCCGCCTGT